>NZ_JBIRWQ010000001.1:530884-760301 GCF_044388125.1 Actinoplanes sp. NPDC020271
GCACCTGTGTCCGGGATGGCTAATCCTGGGGCCGCTAGTCCTGGGATCGCGCCCGTGTCCGGGATCGCCGGTCCTGGGATCGCGCCCGTGTCCGGGATCGCCGGACGTGGGGGTCCTCAGGGTGGTGACCCGCGGCGCGGTGAGCATCTCTCCGGGCCCTACGGGCCGGACAACCGGACTCAAGCAGTGGACATGCAGCGGATGGGGCCCGGGGCGGCGCTGCCGCGGCGTGGGGTGCCGTTCCCGCCCGAGGAACGGACTCAGGCGATCGACCCTCGGCGGGTCGGCCCGGGGGAACCGTTCGTCGGTGGCGTTCCGGGGCAGCGTGCCGTTCCCGGCCAAGGTGCCGTTCCCGGCCAAGGTGCCGTTCCCGGCCAAGGTGCCGTTCCCGGCCAAGGTGCCGTTCCCGGCCAAGGTGCCGTTCCTGCGCAGGGCGCCGTTCCTGGGCAACGGCCTGGGGATGAGCATGTTGCCGGGGTCGGTGGGACCGCCTACTCGGAGGCGCCCGGATCGCCGTTCAGCGGGCCGGAGACTACGGCTCCGCGCGCGGCCTTCGCGGGCCCGCCTGCTGTCGAGGTCCCGGTCGTGGAACCGGAGCCGATCACCGCGGCAGAGCCGATCGCCGCGGCAGAGGAACCGCGCGGGCTGGGCTGGCTGCTGTCGCTGAGCGGGCTCGGGGCGGAGACGCCCGTGCCCGGCACCTCACCGCTGGCACCGGAACCCGTGGTCGAGGAAGAGGCCGTCAAGCCGGCCGGATGGTTCGCGGCGGACGCCGACGCGGAGAACGAGACCGCACCGGAGACGGACGCGACCGAGGCGACCGTCGTGGACGCCGAGATCACGCAGACCCGCCTGACCACAGAGACCGCCGAGCCCGAGATCACGCAGACCCGCCTGACCACGGACACCGCCGAGCCCGAGATCACGCAGACCCGGCTGGGCGCAGAGGCGGCCGAGCCGGAGAACACGCGGCCTCCGCTGGGCGCAGACGCGTCCGAGGCAGAGACTACGCAGGCCCGGCTGGGGACGGACGCCGGCGAGCTCGTTCAGACCGGCGTGGGCGAGGCTGAGATCACCCAGGCGCGCCTGGGTGAGGATGTCGCTGAGGTCAGCGATGTCGAGGTCACGCAGCCTCGGTTGACGTTGGACAGCGTCGCGGAGCCGGTTGCTGCTGAGGTTCGGCGCGGGCTCTCCCGGGACGAGGACGTTCCCGGCGGGGATGTTCCGGAGTGGATCGCTGCGGTGCAGGCCGGGTACGGGCGGCACGAGCGGGCTGACCCGGACGACCGGCCCGGACGTCACGAGCAGGCCTCGGCTGAGCCTCTGGCGGCCGCGCACCTTGCCGCCGAAAAGATCGCGGCGGAACCGGTCCAGGTCGACGAGCCTGCCGTCGAGACTTACGTTCCGGGCTTCCCCGACAGGGAGCCCGTCTTTGAGGCCGACGTTCCGGCATCTGAGCTCGAAGAGCCGGTCGTGGAGGACGACGCTCGGGCCGTTGCTGCCAGCGAGCCGGTCGTCGAGGTGGACGAGCCGGCCTTCGCCGCCGGCGAGCCGGTGGTCGAGGTCGCCGAGCCGGTTCTCGAGGCTGAGGAACCCGTCTTCACCGTTGTCACGGACCTCGCGGAGGCGGTCGCCGAGGACGTGGCGCCGATGACGTTCGGGGCGGTTGACGCTCCGGTCAGCATCGCGCCCGTCATCGCGGACGAACCGGTCGGCGTGAGTGCCTTCCTCGACGACCAGCCCAGCGTGGATGCCGTCCCGGGCGAGCCGGACAGTGGGATTGACTTCCCCGACGAGCAGCCCAGCGTGGATGCCTTCCCTGACGAGCAGCCCAGCGTGAGTGCTCTCCCCGACGAGCAGCCCAGCGTGAATGCTCTCCTGGGCGAGCCGGACAGCGCGGTTGCCGAGCGGGATGAGCCGACCAGCGCGGTTGCTTCGCCGGACGAGCCGGTTGACTCGTGGGCCGGGTTCGGTGTGGGCGGGCGGCCCGTCGGCGGTGGTGCCTCTGAGGCGGATGTGCTGGCTGGGCCGGCCATTCCGGCCTGGCCGCCGATCGACAGGGTGGCTACGCCTGCGGTTGAGGGTGAGGCGGTCGCCGGAGAAGCGGCGGCTGTCGCCGAGAGCGAGCCGGTCATCGAGAGCGAGCCGGTCGCGGTGGTCACGACGGGCGAGTCGGAGCTGTTCAGCACTGTGGCGACGCCTGCTGCCGAGGTCGAGCCGGTCGCCGCAAGCGCGACGGACGCCGTGAGCGCGACGGGCGAGTCGGAGCTGGGTGGTGCGGTAGCGACGCCTGCTGGTGGGATCGCGCCGGGTGCTCCGGGGGACGAGGTCCTCGAGAACTCGGACAGGGAGCGAGACGGCGGCGCCTCGGCCGACACGGTGAGTGCTGGTGCGGGACCGGCGTCCGGGGACGCCCACGACACGTCCGAACCGGGGTCGACCGTCGCGCACCACCACGACGGGACCGGGCCGGCCTTCGCACTCACCGACAACACCGCGACCGAGGCGTCCGCCGCCGTCCCGACCATGGTGGAGGTGCCGGCGGACGGCGGGACGGACAGTGAGTCCGCAGCCGTCGATCACGTCGCTGATCTTCCGGCCGTCGACGCGGCCGAGATCGCTGAGACTGCTGGAGGCGTCGGCTCTGCGGCGATCGAGGCGGCCGGGGTCGCCGGCGCGACGGACACGGAGACGGCCTGGACCGCGCCGGCTGCGGCTGCTGGAGGCGTCGGCTCTGCGGCGATCGAGGCGGCCGGGGCTGTCGGCGCGACGGACACCGAGACGGCCTGGACCGCGCCGGCTGCGGAGGAGGCCGGGGACGCTCCGGTGGCCGACGTGGGCGGGGACGCCACGGCTTCGGGTGTGGCCGAGAGTGCGACGGCGGGGGTCGGCGCGGGGGCGGTTGCCGCGGCGGACGGTGCTCACGACGTACCTGGGAATGGGTCCGGGTCTGAGGCGGAGGAGACTGTCGCGCCGATCAGGCAGCGGCGGGACCAGCGGGCTCCGGCGGACCGGCGCCGGGCCGACCCGGAGCAGATCCTTGCGGCGTATCCGTGGATGTTCGATCCGGAGACGCTGCGGGAGCAGGTCGACGAGCCGGACCGGCTGTGGGATCTCGTGGACCGGCTCAGCGACCGGCTGGAGTTCGCCGAGCGGGACGCCGTCCGGGCCGGGCTGCTCAGCCTGCGCGCGGTCGTGTCGCGGGTGCTCGGGGAGCTGGACGAGGCGCTGGCCGACGGGCGGGAAGGGCTGCGGCACGCCGAGTCCGCCGGTGACCCGCGGATGGTGTCGGTGGCGCAGACGCGGCTCGCGCACGTGCTGCAGTGGCGGGGCGAGTTCGAGGAGGCGGACCGGCTCTACGCGAAGGCCGACTCGCCGGAGCTGCCGGCTCGGCTGCGCGGCGAGATCTACGAGCTGGCCGGGCGGTCGGCGTTCGAGCAGGGGCGGTTCCTGGAGGCGGTGAACCGCTTCGAGCGGGCCCTGGACCTCTGCCAGGACCGTGACCCGGAGCTGGTGGAACGCATCGAGCTGGCGCTCGACGTGATCGCCCGGCGGTCCGGGGACGGCTGGGGGCCCTACCCGCGGCGGCGGGAGGAACTGCTGGAGCTGCCGGCCGCGCCGATGCCGCTGCCGGACGAGGGTGCCGGGCTGTGGGGCTACGCGGCGGCGGTCGAGCCGAAGTATGCCCAGGCGCAGGCGTTCGCCGAGGGGGTCGCGTGGGTGCGCCGCCCGGACTCGACGGCGTGGGAGCTGATCGACCCGTCCGGTGCGGTGCTGATCGGCGCCGACTCGGGTTATCTGGCCGCCGACCGGTTCTCGGAGGGGCTGGCCTGGGTGAGCCGGGAGGCCGAGGGCGGCTGGTCGGCGATCGACCGGGAGAACCGGCTCATCGTGCCGGGGAGCTTCGAGGAGGTACGGCCGTTCCGCCGTGGCCTGGCGTTGTTCCGGCGCGCCGGCGGCTGGGGCGCGGTCGACCGGCACGGCCGGATCGTCGTGCAGCCGAAGTGGCGGCAGGTCGCGACGGTGCTCAGCGTGGGCGGCCCGATCGACGGTTTCAGCGACGAGGGTTTCCTGGTGGTCGACGGCGGTACCGGGTTCGGGGTGATCGACCAGACCGGGCAGCAGGTGATCCCGCCGGTGCACAAGGCCGTGGTGATCCACCCGTCGGCGTTCCTGATCGCCGACGAGGCCGGGCGCTGGGGTGCGGTGGACCGGCAGGGACAGCCGCTCGTCGAGACGCGGTACGTGGAGCGCGCCGAGGCGATCGAGGAGGTCGTCCGGCTGAGACCGGACGCGCGGCCGGTTCTCTAGTGAGTCGATAGGGTTCGAGATATGAAGTTCCGTCATCTCGGCCGTTCCGGCCTGCTGGTCAGCGAGATCGCCTACGGCAACTGGATCACCCACGGGTCCCAGGTGGAGGAGGAGGCCGCGCTCGCGTGCGTGCGCGCGGCCCTCGAGTCCGGGATCACCACGTTCGACACCGCCGACGTCTACGCCGGCACCCGCGCCGAGGAGGTGCTGGGCCGGGCGCTCAAGGACGAGCGGCGTGACGGTCTGGAGATCCTCACCAAGGTCTACTGGCGGACCGGGCCGGGCGCCAACGACAGCGGCCTGTCCCGCAAGCACATCATGACGTCGATCGACGGGTCGCTGCGCCGGCTCGGCACCGACTACGTCGACGTCTACCAGGCCCATCGGTACGACCACAACACGCCGCTGGAGGAGACCATGGAGGCGTTCGCCGACGTGGTCCACTCCGGGAAGGCGCACTACATCGGCGTGTCCGAGTGGGACGCGTCGCAGATCCGCGCGGCGAAAGCCCTCGCCGACGAACTGAGGATCCGTCTGGTGTCGAGCCAGCCGCAGTACTCGATCCTGTGGCGGGTCATCGAGGCCGAGGTGGTGCCGGCCTCGATGGAGCTCGGGCTCGGGCAGATCGTCTGGTCGCCGCTCGCGCAGGGAGTGCTGACCGGTAAGTACAAGGCGGGTGAGCAGCCGCCGGCCGGGTCACGGGCCACCGACGAGAAGTCCGGGGCCGGGTTCATCGCCCGCTGGCTGGAGGACGACGTGCTGAACACGGTCGCCCGGTTGCAGCCGCTCGCCGACGAGGCCGGGCTGACCATGGGCCAGCTCGCGATCGCGTGGGTGCTCAGCAACCCGAACGTCTCCGCGGCGATCATCGGGGCGTCCCGGCCGGAACAGGTCCGGGACAACGTGAAGGCGTCCGGCGTGAAACTGGAGGACGGGCTGCTGAAGGCGATCGACGAGATCGTCGAGCCGATCGTGACGCGGGACCCCGCGCTGACGACCAGCCCGGCCCAGCGGCCGTAACCCGTGAGGGGTGGCCGGCCCGTGACCGGGCCGGCCACCCGTCAACTCCAGAAGCGCATCAGGTCGAGGCCGCGCGCGATCAGATCCGGATAGAGCTGCAGCCCCTCGGCGATCCAGGTCACCAGCCGGGAGAAGTAGTCGCCGAGGCTGGTCTGCCACAGCGCCACGAACAGCAGCAGGAAACCGAACGGGGCGAACGTGTCCCAGGCCCGCCGGTACGCCGGGCTCAGCCACGGCCGCAGGATGCTGCCGCCGTCCAGCCCCGGGATCGGCAGCAGGTTCAGCACGCTCGCGGTGATCTGCAGGAACGCGACCACGGAGAGCCCCTGCCAGAACTCCGGGTGATCGGTGGTGATGAACGCCCGGCTGCCGACCTCGACGATGTCCGGCCCCAGGCCCACGATGAACGGGAGGGCCGCCACCACCGCCAGGATGACGTTGGTGAGCGGCCCGCTCGCGCTGATCAGCGAATCCTTCAGCTTGCTGTTGATGTAACGGTGATCGATCCACACCGCGCCGCCGGGCAGGCCGATGCCGCCGAGGATCACCACGACCACCGGCAGCACGATGGAGAGCAGCGGGCTCGTGTACTTCAACGGGTTCAGCCGCAGGTAGCCCCGGTCGGCCACGGTCAGATCACCGGAGAAGTACGCCGCGACGGCGTGCGCGTACTCGTGCAGGCAGAGTGAGACCAGCCAGCCCGAGACGACGAACAGGAACGCGTCGAACCCGACGTTGCCGTACCTCGTCCAGAGCAGCACGCCGCTCACCGCGAAGATCGCGACGATGCCGACGAAGACCGGACTGGGGACGAACGCGTTCCGCGGGGTGCGCGTGTAGACCGGTTCGTAGGTCACGTCACTCCGCCGGCTGCAGACTCATCTGATAGTCGACCCGGTCGTCCTCGACCAGCGTGACCGTGCTGACCCCGGCGGCCTGCAACTGCCGCCACTCCTGGCCGATCCAGGACTCGGCATCCGCCTGACTGCTGAACGTCTCGGCCGGTCCGTCGACCGCTTTGCCGTCGACGTCCTCATACCGCCAACTCCACGGCATTCAGCTGCCCCCTCATGTCGTACGTCGGTGGCCTTCCACCCTACGGCGTGCGCGTGTGCGACCCGGCTCTAAGGTACGGGGCATGTCCGAAGATCGGTGGAACACGGTCCTGGTGCTCGGTGGGATCCGCTCCGGCAAATCCGCGTTCGCCGAATCGCTGGTGGCGGACGCGCCCGCGGTGCGGTACGTCGCCACCGCGGTCGGCGGTGAGGACGACCCGGAGTGGCGCGGCCGGATCGAGGAGCATCAACGACGCAGGCCGCAGTCCTGGTCGACCGAGGAGACCGGGGCCGACCCGGCCCGGCTCACCGAGCTGCTGTCCGAGGCGAAGCCCGACGACACGCTGCTCGTCGACGACCTCGGCGGCTGGGTGGCCGCGGTGCTCGACCCGGCCCGCCAGCCCAACGACGACGAGGCCGACGTGGCCGCGCTGGCCGCCGCGGTGCGCGCCTGCGAGGCACGGGTGGTGCTGGTCAGCCCCGAGGTGGGGCTGTCGCTGGTGCCGGTCACACCGGTCGGGCGGGCCTTCGCCGACGCGCTCGGGACCACGAACCAGGCGCTGGCCGAGGCCTGCGACGGCGTGGTGCTGGTCGTCGCCGGGCAGCCCAGCTGGCTGAAGCGCCTGCCGGCCGCCGACGGGCCCGCGGTGGCCGCGGTGCCCGTTCCGACCTCCGCGTCGGGGCCTCGGCCGACGCCGGTCGCCGCGGCGACACCCGCGCCGCCCCCGCCGCCCGCGGTCTTCGTCACGCCACCGGCCGACCCGGTGTTCGTCGCCGCGCCGGTCGAGGCGACCGTCGTCGCGCCGCCGGCCGCCGAGGACCCGCTGCCGCCGGTCGCCGACGCGCTGGGTGGCATGACGATGAGCCTGCCGCTCGTCGCCTCCGGCCTCACCAGGATCCAGCCGGGCATGGACCTGCCGCTGCCGGACAGCGACGCCGGGCCCGACGCCCGCGAGCGACTGGAGCGCATCGACCTGCCCGGCGCCGGGCTGGGCCGGGTCAGCGAGGCCGTCGAGTTCGCCGCCGGCACCCAGGACAGCATCACCCCGCAGCCGTGGTCGTCGGTCCGGGTCGTGGTCATCTCCGGCCGGCACGGCGGTGACGCCGCGGCCGGCGCCGACCCGCTCGACGTCGAACGCCGGGTGGCCGAGACCGAACTCGGCACCGGCCTCCTCGGCCGCCTCGCCGGGCAGGCCGGTGCGGACATCGCCGTGCTGCGCGTCCGGTCCTCCGGCGCGATGGAGGACGGCCCGGTCACCGAGGCCCACGCCGTCGACGCCGCGCTGCGCCAGGGCTGGCAGCTCGCCGACGAGGCCGCCGACGCCGGGCGCGACGCGCTGCTGCTGGCCGGCATCGGCGTCGGCGTGGAAGCGGTCGCCACCGCGGTGCTGGCCGCGACCACCGGCGCCGAGGCGGCCGCGGCCCTGCCCCGGGTGCTGCAGCCCGGTGGGCGGTTCGACGACCACGCCTGGATGCTGCGCTGCGCCGCGGTCCGGGACGCGCTGCACCGCATCCGGCAGGAACCACGCGGGGCGCACGACATCCTGCGCGAGATCGGCGGGCTCGACCTGGCCGTGGCGACCGGGGTGCTGCTCGGGGCGACCGCCCGGCGGATCCCGGTGCTGCTGGACGGGCCGCTCGGCATCGCGGCCGGACTGATCGCCCGGGACCTGGCCGGGCAGACCCGGCACTGGTGCCTGCTGCCCGAGGCGGGGACGCTGGCGCTGGTCAAGCAGGGTGCGGACGTGCTCGGCCTGACGCCCGTCCTGGAGCTCGGCCTCGACCTCGGCGAAGGGGCGAACGCGCTGGCGGCGCTGCCGCTGCTGCGGACGGTGCTGGGGCTGGCGGCGGCGCTGCCGGTGCATCCGGCACTGCTCGACGAGCCGGGCGACGGCGGGCTCTCCGACGACCTGGACGAGTATGCGCCGGGCCTCGACGACAGCTACGACGACGGGATCGACGAGGAGGAGCCGACGACGGTGCTGCCGAGCGGCTTCGGCAACCCCTCCGGCGGTACGGGTGTGGACGGTGCCGAGGACGGCGCGGCCGGGCGCTCGTGATCACCCCGCCGGTCGGTGAGCGGCCGTTCGTGACGGCTGCGCCGGCCGGTGGCCGATCGTGATCACTCCGCCGGTCGGTGACGTGGTCGCTCCGCGAGCTGGTGAAGTGATCGCTCCGCCGGTCGGTGAAGTGATCGCTCCGCCGGTCGGTGAAGGTGGCCGCTCCGCCGGTCGGTGGCCGCTCGTGACCACATCGCCGGCCGGCCGCTGGTGACCGGGGAGCCGGGGAACCGGGTGTTCGACGGGGTACGGCTGGCGGTCACCACGTTGACCGTGCTGCCGTTGCGGGCGGGGCGGGTGGACCGGTCCACCGCGGCCGTCGCCATGGGCGTGGCGCCGATGGTGGGGGCGGTGCTGGGGCTGGTGCTGGCGGGCGTCTCCGAGGGGCTGGGAGCGTTGGGTGCTCCCGGGCTGGTCGCCGGTGGGGTCACGGTGGCACTGGGTGCGTTGCTGACCCGTGGGCTGCATCTGGACGGGCTGGCGGACACGGTGGACGCGCTGGGCTCCTACCGGTCCGGCCCGGCCGCCCTGGAAATCATGAAAAAGCCCGACATCGGGCCGTTCGGCGTGGTGGCTCTCGCGGCGACCGTGCTGGTGCAGGCCGCCGCGATCGCGACTGTCCCCTGGTGGGCGATCGTCGTGGCGTGGGCCACCGGACGGCTGGCCATCTCACTGGCCTGCCGCCGGGGTGTCCCGCCGGCCCGCCCGGAGGGCCTGGGGGCGATGGTGGCGTCCACGGTTCCCTCCCCCGTCGTGCTGGGCGCCACGCTGCTCGTCGCGGCCGCCGCCGTTCCGGCGATCACCGGCCGCCCGTGGCAGGGACCGGTGGCGATGATCGTCGCGCTCGGGGCCGTGCTGTTGCTGCTCCGGCACTGTGTGCGGCGGCTCGGTGGGATCACCGGCGATGTGCTGGGCGCCTGCGCCGAGGTGGCCACGACGCTCGCGCTGGTGGCACTCACCCTTCACTGAACGTCCACGGTTCGTCGCTCTGACCGTGCCCACCCACGGACGTCGCCCTTGGGGGTCTCGCGTTCTGGGCCGGCCACGGCCCTGCGAGGCCCGCAAGGGTCCCCGCGGGAGCGACGGCCTGGACCACAGACCGGAGGGGACATGAAGATCTTGAACTTGATCTTGCCGGGTCAGCGGACGGAGGTCTCCACGAAAGGCGGCTTGACCAGGCGGGCCTCGATCCGCCGGCCGCGGATGTCGATCTCCAGCAGTTCGCCGTCCGGGAGGGCCGGATCGGTGTCGATCAGCGCGAGCGCGATGCCGGCCTTCTTCGTCGGCGAGAACGTGCCGCTGGTCGTCTCGCCGACGCGGCGGTCGCCGGCGAAGACCGGCATGTGGCCGCGCGGGACGCCGCGACCGGTCAACTCCAGGCCGCGGAGGGTGCGGCGCGGGCCGGCGGCCTTCTCGGCGAGGAGCGCGTCGCGGCCCCAGAACGCCGGCTTGGACCAGCCGACGGCCCAGCCGGCGCGGGCCTGGACCGGGCTGATGTCGAGGGACAACTCCTGGCCGTGCAACGGGTAGCCCATCTCGGTGCGCAGCGTGTCGCGGGCGCCGAGGCCGCACGGGCGGACGCCGGCCTCGATCAGCGTGTCCCACACGGTGGCCGCGGCGTCCCACGGGATGACCAGCTCGTAGCCGTGCTCGCCGGTGTACCCGGTGCGGCAGACGACCAGCGGTACCCCGCTGAGGGTGGCGTTGGCGAACGACATGTAGTCGTGGTCGGCGGGCAGGCCGAGCGTGCCGAGGATCGAGGCGGAGGCCGGGCCCTGGACGGCGAGGATCGCGAAGTCGCGGTGCAGGTCGGTGACCGTGATCCCGGCGGGCGCCGCGGCGGCGAGACGGCGGACGACCTCGGCGGTGTTCGCGGCGTTGGGGATCAGGAACACGTCGTCGGGGCCGTAGAGGTACGCGATCAGGTCGTCCACGACCCCACCGGACGGATCACAGCAGAGCGTGTACTGCGCCTTGCCGGGGGCGATCCGGCCCAGGTCGTTGGTGAGGCAGGAGTTCACGAAGCCGGCCGCGCCGGGCCCGAGGACACGGGCTTTGCCCAGGTGGGACACGTCGAAGACGCCGGCCGACGAGCGGACCGCGGCGTGCTCCTTGAGGACGCCACCGCCCGCGTACTCCAACGGCATCTCCCACCCGCCGAAGGGTGCGAGTTTCGCGCCCAGCGCGACGTGGCGTTCGTGCAGCGGGGAGCGGAGAAACTCGGCAGACATGAGACTCAACTTACCGGTGACCTTGGGGGTGGTTAGAGTCGCGGGGAATACCAAGTGTTTCCCACCAGCCGGGAGCACCGCCCACCGGCGGAACCGGCCCAGAACGTCGCGGAGAGCCCGAGTGACCCAGCCCAGCCTGAGCCTGGTCGACACCGACCCGGCCGAATTGGCGGTCGATGCCATCGTCATCGGCCTGCACAGCCAGCCCGACCAGGACGGCGCCCTGCTTCCCGCGCCCGGGGCGGAGAGCATCACCGCCGCGTTCGACGGAAAGCTGACCTCGACGCTCGCCCTGCTCGGCGCGACCGGAGCGCCCGGCGAGGTGACCAAGCTGGCCACGCTCGGCACGATCGCCGCGCCGCTGGTGGTCGCGGTGGGCCTCGGCGACGAGCCGTCCGGCGCGTCACCTGAGCTGGAGACGCTGCGGCGGGGCACCGGTGCGGCGGTCCGTTCGCTGGCCGGCAGTGCCACGGTCGCGCTGGCGCTGCCGCTGCCCGACGACGAGGACGCGCCGCGCGTGCTGCGCGCGGTCCTGGAGGGTGCGCTGCTGGGCGGTTACCGGTTCGCCGGCTACAAGACCAAGCCGCAGAAGGGCCGCCGTGAGCCGGTCACCGCGCTCCAGGTGCACGTGCCGGACGCCGCCGACGAGGCCGCCCGGGCCGAGCTGACCCGGGCCGAGGTGGTCGGGCGCGCGGTGCGTCAGGCCCGCGACTGGGTGAACATGGCGCCGAACCTGCTGCAGCCGGCGCCCTTCGCCGACCTGGTGCAGGCCGCCGCCACCGAGGTCGGGCTGGCCGTCGAGGTGCTCGACTTCGAGCAGCTCAAGGCCGGAGGGTACGGCGGGATCGTGGCGGTCGGCCAGGGTTCCGAGGCGCCACCGCGGCTGGTCAAGCTGACCTACACCCCGGAGGGCGTGACCGAGCCGAAGCGGGTCGCGCTGGTCGGCAAGGGCATCACGTTCGACACCGGTGGCGTGAGCATCAAGCCGGCCGCCGGCATGTGGGAGATGAAGTCGGACATGGCCGGTGCGGCCGCCGTCGCCGCCACCATGCTGGCGGTCGCCGCGGTCAAGCCGGGGGTGGCCGTCTCCGGCTACCTGGCGATCGCGGAGAACATGCCGTCCGGGTCGGCGTACCGGCCGGGTGACGTGATCACCATGTACAACGGCAAGCGGGTCGAGGTCTTCAACACCGATGCCGAGGGCCGCATGGTGCTCGGCGACGCGATCGCCCGGGCCTGCGAGGACGGGGCGGACTACCTGTTCGAGACGTCCACGCTGACCGGCGGCCAGGTGATCTCGCTGGGCAAGCGGATCGCCGGCCTGATGGGCTCGGAGGAGGCGACCGGGCTGGTCAAGACGGCCGGGGACGCGGTCGGCGAGCCGGCCTGGCCGATGCCGCTGCCGGACGACGTGCGCAAGGGCATGGAGTCGGAGATCGCCGACATCTGCCAGACGAACGCGAACCTGGACCGGGCCGGGCACATGCTGCAGGGCGGCGTGTTCCTGCGCGAGTTCGTCGAGCCGGGCGTGGAGTGGGCGCACATCGACATCGCCGGACCGGGTTACCACTCCGGCGAGGCCACCGGTTACTGGACCAAGGGCGGGACCGGCGTGCCGATCCGCACCCTCCTCCACCTGGTGGAAAACCTTTGATCCAGGGTTGGGGGGGGGGGGGGGGGGGGCGGGGGGGGGGGGGGGGGGGGCCCCCCCCCCGCCCCCGCCCCCCCCCCCCCCCCCCCCCCAACCCTGCGCACGCCGCCCGGCTCGTTCAGGCCGTGCGGCGTTTCTGCCGGGCGTTGTAATCGCGCATCCGCTGCGGATAACCGAGCAACCGGACGTCATAGATGGGCAGCGAGAGTTGGTGCGCGAAACGGCGCGCCACCTCCGGCGACTCGATGCGCCGCCGGGTCCATTCGCCGTCGTGTGCCACAAGCAACACGGTGGTTTCGGTCACCGTCGTCCGGGGCTCGACGAACGCCTCGACACCCCGGCGGGAGCGGACGAAATCCGTGAGGTGCTCCAGATCGGCCTGATCCACCCGCCGCCCGCCGGGACCACCGGTACGGGGTCGACGCCGAAACCACGCCACTGCTCCTCCTCGCGCTGAATGCCGCAAGGGTACGACGAGCCGACGTGTCTTGGGGCACCTGGCTGCATTGAGCGGGTCTCCAAGTGACAAGATGTCCGAGACGGGACTGTGACCGTTTCCATTGTGTGACCCACATGGCGACGACTCGACTACTGGAGTCAACGTGAGCCAGCCGAACGGCGGAACCTTCGACATCGTCATTCTCGGCGCGGGCAGCGGCGGGTACGCGGCCGCGCTGCGGGCCGCCGAACTGGACCTCTCCGTAGCGCTGATCGACAAGGCCGAACTGGGCGGCACCTGCCTGCACCGCGGCTGCGTTCCGACCAAGGCGCTCCTGCACGCGGCCGAGATCGCCGACCAGACGCGCGAGAGCGAGCAGTTCGGCGTCAAGGCCGACCTGGTCGGCATCGACATGGCCGGGGTGAACAGCTACAAGGACGGCGTCGTCAGCCGCCTGTACAAGGGCCTGACCGGCCTGCTGACCCACAACAAGAACATCACCGTGGTGGCCGGCGCCGGCAAGCTGGTCAGCAAGGACACCGTCGAGGTCGACGGGCAGCGCTACACCGGCCGCAACGTCATCCTGGCGACCGGCTCCTACTCGCGCTCGCTGCCCGGCCTGGAGGTCGACGGCACCCGGGTGCTGGCCAGTGAGCACGCGCTGAAGCTGGACCGGGTCCCGTCCTCGGCGATCGTGCTGGGCGGCGGCGTGATCGGCGTCGAGTTCGCCAGCGTCTGGAAGTCGTTCGGCGCCGACGTGACCATCATCGAGGCCCTCCCCCGGCTGGTCGCCGCGGAGGACGAGGACATCTCGAAGCAGGTCGAGCGCGCCTTCCGGAAGCGGAAGATCAACTTCAAGGTCGGCAAGCCGTTCGAGAAGGTCGAGAAGACCGCGGACGGTGTGAAGGTCACCATCGCCGGCGGCGAGACCCTCGAGGCCGAGGTGCTGCTGGTCGCGGTCGGCCGTGGCCCGTCCACCGCGAACCTGGGGTACGAGGAGCAGGGCATCACCCTGGACCGCGGCTTCGTGATCACCAACGAGCGCCTGCACACCGGGGTCGGCAACATCTACGCCGTCGGCGACATCGTGCCCGGCCTGCAGCTCGCGCACCGCGGCTTCGCCCAGGGCATCTTCGTGGCCGAGGAGATCGCCGGCAAGAACCCGGCGGTCATCGACGAGGCCGGCATCCCGCGGGTCACCTACTCCGACCCCGAGGTCGCGTCGGTGGGCCTGACCGAGGCCAAGGCCAAGGAGAAGTACGGCGCCGACAAGGTCACGTCGTACAACTACAACCTGGGCGGCAACGGCAAGAGCCAGATCCTCAAGACCGCCGGCTTCGTCAAGCTGGTCCGGGTGGAGGACGGCCCCGTGGTCGGCGTCCACATGGTCGGCGCCCGCATGGGCGAGCAGGTCGGCGAAGCCCAGCTGATCTACAACTGGGAGGCCTTCCCGGAAGAGGTCGCCCAGCTCGTACACGCCCACCCGACGCAGAACGAGGCGCTGGGCGAGGCTTTCCTGGCGCTGGCGGGCAAGCCCCTGCACGCGCACAGCTGAATCCATCGCTTCGAGAAGCAGCGTTAAGGAGTTTGGGGAAAAATGCCGACATCGGTAACCATGCCGCGGCTGGGCGAGAGTGTCACCGAGGGCACCGTCACGCGCTGGCTCAAGCAGGAGGGCGAGCGCGTCGAGGTCGACGAGCCGCTGCTCGAGGTCTCCACCGACAAGGTCGACACGGAGATCCCGTCGCCGGCCGCGGGCGTGCTGACCCGGATCGTGGTCGCTGAGGACGAGACCGCGGAGGTCGGCAGCGAGCTGGCCGTCATCGCGGGAGAGGGCGAGGACGCCCCGGCCGCCGCCGAGCCCGAGCTCGCGCAGGAGGACACCACGCCGTCGACCGAGAAGCCGGTCGAGGAAGAGGCGCCCGCGCCGCAGGCCGAGGCCGCGCCGGCCGCCGCCGCCCCGGCCGCCGGTTCCGCCGAGGGCACCGAGGTGAAGCTGCCGGCGCTCGGCGAGAGCGTCACCGAGGGCACCGTCACGCGCTGGCTCAAGGCCGTCGGCGACACCGTCGAGGTGGACGAGCCGCTGGTCGAGGTCTCCACCGACAAGGTCGACACCGAGATCCCGTCGCCGGTCGCCGGCACGCTGCTGGAGATCCGGGTCGGTGAGGACGAGACCGCCGAGGTCGGTGGCGTCCTGGCGATCGTCGGCTCGGCGTCGTCCGCGCCGGCCGCCGCTCCGGCTCCGGCCCCCGCGCCGCAGCAGCCGAAGGCCGAGCCCAAGCCGGAGCCGAAGGCCGAGGCTCCGATCATCGAGTCGAAGCCGGCTCCGTCCGTTCCGGCGCAGCCGGTCGGCGAGTCCTACGCGACGCCGTCGCCCGCGGCCGAGACCAAGCAGCCGGCCGCCGCGGCCGAGACCAAGCAGCCGGCCGCGCCGGCCGCCGAGACGGTCAAGGCGAACGGGGCCGGTGACGCCGGTTACGTGACCCCGCTGGTCCGCAAGCTGGCGGCCGAGAAGGGCGTCGACCTGTCCGCGCTGACGGGGACCGGCGTCGGAGGCCGGATCCGCAAGCAGGACGTGCTCGACGCCGCCGAGAAGGCCGCTGCCGCCAAGGCCGCGCCGGCTCCCGCGGCCGCTGCTCCGGCCGCCGCCCCGGCGCAGGACACCAAGGCCAAGCCGGAGCCGAGCCCGCTGCGGGGCCGCACCGAGAAGCTGACCCGCATCCGGGCGACCATCGCCCGCCGGATGGTCGAGTCGCTGCAGATCTCGGCGCAGCTCACCACGGTCGTCGAGGTGGACGTCACCAAGATCGCGACGCTGCGGAACAAGGCGAAGGCCGACTTCCAGGCCAAGCACGGCGTGAAGCTCACCTTCCTGCCGTTCTTCGCACTGGCCACGGTCGAGGCGCTGCAGCAGCACCCGGTGGTCAACTCCTCGATCGACGTCGAGGCGGGCACGGTCACCTACCACGGCGCCGAGCACCTGGGCATCGCCGTGGACGCGCCGAAGGGCCTGGTCGTCCCGGTCATCAAGGACGCCGGTGACCTGAACCTGGGTGGTCTGGCCAAGCGGATCGCGGACGTCGCCGACCGCACCCGGAACAACAAGATCGGGCCGGACGAGCTCGGTGGCGGCACGTTCACGCTGACCAACACGGGCAGCCGGGGTGCGCTCTTCGACACGCCGATCATCAACCAGCCGCAGGTCGGCATCCTCGGTCTCGGCGCGGTCGTCAAGCGCCCGGTGATCGTGAACGACCCCGAGCTGGGCGAGATCATCGTGCCGCGGTCGATGGTCTACCTGGCGCTCAGCTACGACCACCGGATCGTGGACGGTGCTGACGCGGCCCGCTTCCTGGGCACGCTGAAGGAGCGTCTCGAGGGCGGGCACTTCGAGGCCGACCTCGGGCTGTAACACGGCCTCGCTCCGCTCGGCGGGCATCGCGCCCCTAGGGGTCGATGTCGAGGGTGCTGGAAACGACCACGGCTTCGCCTAGTCGCTTCCGGCACCCTCGACATCGACGGGCGCGATGCGGACCGGGCGGGGTCAAGACCTGAAGATTTGGGGGGTACGCCGTTATGGCGTACCCCCCAAGTCGTTTTGGTTTGAATCTTTTCCGGGAAAGAATCGAGTTCATGCGGATCGTGATGGCCGGCGCCTCCGGCTTCCTGGGTGCCCGTCTCACCGAACGGTTGCGTCAGAGCGGCCACGACGTGGATCGGCTGGTTCGCCGGCCGCCCACCGGCCCGGGTGAGATCACCTGGACTCCGTCGCAGGGCCGGCTGGATCCGGCCGAGCTGGCCGGCGCCGACGTGGTGATCAACCTGGCCGGGGCGAACGTCGGCGGGCGCCGCTGGACGACGGGTTACAAGAACGTGCTGCGATCGAGCCGGTTGGACACCACCGACACGATCGCCCGGGCGCTGGCGAAGCTGCCCGAGACCGATCGTCCGCGCACGCTGCTGCAGTCCTCCGCGGTGGGGTGGTACGGCGACACCGGCAACCGCGAGGCGAGCGAGGAGTCCCCGGCCGGCAGCACGTTCCTGGCCGACCTGTGCCGGGTGTGGGAGGCGGCCGCCCGCCCGGCCGAGGACGCCGGGGTCCGGGTCGTGCTGCTGCGCACCGCGCCGGTGCTGGATCGGCAGGGTTCGCTGCTGAAACCGCTGCTGCCGGTCTTCAAGCTGGGCGGCGGCGCACGGATCGGCGGGGGCCGGCAGTGGATGTCGTGGATCGCGCTGGCCGACTGGCTGGGCGCCGCCGAGTTCCTGATGGAGCGCGAGGACCTGGCCGGCCCGGTCAACCTGGTCTCCGCCGCGCAGTGCACGAATCTCGACTTCACGCGGGCGCTGGCCCGCCAGGTGCGGCGCCCGGCGCTGCTGGCCGTGCCGGGTCCGGTGCTCGATCTGGCGCTGGGTGAACTGGCCGGTGAGGCGCAGCGGAGCCAGCGGGTGATACCCGGCGTTCTGCGCAACGCCGGGTTCTCCTGGACGTATCCGGACATCGAGACCGCTCTGGTGGCGGCTCTGAAACCGCAACCGGGGATGACCCACTGAACTACAGGTGGCGCTGCTAACCTGCGCGTGATGTCCGTCGCCGCCCCCGCCCCCGCCGCGTCCGCCGATCCTCCCTCGGAGTCCGCCACCACGCCCGGCGCCAAGCCGCGTGAATGGCCCGTGCACCTGAGTTTCGCCATCGTGGCGCTCTCGTTCGCGGTGTACGTCACGAGCGGTCTCTGGCGTGACCCGTTCACGCACGTCCTCGCCGACAACGTCGGAGACCAGGCGTTCTTCGAGTGGCTCATGGGGTACGGGTACTACACCGTCACCCAGGGCTCCGATCCGTTCTTCGCCCAGTTGCTGAACGCGCCGCTCGGCGTGAATCTGGCCGCGAACACGTCGATCACCGTCTACACGGTGCTGATGACGCCGGTGACGCACTTCGCCGGCCCGCAGATCAGCTTCGTGACGGTGCTGACGCTGAACCTGGCCGGCTCGGCCTTCGCGTGGTACATGTTCCTGCGCCGCTGGCTGGTCGGCAACGCGATCGCGGCCGCGGTCGCCGGGCTGTTCTGCGCGTTCGCGCCCGGGTTCATCTCGCACGCCAACGGCCACCTGAACTGGACCGCCGGCTGGGTCGCCCCGGTCGTCATCTGGCAGGTGCTGAAGCTGCGGGAGCAGGGCCGCCTGCGCTGGCTGCGCAACGGCCTGGTGCTCGGCCTGCTGCTCGCGGTCGGCTTCTCGATCGCCGCCGAGGGGCTGTTCTTCACCGCCCTGGGCTGCGCCGTCTTCGTGGTGATGTGGTCGATCGCGAAAGCGGTCCGCGACGAGGCCGAGGCCGCGTTCAAGACCGTCATGGCCGCGCTCGGCGTGACCGCGGTGGTCGCCGGCGCGCTGCTGGCCTACCCGCTCTACATGCACTTCGCCGGCCCGCAGACGTTCTCCGGGACCGGCTTCAACCAGGAGTACTTCGCCGAGGACACCGCGGCGTACCTGTCGTTCGCGAGCCGCTCGCTGGGCGGGTTCTTCGGCTGGCACGCCGACGTGGCGCCGAACCGGACCGAGGAGACGTCGTTCTTCGGCGTGCCCCTGGTGCTCCTGATGATCGCCGCGTTCGTGCTGCTGCGGCGGCAGGCGGATCCCGGGCGCCGGGCCACGCTGCGCGCCGTCGGGATCGTCGGG
Source organism: Actinoplanes sp. NPDC020271 (assembly GCF_044388125.1). Lineage (NCBI taxonomy): Bacteria > Bacillati > Actinomycetota > Actinomycetes > Micromonosporales > Micromonosporaceae > Actinoplanes > Actinoplanes sp. NPDC020271. The sequence continues at coordinate 549,328 of NZ_JBIRWQ010000001.1, forward strand.
CTGTTCTTTTTCGTGCTCTCGCTCGGCCCCGTGCTGCACTTCAACAAGCACTCGTACAGCGGGGTGCCGCTGCCGTACAAGGCGCTGAAGGAACTGCCGCTCTTCGACTCGGCCCTCCCGAGCCGGTTCGCGCTCGGCGTGGTCGGGGTGTTCGGCATCCTGCTCGCGCTGCTGATCGACCACCTGCTGGCCAAGCGCCCGTCCCAGGGACTGCTGAACACCGCGCTCGCCTCGGCCGTCGTGGTCAGCCTGCTGCCGATCATTCCCCTGCCGCTCCGCATCCAGCACCGCGCGCCCGAGCCGGCGTTCATCGCCGACGGGCTGTGGAAGAAGTACGTGCCCGAGGGCGGTGCGCTCTCGGCCCTGCCGTTCGCGATGAACGTGACCGCGGACGGGCAGCGGTGGCAGGCGTACACGATGGCCCGGGGCGGTCAGCAGTTCAAGATCCCGGACGGTTACTTCCTCGGCCCGCAGACCACCGGCGAGGACGGCAAGAAGCAGAGCGGCCGGATCGGCTCCCCGCCGCTGGCCACCGACTGGCTGTTCCTGCGCGCCGGTTGGTACGGCTACGTCGCCCGCCTCAGCAACGCCGATCGCGCCCAGGCCCGGGCCGACTTCCAGTACTGGGGGCTGGACGCGGTCTTCCTCGCGCCGGAGATCACCGGCTCGGACCACCAGACGCTGAACCGGGCCGCGGTCGAGGAGACCGCCCGGGACCTGCTCGGCGAGCCGGAAGAGGTCGGCGGCGTGCTGCTGTGGCGCATCCGGCGGGGAGTCGACCCCGTCGACCGTTAGATACCGGTGAGTACGGAGCTAGGCTGGCCGTCGTGACAGCATCCGTACTCACCGTTCTGCGCCCCGGGCTGGTCGATTACCGCGACGCGTGGGACGAGCAGAAGCGACTGCACGAGGCCGTGGCCGACGGCACCCGTCCGGACACGATCCTCCTGCTGGAACACCCCAGCGTCTTCACCGCCGGCAAGCGCACCGAGCCCGCCGACCTGCCGTGGGACGGCACTCCCGTCGTCCAGGTCGATCGCGGCGGCAAGCTCACCTGGCACGGGCCGGGTCAGCTCGTCGGCTACCCGATCATCAAGCTGCCCGACCCGGTCGACGTGGTGGCCTACGTGCGCCGCACCGAGCAGATGCTGATCGACGTGTGCGCCGAGTTCGGCGTGACCGCCGAGCGCGTCGAGGGTCGCAGCGGCGCCTGGGTCCGGGCCACCGACGGCGGGCTCGACCGCAAGATCGCCCAGATCGGCATCCGGGTGTCGCGCGGGGTGACCCAGCACGGCTTCGCGATCAACGCCGACTGCGACCTGGCGAACTTCGACCGGTTCGTCCCGTGCGGCATCCGGGACGCCGGCGTGACGTCCCTCAGCGCCGAGCTGGGCCGCCCGGTGACCGTCGCCGAGGTGATGCCGGTCGTCGAGCGGCACCTCACGACCCTGTTCTGACGATCTTCCAGACCGTGATCCCGCCGTGCTTGCGGCAGGCCAGGAAGTCTCCGGCCGCCGTGCAGCCGTACGGCGCGACCTCGGTCAGCGTGCCGTAAAGGCGGCCGGTGCGCAGGTCGGTGACCTGCGTCCGGTCGCCGTCGAGGCGCAGCATCAGGTCCCCGGCGACCCGGCCCCGCCCGAGGAGACGCACGACCCCGCCGGTCGCCGGGTCGAGAACGGCGTTGCTCCCGTCGGACCGCTGGGCGATGCCACCCGCCAGTCCGGCCGAGCTGCTGTCACTCGACCAGCCCACCCAGCCGGGCCCGGTCCAGCGCAGCGCCCCGGTCGCCGGGTCGAGCCCGCTGACCCCGGACCGGGCGCGGACGCAGATCAGGTCACCGCAGGCCGCGACCACGGTCGGGGTCAGCACCAGCGGCTTCCCGGTCCACGCCGTCGTCAGGTCGTCCAGCCGCAGCGCGATGACCGTGGACGCGCCGAGCAGGTAGACCCGGTCACCGACGATCGTCGGCCCGAGGGTCTCCGACAGGTCGACCAGGGTCCGCTGAGCCAGCAGCCGCCCGTCCGTCACCGAGCGCACCTGAAGGGTCGAGTCGATGTCGAACAGGCACAGGAAACGCCCGCTCGAATCCAGGGCGGCCTCGGCCGGGGAGGTCTGCTGCCGCCACCGCACCCGGCCCGTCTCCAGATCGGCGAACCGGACCCCGCCCTCCTCGCCGGTGATCAGCACGTGATCGCCGAGGACCGTGGTCAGCTCCTGCTGAACGGCCCAGCGCTCCTGGCCGGTCGCCACGTCGAGAACCCGCAGGGTGTCGCCGTCCCGCACGACCAGCACCGAGCCGGACCGGGACAGCTCCACGCCGTCCGAGGCCACCCCCCGGGCCTCGGCCTGCCAGGACGGGCCTCCCGCGACCAGCGGCCGCGCGACGACCGTCACGCCGTCGTCCTCCTCGCGCGCGGTGAAGAGTGCCTCCGGAGTCAGCGTCGAGCTCACCACCGACTCCGCACCGGTCGCGGCCACCTGCGGGAACACCACCGGGCGGGGAGCCACGGCCGCGCCGTCGAGCAGGAGCAGCACGGCGGCGGCGACCACGACCCGGATCGTGCGCCACGGCGGACGCCGGCTCCGCACGGGAACCGGTGGCGGCGCGACGTCCAGATCGATCAGCACCCGGCCAACTTACGGCTAGGGCGCCACCCGGTGCGGATCACGCGGGAACGCCGTGACCTCGCGGACGTTCGCGGCGCCGATCAGCCGGGCGACCAGGCGCTCCAGGCCGATCGCCCAGCCGCCGTGCGGGGGCATGCCGTACCGGAAAGCCTCCAGATAGCCCCGATAGGGCTCCAACGGCTCGCCGGCCGCCCGCAGCGCGGCCACACAGTCGGCGTGCCGATGCAGCCGCTGACCTCCCGTGACGATCTCCAAACCCCGGAAAAGCAGGTCGAAGCCATTGGCGTACGCGGGGTCGGCCGGGTCCGGGTGGGTGTAGAACGGGCGCTTGCGCATCGGGTAGCCGGTCACGTAGACGAGCTCCGAACGGTGCTCCCGCCACGCCCAGTCGCCCAGCGCCCGCTCGTGCGCCGGGGCCAGGTCGGGTTCGTCGTCGGGCGCGCCGGCGATCCGCAACGCCTCGGTGAAGTGGACCGCCGGGATCTCGGACGGGACGGCCGGAACCTCGTACCCACATCGGTCCTGGACCTCGGCGAACATCCCGGCGATCGTGGCCGTCAACGTGACCATCACGTCGCGGTGGCCGGCGATGAAGCCCATCTCGGCGTCGAGCGACGTGTACTGCGTCAGGTGCCGCGCGGTGTCGCTGTTCTCGGCGCGGAACACCGGCCCGACCTCGAAGACCCGCTCCAGGACGCCGACCATCATCTGCTTGTAGAACTGCGGCGACTGCGCCAGATAGGCCGGCCGCCCGAAGTAGTCGAGCTCGAAGACGCTCGCGCCGGACTCGGTCGCCGACTCGACGATCTTCGGCGTGTGGATCTCGACGAACCGCTGTTCCTCCAGCGTTCGGCGGAAACCGGCGGTCGCGGCCGCGGAGATCCGCAACGCCGCCCGGCGCGACGGATGCCGCAACGCCAGCGCCGCATGGTCCAGCTGCGTGGGCAGACTCGCGGCGAGCGTCGGCCGATGCAGCTCGAACGGTGGTGGGTCCGCCTCGGCGAGCACGTGGATCACCGGCTCGGTCAGCTCCACGCCGCCCGGCGCCTGCGCGTTCGGCGTGACCACGGCCTCGACCGCGACGACACTCTCCTCGCCGGCCCGGATCAGGGCCGGGTCGGTGACCACCACCTGGGCCAGCCCGGCGGCGTCGCGGACGATCAGGAAGCTCACCGATTTGAGACGGCGGATCCGATGGACCCAGCCCTCGACCCGGATTTTCTCGTACGGGTGAGTGGCCAATTCGGTGGAGAGGACGCGTTGCACGGCTCGGTACCTCCTCTGGTGCGGCAACGCGGCCCCAGACAGGTGCGGGCGAGCGGGATCCTCGCGGTACCACCGCACCTTCGCGCCCGAACTCACGGGGCGCCTCTTGCACTGCCCGGCTCCGGGGTGTCTTCGCGCCCCGGCGCTCGGGCCACCATCACAGCTGCCGGTGGCTCTCTCGGCCGGCGGATCGGGGCGTTACTCGGTCCCATCACTGCCGTAGGTCCGGACGTTAAACCCGTACTCGACGAGTGTTCAACGGGTTTTCCGCGCTGCATTTCCATACCGGCCGTTATGGGTGACAGCGGTCACAGGTAAGGTCACGTGAGCCTCGTCGCCCATGCGTCGCGACGGGCCGTCGCGGGCGTAATCTCGGGGGCGTGACTATTGCTCCCGAGGGCCGCCGCATGCTGCGCATCGAGGCGCGCAACGCCGAAACTCCCATCGAGCGGAAGCCGCCGTGGATCAAGGTCAAGGCGAAGATGGGTCCTGAATACACCCAGATGCGCGGGCTGGTCCAGAAAGAGGGCCTGCACACGGTCTGTCAGGAAGCCGGTTGCCCCAACATCTACGAGTGCTGGGAAGACCGCGAGGCAACCTTCCTCATCGGTGGTGATCAGTGCACCCGCCGCTGCGACTTCTGTCAGATCGACACCGGCAAGCCGGCCGAGTTCGACGCCGACGAGCCCCGGCGCGTCGGTGAGTCCGTCGCCACCATGGGCCTGCGCTACGCGACCGTCACCGGCGTGGCCCGCGACGACCTGCCCGACGGCGGCGCCTGGCTCTACGCGGAAACCGTCCGCCAGATCCACAAGCTGCAGCCCGGCTGCGGCGTCGAGCTGCTGATCCCCGACTTCAACGCCGACCCGGCCCAGCTCGCCGAGGTCTTCGGCGCGACGCCCGAGGTCCTCGCGCACAACGTCGAAACCGTCCCGCGGATCTTCAAGCGGATCCGGCCCGGTTTCCGTTACGAGCGCTCCCTCGACGTGATCACCCAGGCGCGGGCCGCCGGCCTGGTCACCAAGAGCAACCTGATCCTCGGTATGGGCGAGGAACGGTCCGAGATCTCCGCCGCCCTGCGCGACCTGCACGCGGCCGGCTGCGAGCTGATCACCATCACGCAGTACCTGCGGCCGACGCCGCGGCACCACCCGGTCGAGCGCTGGGTCAAGCCGGAAGAGTTCGTCTCCCTGCGCGAAGAGGCCGAGGCGATCGGCTTCGCCGGGGTGATGAGCGGGCCCCTGGTCCGGTCGTCCTACCGGGCGGGGCGGCTCTACAAGCAGGCGCTCGACGCTCGGGGCTGATCCTCGCCCCTGATTCGTTGCCCGGCCCCGGTCCTTTCGACCGGGGCCGGTAGCGCATCGCCGGGGCGGCGAGCCGGTAAGCGGGCGATCACTTCTTGCCCTTCTTGCCTTTCTTGTCCTTCGCCTTGCCCTTGCTCTTGCCCTTGTCGTCGTCCTTGCCGCGGTCATCGCGTTCCCGGCGGAACTCGGCGAGCCGGCGATCCGTCTCCGCCTCGGCCGCGGCCGCCTCGGGGAACATCACCGGATACATCAGTCGGGCGAACACGATGAGGATCGGCGCGAGCCAGGCCCACCACGGTATTCCGGCGCCCGGCCCGAACAACGCCTCGACCATCCGATAGGCCATGTCAACGGCGTCATCCATCATCGACCCCCCAGGGACGAACGGAACTTGTCGTGCATGACTGCTCCCTAGGCTGTTTGGACGGCCACCCATATCGGGCACCCGCCAAGCCGGATTAGCCTTCGCCGTCGTGCCCCCGGCCGCCCGCTCCCCGCCCAGCGCTGAGCTGCCGTTTTGCCCCCGGGCGGCAACTCCCTGCACCCACCGGGCAACGAAGAACCCGGCCGCCCGGACCGGCCCTGCCACGCCGGCTCAGCACCCCGACACGCCCCGCACGCACTCGCGCCCAACAGCCCGCCCGGACCGGCCCTGCCACGCCGGCTCAGCACCCCGCACGCACTCGCGCCCAACGGCCCCACCCAGCGCACTCGCCACCTCGAGCAGCCCGGCCACTCCGGCTCGCCGCCCGAAGCAGCCCGCCGCGCACACTCGCCGGCCGCGATCGTCCGCCCGTGGGGGCTCAGGTCGTCAGCGCGCGAACCCGAGGCACGGTTCGACGGGCATCCCAGGAGACGGCGGCCGGGGTGCGGCGCGGACCGGCTCGGCGTAGGCGTCCAGGTCGGCGAGGGCCGCGCGGGTCAGGCTCGGCGCCCGCCGCATCTCACCGGAGCGGATCGCGGCGAGCGCGGTCTCCGCCAGCAGGTCCAGGTGACCGGTTGCCGAGCAGCTCGGCGGCGGCCGGCACCAGGTCCCACGGCTCCAGGACGCGGTCGAGGAGTCGCGCATTCTCCCCGTACGCAAATCGCCGGCAGGCCTCGTCGGCCGCGAGTTTCGCAGTGACCAGGGCTTTCGCATGGTTGTTGGCGGCGAATCAGTGGTGGGCGAGCTCAGCCGGCGCGGCCCGGCGGGAGCAGCCGCGGGCCGGCCTCGATCGCCTCCGCGTAGCGCGTGTGCAGGCGGGTGTGCTCGCCGGGGAGCAGGTCATCTTTCGCACTCCTCGACTCGTCGTCGAGGTCGACTCTTCGCCCGACGGCAGGCCCGGGGCATGGGCCGGCGCCTCGTCCCGGGGCCCGGCCCTGCCTTACGAGGACGCGCCCGGGTGCCCGGGACGCCGTAAGGTACCTGAGGCTGACTACACTTTCCGGCTATGGCAAAACCCCAGGAGAAGGTGTCGTTCTTCGAGCGCCTGAAGCAGATCGGCCAGGTGTTCAGTTTCACCGCGAAACAGGACAAGTGGTTCGTGCCACTGGTCATCGCGGCGGTGCTGATCCCGGTCGCGCTGACCGTGGTCGCGGCACTGAACCTGGGCTGGCTCTGGATCCCGGTCGGGGTGCTGGTCACCCTGCTGGCCGTGCTGATCGTGCTGAATCTGCGGTCGAACACCGCGATGATGAACGTGGCCGAGGGCCAGCCCGGCGCGGCGGCCTCGCTGATGGAGAACATGCGCGGTGACTGGCGGGTCCGCCCGGCGGCCAGCTCGACCACGCAGTTCGACATGGTGCACGTGGTGATCGGCCGGCCCGGCGTGATCCTGCTCGCCGAGGGCAACCCGCAGCGGGTCAAGGCCCTGCTCGGCCAGGAGCGCAAGCGTCTGTCGAAGGTGATCGGCAACGCGCCGCTCTACGACTACGTGATCGGCAGCGAGGAGGGCCAGCTCCCGGTCCGCAAGCTGCGCACCACGATGCTGCGACTGCCCCGCAACCTCACCGGCAAGGACGTCAATGCGCTGGACAAGCGTCTCGGCGCCCTGATGGCCCGCCCGCAGATGCCGAAGGGCGCGATCCCGAAGAACATGCGGCCGAGCAAGGGCGCGTTCCGGCAGCAGCGCCCGCGCTAAGCTTCGCGCTCCTGCCGGTGGCTCCCCTCCGCCACCGGGACGCGAACGAAGACGGAGACGAGATGCCCACCGCTGGCTCTTACCGCCTGGAGCACCAGCTGTCGAGTTGCACGGTCGGCGAGGTCTGGTCGGGTGCCGACGAGCAGGGGCGACCGGTGACGGTCGCCCGGCTCAACGAGTTGGCGTCGGCTGACAGCCGGTGGCGCGACGCCTTCGCGGCGGCCACCGAGACGCTCGCCGCGTCCGAGACCGATCGGCTGGCCGTGACCGGCTCCGATCTTGCCGGCGAGCGCCCCTGGGTCGCTTCCGACGGTGACGCGGGCGCGATCTTCACGGTCCTCGGGCAGGATCTGACCCCGGTGGGTGCGGTGCCGGCGACGCTGTCGGCCGCCGGCATGGCGACCGATCACCAACCCGATTCGGTACGTACGGAGTCGCGCCCGTCCGTGGAGGGCGAGCCGCCCACCGAGCCGCTCCGGCCGGTGCTGACCGATCCGGCTCAGCCGGTGTCCGCGGCGCCGGTGTCCGGCCTGCCGACGTCGGGACTGCCCTCGTTCGACCAGCCGGTCTCGGCCGTGCCGGTTTCCGGGGCTCCTGCGCCGTACCGGGGAATGGGCAGCCCACCGCGACCCGGCCGCCTCCTGTTGCTGATCGTCGGCCTGGTGTCGCTGCTCGTCGGCGCCGCCGGCGGCGCGGCGATCGTGGCCGCCGCGAGCGTCGGCGACGACGAGCCGGCGCCGGTGGCGAGCAGCGGGCCGGTGACCTTCACCGATGCCCAGTTGCTGCTGCCGAGCACGCAACCGGCCGCGCCCGGTCAGTCACCGGAGCCGGACGAGTGGCCCGACAACAACTGGCCCACCTTCGGGGATCAGGCCGGCGCGACCGAGGTCAGCGGGCTGGAGGGTCTCGGTTTCAGCTTCCAGACGCCGGAGGGCTGGAAGTGCGTGCTGGCCGAGAAGGCGGACGCCGCCGTGCACTACCGCTGCGGCGCGTTCGACGGCGACACGATCACCGCCGGGGGCGACATCTTCTACCGCACCTGCCCGGCCGTCTGCGACAACACCACCCGTGTGGCCCTGCGCGCCCGGGAAGAGGCCTGGGGTCTACGGTGGACCGGCGGTACCACGGTGCAGTCCTGGGTGGAGAACCCTTCGGTGAACGGCAAGCCGGAGTTCGGGCTGGTCTACGTCGGCTTCACCCGCACCGCCGTCGAGCAGGTGCTGAACCGGGAGGTCGTGCTCCGGATGACCGCACCCGCCGACCGGGCCGATGACGTGAAGAAAGTCGCCGCCAGCGTCCTCGACCACACGTACGCGCAGTAAGGAGCACCCCGTGGCCAGCACCTTGGCGGTCCCCGGCACCTATCCGACGATCCGTGACGCGCTCGAGGTGGCCCCGGACGACGCGGTGATCAGCATCGCGCCCGGCACCTACCGGGAGCGGATCGAGCTGTCCGGGCGGCGGCTCACGCTGCGCGGCACCGGGGAGGAGGGCACGGTCGTCGTCGACGCGTCCACGCTGGAGGGCCCGGCCCTGGCCGTGCTCAGTGGCGAGGTGACCGTCGAGGGGCTGGACCTGACCTCCGGGGACTATCCGGCGGTCGCGGCGACGAGCGCGCGGCTGACCGTACGCAAATGTCGTCTTTCCGCGGGTTACGGGGCGGGTCTCCAGGCCACCGATCTCTCCACCGTGGAGGCCGCCGAGGTGCGCGTGCTCGCGGGGCAGAACGGCCTGGTCTTCTCGGACTCCGGCGGCACGGTCGACTCGTGCGAGGTCCGCGGGGTGAACGACGACGGCATCATCGTGCGGCTCGGCGCCGACCCGGTGATCCGGAACACCACGGTCGCCGAGTGCGGTTACCGGGGGATCTACGTCTACCAGTCCGGCCGGCCGGTGATCGAGCGCTGCGACGTCTCCGGCACCGGGGACGCCGGGATCGTGGTCGCCAACAGCAGCTCCCCCACGATCCGGGAGACCTGGGTGCACCAGACCCGGGGTTCCGGCTTCGTGTTCGGCGCGGGCTGCTCCGGGGCGGTCGAGCAGTGCCGCGTCGAGGGCACCGCCGAGCCGAAGGTCGCGGTCGACCCGCGCGCCCAGGTGACCGTGTCGCTCTCCGAGGGCGGCCCGGCCCCGCGCGCCGGGATCGCCGCCGACGCCGGTGGCGGGCAGGACGCGGCCGAGGTCGACCGGCTGCTCACCGAGCTCGACTCGATGATCGGCCTGGCCGGGGTGAAGGACGAGGTCCGCGCCCTGATCGACGAGATCCAGGTGAACGAGTGGCGGCGCAACGCCGGGCTGTCGGTCGGCGCGGCCAGCCACCACCTGATCTTCACCGGCGCCCCGGGCACCGGTAAGACGACGGTAGCCCGCATCTACGGTCAGCTGCTCAAGGCGCTCGCCGTCCTGCCGAACGGGCGGTTCCGTGAGGTGTCCCGGCGCGACCTGGTCGGGCAGTACATCGGGCACACCGCGGAGAAGACCACCTCGGTGTTCGAGGAGGCGATGGGCGGGGTGCTGTTCATCGACGAGGCGTACACCCTGTCCCGGGCCGGTGGGGCCAGCGCCGACTTCGGCCAGGAGGCGATCGACACCCTGGTCAAGCTGATGGAGGACCACCGCGACCAGGTCGCCGTGATCGTCGCCGGTTACACCCAGGAGATGCTCGACTTCCTCGACGCGAACTCCGGTCTCGCCTCCCGGTTCGCCAAGACCCTGGAATTCGAGAACTACGGTCCCGACGAGCTGGTCATGATCGCCACCCGGATCGCCGAGAACGACGACTACGCGTTCGCGCCGGGGCTGGCCGAGGCGCTCTACGAGCACTTCTCGCAGATCGAGCGGGACCGGAACTTCGGTAACGCGCGTGAGGCCCGCAAACTGCTGGAGGGCATGCGCAAGGCGCAGTCCGGCCGGCTGCGGTCGCTGGGTCGCATGCCGAGCCGCGACGACCTCACCACACTCGTCCTCGACGACCTGCTCACGGCCATCCGCTGACGCATAGAATGGGCTCTCTATCGCCGGGAGGTGACGCGGTGAATCCAGGTGACGGTCACCCGGGGCAGGCGTTCGGCGCCGCCGCGCCATCACCGGCCGCGCCACCCGCAGCCCAGCCGCTCCCGCCACCACCGGCGGTGAGCGCACCCCCGCAGGCACACGCCGCCGCGGCCGCCACCCCGCTGCGCCGGGCCGGCACCCAGGCCCGGGGCAGCGTCCCGGTTCCGGCCCCCGGCCCGCCCCAGCCGGCCGGCGTCGCGCCGCGACCGGTCGCCGCGCCCGGCCCGGCCGACGCGACCGCCGACGCCGGGGTCCGGGCGATCCCGCGCCGCGGCCAGGTCGGGCCGGTCAGCCTCACCCAGATCGTCGTCGCCGAGCTCGCCGTCCTCGCCACCGTCGCCGCCGCGATCCAGGGGCCGATCCCGGGGCTGGTCACCGGTGTGCTCGGCGTGCTCCTGATCGTGATCTTCTTCGCCCGGCAGCGTGGCCGCTGGTGGCTGGAACACCGCCGGATCGCGCGGGACCACGCCCGCCGTCGCGCCGCGGCCCTGGAGACCGGGGCCGGCCCGGTGCTCGCCGCGCTGCGCACCATCGCCCCCGGCCTGGCCGTGCGGGACATGACCGCGCAGGACGGGGCACGCGCCGGCGTCGCCAAGGACGACGCCGGCTGGTTCAGCGTCGTCGCGCTCACCCCGACCGCGCCGGTCCACCACGACGCGGCGCCGATCCCGCTGGACGCGCTGGTCAGCGTGCTCGCCGCGACCGAGCAGCCGGGCGTGGTGCTGGAGCTGGTCACGCACACCGTGCCCGCGCCGAGTCCGGATGTGCACGCGTCGTCGCCGGCCGGGTCGTCGTACCGTCAGCTGGTCGAGTCGCTCAGCCCGGAGCCGGTCCCCGCGCACCGGGAGTCGACGATCAGCGTCCGGGTCGACGCCCGGGTGCTCGCCGAGGCACTGCACGACCACACCGCCGACCTGGAAGCGGCCGCCGCCCTCGTCGCCGGCCTCGGGCGGAAGGTCGCGACCAGCCTCCGCCGGATCGGGATCGGCTGCCGCGTGCTCGACGCCGCGGAACTTGTCGCGGTGCTCGCCCGCTCCTGCGACGTCGAGGCCGGGTCGCTGGCCGAGGGCTCCCAGGTCGACGAGGAGTGGACACACTGGCGGTCGGCGCGGCTGATCCACCGGACGTACTGGTTGAAGACCTGGCCCACGTCGGCCGGCGAGATCGGGTCACTGTTCGCCTGGGCCGCCACCGCCCCGGCCGCGCAGACCAACGTGGCGCTGGTGCTGAACGCGGCGGCCGACGGCGACGACGTGGCCGTGCGGGCCTTCATCCGGCTCGCCACCCGGCCCGACGCCGACCTCGCCGCGCTGGACCGGGTGCTGATCGAAGGCGTGCGGCGGGTCGGCGCCGAACTGTCGCCGCTGGACGGGGAGCACGGGCCGGCCGCATATGCGACGGCACCGACGGGAGGTGGCGCGGGATGACACATCCGGATCGTGACGGGTCGTGGCGGCCCCACCCGCCGGCCGCTGAGGAGCAGTCCTCCTCGGAGCTTCCGGCTCCGCCGGTCTTCCCGCCGCCGGCGGTAGCGCGGGCCCAGGTGCGGCCGCCGCAGCTGCCTCCGCCGCCGGCGCAGTATCCACCGGGCCAGGATCAGCAGGCGCAGTATCCACCGGGCCAGAATCCCCAGGCGCAGTATCCACCGGGCCAGAATCCCCAGGCGCAGTATGCGCAGCGTCAGAATCCGGCGGCCCCTTACTCGCAGGCTCAGTTCCAGCAGATTCAAGACCCGCAGACTCAGTACGCCCAGCAGGCCCAGCCGGCACCGCAGCAGGTCATGCCGTTCGCCCAGCAGCAGGCCGTGCCGTTCGCGCCGCAGCCGCAGGAAGCGGTGCCGTTCGCGCCGCAGCAGCAGGTCCAGGCGGCTGCCGACGCGACCGGTCGTGGCCTGGCCGCCCCGCAGCTCACCAGCGCACCGCTGGCCGGGCCGCAGGGCCGCGCGCTCGCCGCCGCGCAGGCCGCCCTCGCCGCCGAGAACGACAACCCGCCCGACGAGCACTCCACCGATGACGACGAGGCGCGCACCGGCCCGTCCGGGAAGACGTCACCGCTGCACATCGGCTGGCACGCGATCTCCCGGAAAACGTTGCGCCGGGTGACGGTCGCGCCGTCCGCCGGGGCGGGGCTGGTCCTCGGGCGCGACCGGCAGCACGCGCCCGTGCCACTGCACCTCTTCGCGCCCGAGCCGGTCAGAATCGCCCTGGTCGGCGGGGTGTGGGCCGCCCAATTGCTGATCTTCCGGGCGTTCGCGCTGGGCGCCCGGGTCGTCGTCGTGACGACCGAGCCGCGGGCGTGGGCCGGGTTCGGCGAGCGGGCGACCGGGCAGTACAACCGGCTGACCGTGCACAGCAGTGACCAGGGCGTGGCGCTGACCGGCAGTGCGCAGATGCCGACGCTCGCCGTTTACGACCTGGGCATGACCGGGCCGGCCACGACACCACCGCTCGGGCCGTGGCGCACCCAGTTGACCATTCTGCGTCAGCTCGACCGGCCCGGCCTGGCCGCGCTCCAGGAGTCCCAGCTGGCGCTGCTCCAGCGGCTCGGCGGGGACGAGGCGGCGCTGGCCGCGTCCGCGTTGAAGCTGCGTCCGCACAGCAGCCAGTTCCTGCAGTTCATGGCCGATGACATGCTGGCCCTGATCGGGGACGGCACCGACCGTTACCTGTTCCTCGGCCAGACCCCGACCGAGCAGCAGTTCGTCGGTCTCCCCCGCCGCTGAGACGACGCGGGGCACGCCGGCGACGCCTGGTCCGGCCGGTGGGACAGAACCCAGTCCCGCAAACCCATGCCGCGACGGATCGGAGCCGTCGTGCCCGGGTTCGGCAGGGTCAGGACGCTGAGACATCCGTCCCAGGTCGTCGCACCGATGAGCAACCGCTCGTCCAGCGACATCATCACGAACCCCGGGCGTCCCGGCGGGCCGCCGAGCACACAACGACATCGACGCCCGGCACTTCGCCTTCTCCGGCGTCGTCAGCGCGCAATCCGGCAGCTCCACCAGCTTCAGACGCGAGCCGTGGTTGCCGCCGTACGCCTGGGCCGTCCCGAGGTCGACCTGGCCCGGCTTCTCGGCCGGCGGCGTGACCTCAGCAGCGGGCCGAAGACGCCGGCGCGCTCGGCCGCCGACCGTCCAGCACGTGCACCTCGGCGGCGCCCTCCGCCCGGGATCGGGCCCACCCGGGTGCCCACGGCCCGCGCCGTCCCGGATGTCCCGGCCGGCGAGAGCATGGTCCTCGCGGCCGAGGGCAGCTTCGTCGACCGCACCCGGTAGTTGTTCTCGGCGCCGCCGGGTGGCGTGGCGGACCCCATCGCGGATGCCTTCACCCCGGTCACGGCCCGGTCGGGGCTCGGATCGGGTGGTTACGCGGCCAGGGCAGGCACCCGAGACGACCCCGCCGTCCACTCAGCGGACGGGCGGTGTCCAGGCGAGCTGGACCAGCCGGGCGCCGTGTTTGCGGGTGATCATCCAGGCGCGGCCCGGCGGCAGGATCTGCGGTTTGATCGTGCCGAACAGGGGGCCTTCCTCGCGCGGGCCGGACATCATGATGCCGGGTGAGGCGAGTTCGCGGATGCGGCCGATGACCGGGTCGAACATGGCGCGCGCGGCGCCGCCGATCCGGCGGGTGATCACCAGGTGGAGGCCGATGTCGCGGGCCTGCGGGAGGAACTCCAGCAGGGGTAGGAGCGGGTTCTGCGCGGCGGCGGCGACCAGGTCGTAGTCGTCGACGAGCACGTAGAGTTGCGGGCCTTTCCACCAGCTGCGGTTCGCCAGCATCTCGGGGGTGACGTCGGGACCGGGGAGACGTTCGCGCATGGCGACCGCGACCTGGTTGATCAGATCGGCGGTGACCTGGTGGGACGTGCCGTAGCCGATGGTGTTCTCGTTCGGGATGATGCCGAGCAGGCTGCGGCGCAGGTCGACCAGGAGGATGCGGGCCTCCGCCGGGCTGTTCCCGGCGACGATCGACTTCGCCAGGCTGCGCAGGAACGAGCTCTTGCCGCTCTCGATGTCGCCGAAGAGCAGCGCGTGCGGTTCGGCGTCGAAGTCGAGCCAGACCGGTTGCAGGTCGGCTTCGGCGATGCCGATCGGGGCGAGCGGGCCTCGGGCTGGGGGCAGCGCCTCGAACGGCAGCTCGGCGGGGAGCAGCCGGACGCGCGGCGCGGGCGGCCCGGTCCAGTGCTCGGTGGCGTGTTTGACCAGTTCGGCGACGGCTTCGGCGAGGTCGTCGGCGCGCTGTTCGCGGTCGATGCGGGGCAGCGCGGCGAGGAAGTGGTGACCGTCGGGGGTGAGGCCGTGACCGGGTGACTGGTCGGGCACGTTGACCGCCTCACGACGATTGATCACCGAGTCGGAGGGTTCGCCGAGGCGCAGCTCGACGCGGGTGCCGAAGACGTCGCGGATCTGCGGGCGGACGTCCATCCAGCGGTTCGCCGCGGCGACCACGTGGATGCCGAAGCCGAGACCGCGATTGGCCAGCTCGTTGACCATGGTTTCGAGGTCCTCGAACTCGGCGCGCAGCGTCGACCAGCCGTCGACGATCAGGAAGACGTCGCCGAACGGGTCCTCGGCGAAGCGGCCCTGCTGCTTGGCCCGCCGGTACGCCGCCATGCCCTCCACGTTCTGCTGGGCGAACAGGTCCTCACGGCCGCGCATCAGGCCGTGCACCTCGGCGATCGTGCGCCGGACCCGGTCCACGTCACGGCGGGTGGCGATGCCGCCGACGTGCGGCAGGTCGGTGAGACCGCTCAGCGGGCCGCCGCCGAAGTCCAGCCCGTAGAACTGCACCTCACGCGGAGTGTGGGTGAGGGCGAGGCTGGTGATCAACGTACGCAGGAGGTTGGATTTTCCGGATTGTGAGCCGCCGACCACGAGCAGGTTGCCCGCGGCGCCGGAGAGGTCCAGCCACATCGGGTCGCGGCGCTGGTCGAACGGCTTGTCGATGATGCCGACGAGGGCGTGCAGGCCGGCGAAGCGTTCCGCCGCGTCGACCTGGAGGCCGCGGTCGGGCATGGAGATGACCGGGGGCAGCATCTGACCGAGCGTGGGTGCCTTGTCCAGCGGCGGCAGCCACACCTCGTGGGCGGGGGTGCCGCGGCCCTCCATCTGGCGGGCGAGGACGTCCATCAGCGTGTCGCCCTGGACCTTCTCCTCCACCTCCTGGCTCGCCGCCTCGGGCTCGGACCGCTCTTCCTGCAGGGGCGCCGCATAGTACGTGCTGAACTCCCGGATCGGGCTGCCGGCGCGGGTGCTGCCGGCGGCGACGATGCCCTCCCGGCGGACGGCACCCGACACGTAGGCGGCCTTGAGCCGGACCAGCCCGTCGGTGCCGGCCCGCAGATAGCCGTGGCCGGGGTGATGCGGCAGCTCGTAGGCGTCGGGCACCCCGAGGACGGCCCGGCTCTCCATCGAGGAGAAGGTGCGCAGACCGATCCGGTACGACAGGTGCGACTCCAGCCCCCGCAGGCGTCCCTCCTCCAGTTTCTGCGAGGCGAGCAGCAGGTGGATGCCGAGCGACCGGCCGACCCGTCCGATCTGGACGAACATGTCGATGAAGTCGGGCCGGTCGGCGAGCAGCTCGGAGAACTCGTCGACGATCAGGATCAGACTGGGCAGCGGGGCGAGCGGCACCCCGGCCGCGCGGGCCCGCTCGTAGTCCCGCGCCGAGGCGTAGTTGCCGGCCTTGCGCAGCAGCTCCTGCCGCCGGGTCAGCTCACCGGAGATGGCGCCGAGCATGCGGTCGACCAGGGACTGCTCGTCCTGCAGGTTGGTGATCATCGCGGCGGTGTGCGGGAGCCGGTCGAGCGAGGCGAAGGTCGCGCCGCCCTTGTAGTCGACCAGCACGAAGTTGAGAATCTCCGGGTCGTGGGTCATCGCCAGCGCCACCACCAGCGTGCGCAGCAGCTCGGACTTGCCGGAACCGGTCGCGCCGATCAGCAGGCCGTGCGGGCCCATCCCGTCCTGGGCGGACTCCTTGAGGTCGAGCTCGACCGGACGGCCGTCGACACCGATGCCGATCGGCACGCGCAGACGGTCCCGGTTCGGCCGGTTCGCCCACATGTCGGCCAATTCGATCTGGTACGGATCGTCCACCTCGAGCAGCTCGGCCAGCCCCATGTCCTGCGAGATCGCGGGCTGGTCGCCGTAGGTCGCCGCGGACAGCCGCAGCGGCGCCAGCTCGCGCGCGAGCACCTCGACCTCCGCCTGCCCGAGCGTGTCGGCCTTACCCACCTCGGTCGAGCCGTCCATCGTCGTGCCGGTGATCGTCCCGTCGGCGGCGATCTCCAGCACCACCGAGCTGTCGTCGAGCAGCCGGGGCGGCGGCACCGACAGGTCGAGGATGGTGACGCCGGCGACCCCGCCCTCGGTCATCAGGTGGTCGGAGCCGGCCGTCGAGCCACCGTCGATGATCACCATCACGTGCGGGCCGGCCGGGGCCACCGCCATCGGGTCGAACCGGGGCCGGTTGACCAGCACGTCGTCGAGCATCGCCTCGAGCGCGGGCACGCTCGGCGCGACCAGCCGGAGCGGTCCGACCGCGTCGGTCTTGTCCGGGTGCTGGGCGTGCGGCAACCACTTCGCCCACTCCCACCGGGGGCGCTGATGGTCGGGCACGCAGACGCCGAGCCGCAGGTCGTCGGGCGCGTGGAAGGTGGCGATCTGCGCGGTCAGCGCGCGACAGAAGCCCTGCACCGCCTCTTCCGGCCCGCGCACGTAGATGTGCGAGAAGTCACGCAGAGCGACGGAGACCGGCAGGTCCGGCACGACCGAGTAGGTGTTGACGAACTTGCGCAGCGCCATCGCGCAGAGCGGCTCCAGTTCGTCGACCGGTTTGGTCTGCGGCGGGATCAGGCGGGTCGCCACCTCCTGCACGCCGACCGCGATCCGGACGACGGTGAAGTCGGCGTCGTTGCGCCGCCGCTCCCAGAGGCGGCCGCTGTCCGCGAACGTCCAGAGGGTGGCCGGGTCGGGATTGCGATAGTAGAGCGCCTCCCGCTGCTGACGGATCGTGGTGCGCAACTGGGCCCGCAATTGCGACAAATGCCGCAGGTACTGCCGGCGGGACTCGATCATCTCGCGCTTGCCGGGGCCCGAGGTGTTCGTGGCCATCATCGCGATCATGCCGAGGATGGAGACGCCATACATCGCGCCGGCCACATACGTCAACGGGCCGCCGCGCTGAACGCCCATCATCAGGCCCATCGCGGCCGCACCGGCACCCATCGGCAGCACCATCAGCATCCGCGTCCAGCCCTTGCCGGCCGGCGGCGGAACCTCGGGCGGCGGATCGAGCAGCACCTCGCCCGAGGGCATCACCGGCGCGGGCCGGCGGGGCGGACGCTTCACGATGCTGACGGTCACGCTTCGCATCCTAACCAGCCATTCGCCGGGGCGAATCCTCACCGACTCCGCCTGCTAGTTTGTGGGCTGACAAGGCTCAGCTGGAGGTGACCGCGTGACCGCACCGGGTGGCCCGAGTCTGGCCCGGGTGACGATCGCCGCGCCGACCCGCCGGATGGACATCGCCCTGCCGGACAACATGCTCGTCGGCGAACTGCTGCCGCACCTGCTGCGGCACGCCGAGGGTGCGCTGGGCGAGCCGGCCGAGCGGCACGGCGGCTGGGTGCTGCGCCGGGCCACCGGCTCGGCACTCGAGCCCGGTCGCAACCTGGCCGCCCAGGGCGTGCGCGACGGCGAGCTGCTGCACCTGAAACCGGCCCGGGAGGACTGGCCCGAACTGGCCTACGACGACGTGGTCGAGGTGATCGCCAGCGGCGCCCGCCGGGCCGGCCGTTCCTGGGGCGCCGCCGCGACCCGTCGCGCCGGTCTGACCGTCTTCGCCGTCGCGCTGCTCGTCGGGCTCTTCGGCCTGGCCGCCGGCGGCCCGTCCCGGCAGGCCTCGGCGATCATCGCGCTCGGTGTGGCGCTCGGCCTGTCCGTGGTCGGCATCCTGCTGTCCCGCGCGTTCACCGACTCCGGCGCGGGCGCCGTGGTCGCCGCCAGCGGCCTGCCCTACGCGTTCCTCGGCGGCGCCTGGCTGATCGCCGACTCCGGTTCCCGGTTCCTCGGCATCGGCGCCCCGGCGCTGCTGCTGGGCTCGGCAGTGCTGCTGGTCGTCAGCATGATCGGGCACGCCGCGGTGGCCGGGCTGCCCCGGCTCTTCGTGGCCGGCATCGCGGTCGCGCTGACCGGCCTGCTCGCCGCACTGCTCACGCTGGCCGGGGTGCCGGCCAGTGGCGGCGCCGCGGTGGCCCTGACCGCCGCGATCGGCCTGCTCCCGGGCTATCCGGTGCTGGCCAGCTGGATCGGCCGGCTGCCCTTCCCGGAACTGCCCAGCCGCGCCGAGGAGATCCTCAAGGACAAGCCGATGCCTCGCCGGGCGGACGTGTTCGCCGCCGTGGTCCGGGCCGACGAGGTGCTCTCCGGGCTGCTGCTGGCCGCCGCGTTCAGCAGCATCGTCGCGATTCTCTACCTGGCCTGGTCCGGCCCCGGCACGGCCGCGGTGCTGCTGATCGTCGCCGCCGTGACCGCCCTGCTGCTGCGCGCCCGGCTGCTGGCCACCCCGCAGCAGCGCGGTCCGCTGCTCGTCGCCGGGGTCGCCGGTCTGGCCGTGCTCGGCATCGGCGCGGTCGCCACCGACGCCGTCCCGGGGCTGCTGGTGCTGGCCGGCGCGGTGATCGCCGGCGCGGTCGCGCTGCCGGCCGCGGTGATCTACAGCCAGCGGCAGCCCTCGCCCTACCTGGGCCGGGCCGCCGACCTGCTGGACGTCATCGCGATCATGGCGCTGATCCCGCTGGCGTGCGCGGTGATGGGCGTCTTCGACGACATCCGCGGGCTGTTCTCCTCGATCGGAGGGTGACGCGATGGCCTCCCGCCGCGATCAGCTCCAGTCGTACCAGTTCCTGAATCAACGGGTCATCTCCGCGTTCGTGATGCGCGAGACCGACCCGGCGCAGTCCCCGCTGCGGCGCGGCATCGGCGCGCTCTTCGGCGGGCTGATGGTGGCGATCCTGATCGGCGCGGGCTTCGGCGTCTACGGCATCCTCACCAAGGTCGGCGGCGACCAGTGGCAGAGCGAGGGCTCGGTGGTGGTCGAGCGGGAGTCCGGCGCCAGTTTCGTCTACTCGGCGGGCCGGCTCAGCCCGGCGCTGAACTTCACCTCGGCCAAGCTCGCGGCCGGTCGGCCGAATCCGACGGTCTACCGGATCGCGGCCAAGGCCCTGGCCAAGGTCCCGCGCGGGGTCACCATCGGCATTCCGAACGCGCCGGCGTCGCTGCCCGAGGCCGGCCAGCAGGTCGGCCTGCCTTGGGCCATGTGCCTGGTGCCGGGCGAGAATCCGGCCGCCACGCTGCTGGTCGGGCAGTCCGGGCCGGCCGGTGCCGACCTCGCCGAGCGCGGTCTGCTGGTCAGTGACAGCAACACCAACATTCAGCTGGTCTGGCACGGCTTCAAGCACAAGATCCAGGACGCGCAGACCACCCTTCCCGGCTTGTACGGCGCGGTCGACCCGACCGTGGTCAGCACCGCGTGGCTGAACGCGCTGCCGGCCGGTGGCGACATCGCAGCCATCCGGGTGCAGAATCGCGGCGCCGCGTCGAAGCGGGTGCCGTCGCTGACCAACGGCACCGTGCTGGCGGTCACCGTCGGCGTCGACGCCACCCAGTTCTACCTGGTTCTGGACGACGGGATCCTGCCCATCACCGCGCTGCAGAAAGCGGTGTTGAACGCCAGCTTCCCGGCCGAGCCGAAGAACGTGCCGGTCGCCGTGGTGACCGGCGGCGCCGGCCCGGTGCTCAAGCCGGAGACCGGCAACGCCGACGCGCAGCCGCCGGCCAGCCCGCCGACCCTGGCCACGGTTGCCGCCGGCACCACCGCCTGCGCGGTCACCCGGTCGGCGGCCAAGGCACCGTCGATCATCGTGGGCGGGCCGGTCGGCGCGCTCTTGTCGGCCGTGCCGACGATCGGCTCGTCCGGCGGGCGGGCACTGGCCGACGCGGTGGGTGTCCCGGCCGGCCGGTTCGCGCTCGTCCGAGTGCCCGGCTCGGCCGGCTACCAGCTGGTGACGGATCTCGGCCTGCGGCACCCGGTGCCGGACGCGGACGCGCTGGGCCGGCTCGGTTACTCCGCCGACTCGGCCACCGAGATCCCGACCGCGCTGGTCAGCAGCATCCCGGCCGGGGTCACGTTGGACCCGGCGGCGGCCGGCAAGCCGCCTAAGAGCTAGGTTCCGAGGACCGGTCGAGGAGCATGACCGGCGGCCCGGGCTCGATCGGCTCCTCGTACTCGGCCAGAGGCGGCGCCGTGGCCGGCCGCCAGTGCTGCCGCCGGCTGCGCCGGATCGCCGCGGTCACCATAAGCACCGCCACCACCGCGACGGCCGCGATCGCGGCGCCGGTGAACGCCGCCCGGCGCCGCTCGTTCTCCGCCCCGCTGCGGGTAGCGGCCGACGGCACCAGGGCCGGCAGGGCTCGTTCCTTCTTCGCGGTGAGCCGCCCGGTGACGGCCGCGTACGGATTGACCACACCCGCCCCGAACCCGTCCCCCGTCATCGCCGGGCTGGCCGAGGCGGTCAGCAGCCGGGTCAGATCGGCCACCGGCATCTTCCCGGACCGGCCGCGCACCAGTGCCGCCGCCGCGCCCACGTAGCCGGCGGCCAGCGCCGTCCCGTCCGCCTCGACCAGGGCCTGGGCCGCACCGTCGCCGCCCTGCAGGGTGGGCACCGCCACACCCGGCGCGACAAGGTCCACATAGGTGCCGTGCTGCGACTTGCCGTACGTCTTCCCGTCCTCGCCGATCGCGCCGACCCCGATCACATCGGGGTACGACGCCGGGAACGGGGCCGGATTGCCATCCTGCGCCGAGCCGAGGTCACCGGCCGCGGCGATCACCGGCACGTCCTTCTGGACCGCGGACGCCACGGCTTGCCGCAGCGCTGTGGTGTCCTGATAAGCCGGGACGGCCACCACGATCACGTCGGCGCCGCCCTGCAGGGCGAAGTCGATGCCGCGGGCCAGTTGCGCGGGGTCCGCGGCGCTCGGCGCGGAGCCGGTGTCCGGCACCACGCGCACCGGAAGAACGGTGGTCTGCGGGGCGAGGCCAGTGACCGGCCCGTTCGCCGTGGCGGCGGCCGCGATCACGCCGGCGACCTGGGTGCCGGCGCCGGTGCAGTCGGTGTCGGCCGGACCGTTGCCGGTGACCGCGTCACGGCCGGTCAGCACCCGGCCGGTCAGCTGGCGGTGACCGGCTCGGACGCCGGTGGAGAGCACCGCGACCTCGACGCCGTCGCCCCGGCTGAACGAGGTGACCGCGTCTATCGACAGCATCGCGCGGGCCCACGACGTGCCGGCGCTGAGGCGGCCGGGCGCGGCGCAGTCGGCGGCGAGCGCCGGAGCGGGCCCGAGCGCGACCGGTGCCGCGACGCCGAGCAGCGCGGCCGCGAGCAGGGACGCTGCCCCGCGCCTCAGGATCGGTAACACCCGCCGATGATATGCCCGCCGGTGTGACATGCAGGTACCGTGTGGCGTCCCCACCCACCCAGCCATCGGGAATGATTGATGCGAAAGTGGATCTACGGCGCGGTCGCTCTCGTGCTCGCCGGCCTCTTCTGGTACTCGACCGGCAACGTCGACAAGGACACTCCCGAGGCCGCCTACAAGGAGCTGTCCAAGGTCCGGGAGAAGCTGGAGAAGGCCGGCACCGCGCGGGTCGAGTTCACCGCGTCGCTGCGCGGCGGTAAGCCGTTCGGTGAGTGGCAGGGCACCAGCGTGGTGCGGCTCAAGGAGCCGAGCTGGGACACCTCGTACACCAAGATGGCCGGCACCGGCACGGACGGCATCACGGCGCGGCGCGTGCACGTCGGCGGCGCCGATTACTACACCTCGCCGGACCTGGTCGCACCGGACGGACGCCCCTGGTGGGACGCGAGCCGGACCGTGCAGATCTGGGGCGATCAGCTCTCCGACCCGCAGCTGGACGTCGCCGACATCACCACCTGGCTGCCGTTCTTCGGCGGCCTCGACATCCACCTCGCCGACAGCGCGAAGGAAGGCGACCACAAGTACCGGCTGGAGTGCATGAGCGGCCGCAGTGTCTGCCCGCCGCCGTTCGGCACCCGGCTCGACCGGCACTTCGACCAGACGTCCCCGCCGATCCTGACCGCCGAGCTGGACGACGACGGCCGGCTGGTGAAGCTCGACGTCGAGTGTGTCCTCACCAACTCCGGAAAGGTGGAGCAGGACGACGTGGCGCTGCGCCCGAAGGATGCCTATTACGTGAAGGCCAGCTTCAAGCTCAGCGGCTTCGGCGACGAGGCGACGATCCAGGCGCCAGCCGACGCCGAGATCACGGCCTCGGATCGGGTGGTTCTGAAGGGGCGAAGCTGAAGAGCCAGGGCACCTGGTCGGGGCCGAATTCCAGCGGGTTCGCCCCGTCCGGGTCGATCGACATCGAGTAGCCCTCCGGCCAGCACGCCACCACGAAGGAGAAATTCACTTCGACGTACGGCGTGGGCTCGGTGTGACTGGCGGCGAGCGACTCCGCACTGGTGAACACCTCGACGGTTTGTTCCGGGGCGAACCTCCACGGGAAGCCGGGCTCGGCGATCTCCTCGAGCTCGGCGGGCCGGGTGGTGGGCACCAGCACCTGGGTGTCGAGGAGGCGCTCCATGAAGCCGTACACGTCACCGGCCGCGGCGGCGGCGTGCAGCGCGACCACCGGATCCTCCTCCGGGTAGTCGCCGGCCGCCTGCACGGCCCGCAGCTCCGCCTCCACGGCGTCGTCAGCGGTCTCCTCGGCGACGATCTCCTCCAGGGTGGGGACGGTCACGTCGCCGACCGCGGCGTCGGCCAGCGTCTCCACCGGCACGTACGCGTCGATCGGTGTGCCCGGGTTGATGGCGAGCCGCCACTCCGGATCCGGCCACTTGCGCCGCAGCTCCGCGTAGTTGGTCACGGTGTAGCCGTCGATCACGTGCCCGAACGTCCGCGCCAGCGCCGGCACCGAGGTGAAGACCGGCAGGAACACGTGGTCGAAGGCGTGCACGGTGAGGAACCGCTGATGGTCCGACGGGTCGGCGGTGAGCTGCGGCAGGAACAGGTCGGCGACCGCCGCCAGCTGGAAGTAGGTGTGCCGCTCGTCGGCCAGGGCGGCCAGCGCCATCGCGTGCTCGACCTCGTTGGCCGGGGTCCACTCGGGAGGCTGCTCGGTCACGTCGTCCTCCGATGCGACCCGGGCAGCAGGCTCCCGAGACCGTCCGGCCGGGCCACCCCGGCCCCGGCGGCCACGGTAACCGCCAATTCCTCAAGATCAGCCGGTACGGCCCGGAGGGCCAGCCAGAACGACGCGAAGTCCCCGGCCAGCCGGTGCATCAGCCGCGCGCACACGTCCTCGGCGGTGAAGTGGTCCCGATCGCGCGGATCGTCGTCGTCGAGGTAGCCGACCGCGCCCGCGTCCTCGCCGCGGACCCGCAGCGCGAGCAGGCCGCCCTGCACCAGCCCGACGGCCAGCCAGTCGGTGGTCAGCCGGTCGGTGAAGAACGCGTTCAGGTAGCCCAGGTCGTGGGTGCGGTCCTCGCGGAACCCGAAGAGCGGCTGGTCCAGCACGAACCCGTGACCCGGATGCACGGCCGGGAAGCTCGGGGCGCCCCCGTTGGTGCGGCCCAGGAAATCCCGGTAGTGGGGCGGAAGACGTACGCCGAATCGATCGTCGGCGGCGTCGAGCGCGGCCGCCGAGAGCCGTTCGGTGACCAGGATGCCCGGGGGTTCCTCGTCGCCCGCGGCGAGACCGTGCCCGGCCAGCGCCCGCGCCCCGACGCTGACGCCGCCCAGATGACGGAAGCTCGCGTGCAACTCGGCCGGGACCAGCGCGAGATGCCTGGTCCGCGCGGTGTGCGCCCAGGTCCAGCCGCTCGGGGTGCCGACCGCGTCGGTCCAGAGCGGGTCGCCGTCGGCGCGTGCCACCCGGTCGGCGGCGCGCACGTCGACGACGCGCGACTCCTCGACGGTGAGGTCGGCGATCGCCGGTGGCAGCGCGACCAGGATGCGGGCGTAAGGCGTCCAGTCCGGGAAGCCCCAGGGGTCGACCGGCACGCCGTGCCGATACCGCACCCGGAGCATCGGGCTGGCCGGATGCGCGGCCCGGAACGCGTAACGGGCGCCGGCTATCCGCTCTTTCATCCGTGTCACTCTACCGATTCGCGGGCCCGGCCCGGCCCCGAGCTTTCGTACGATGCCTGGATGCTGATTCGCTGGACCGGCCTGGGGTTCCTGGCCTTCCTCATCGCCTGCGGAGCCGTTCCGGCGGCGTACTACACCACGCAGGCCACGTATCGCCTGACCGGAAGCGACAACGTTCAGCTGGCCGAGCTCGCCGTGGCCGTCATCATGCTGCCGATCGCCGCCCTGATGTGGGGCGTCGGCCGGTGGCTGAACCGGGACGACGAGGAACGCCACACGGTCATGGACCAGCCGATGGAGTACGTCGCCGGCCTGTTCCTGTTCCTCGCTTGGCTGCTGCCCTGCGTCGCGCTCGGGCAGGTCACCGCCACCTGGCTGGGCTGGGTGGCGTTCTTCGCCCCGCTCCCGCTGACGGCGATCGGCTACTTCGTTTACATCATGGTGAAAGGCTGGCCAGAGGCCAGGGCCGAGGCGCTGGCGAAACGAGCCGACAGCGACACCCCACCGGCCCCACCGGTCTGAGCCGATTAGGATGGCCCGGTGACCGAACCGGAGGCGGAACGCGATCCCGCCCAGCATCTGATGCTGTGGGCGGACATCCGGCGACAGCCCGACGGCAGCCAGCGGCACATCCCGATCCCGCTCGACGACGCCGCCGCCCAGTTCGCCGCGATGATCGAGGCGGGCCGCACCGTCGAGTCGCGCCTCGACCGTGACGATCCGGACGACGCGGTCGCCTTCTCGCGCAACCGCGGCCGGGTCATCGCCACCCTGCTGAACGAGATGGCCCTGCGCCTGGCCCCCGGCCGCAGCAGCGGCGCCATCCAGGGCGAAGGCTCGATGAGTGAGGTCGCCGCCGAGATCGCCGCCTACCTGCGCGCCGGATACTGAGCGGAGGAGCCGCCGTGACCCCGCCCGACTTGACCCTGCCGCAGCCGGAGCTCGACCCGGCCCGGCATTGGCTGCTCTACGCCGCCGCTGAGCGCGACCCGGACCGGCTCCGCCCGATCCCGCTGGACGAGGCGGCCACCCGGCTCGGCCCGGCCGCCGCCGGTGGCGAGGCCGATCGGCGCACCCCGGGCGACCGGAATCTCGTGGTGATCTCCCGGCAGCGCGCCACCGCCATCGCGGACCTGCTGGACGAACTCGCCCTGCGCCTCGCGCCGGGCGTCGAGGTCCCGGCCGTGCAGTCGGACGGGTCGCTCAGCCGGCTCGCCAAGGAACTGGCCGACGACATGCTGCGCCGCAGCGCCTGACCTCGGACGCCGTCAGAGGTCGGTGCGCTCGCCGGTCTCCGGGTCCAGTCCCATGATCTCGCGGGCCCGGGCGGTGTACTCCCGCTCGGCGTCCGGCGACGCCTCGACGTCGACGTAGTTCGCGGCGTAATCCGGGTCACCGGGATGGTTCTCCGGCCGGAACGGCGTGCTCGGCGCATGCTTCGCGGTCCACTCGGCATGCCAGGCGCTCAACGCCCGCTGCCGCTCCTCCCGCGTCGGCGGGGGCTCCTGGCCAGGCACGTTCGCCTCCCGCACCCGCCCGTCCGGCCCCGCGACGGCCTCCAGCAGCGCCCGCGCCCGCTCGATCACGCTGGGCGCGACCTCCCCCGGGAACAGGAAGGCGCGCGCCCGCATGTGGTAGAAGAACTCGTCCTCGGGCGGGTCGCCGGTCTCCAGTACCTGTTGGGCGATCGTCTCCGGCCAGACCCACATTCCGTCCGTACGGACATTGCCCCGTTCGCCGAAAGCAACCAGTGGCGCCCTCCGCAGGAACCGCGCCGTCTCGGCCCGCGCCTCGTCGTCGAGCCGCCCATACGCCGAGCCGGTGCCCGGCACCGCCAGCCGCAGGGTGAACTCGCCCGCCTGCTGGCGCTCGATCGCCCGCCAAACCGCCCGGAACCGCCGCTGCACGAGCTTCACCAGGACACCCGGCAGCACCGGGCCCAGCGGCTCCAGTGTTCCGGGCAGCTCACCACGCTCGGCCCGGGCCAGCATGTCCGAGCGGCGCCACCGCCCGTCCCGGCCGAGGATCTCGTCGCCGGTGCTCGCCCGGCGCAACACCCAGGACGGGTCGGAGATCGCATCCCCCGCCCGCAGACGTCCGAAGTAGACCGCGCCGTCATCTGCCGATGCGCTCATACCGCCTCCACGAAGTCTCCGGTCACCGAGTCCTGCCCGGCCGCCGCCCGGGCCGCGCGGACCATCGCCCACGCCGACTCCGCCCGGGGCAGCCGATCGTCCGGGATCTTGAACACGTCGTCGTCGATGTCCCAGACGGCGCAACCGGTCTCGGCGCACCACCGGGCCCGGACGCTCTCGGCCGCCGCCGTCCGGCGGTCCCGCTCGGCCGACCCCGTCGGGAATGCGAGACGGATCGCCAGAAGGATCGAGTCGAAGGCGCTGAGCGCGCTCTGGGCGCCGTGCATGCTCGCCCCCGTCGCCACGTCCAGCCCGAGCAGCGCCCGCTCGGCGCGTCGTAGCTCCAGACGCTGGGCCTCGGTCGACTGCCGGTCGTCGTAGACGTCGGTGATCCCGTGCCGCTCGGCCCACTCCTGTCGCAGCTGTGCCAGACGCCGCCGGTACTCCGCGTCCTCCGGCGTTTCCCGGCTCCGCGCCTCGTCGTACCGCGAGCCGGTCTGCTCGAGCCGGGACTCGTAATGGCTGCGCAGGTCGGCCAGCGTGTAACGGTGGAAGCGGTCCTGGCCGGCCGCGGACATCTCCCGCCCCAGCGCCGACCAGAACGCCGACTCGGGCATCTCGTCCGAATCGTCGGTCAGGAACCGCTCCGCTTCATACACCGCCGAGACCGCCGCGTTCAACCTGGTACGAGCAATCCGACGCGCGTCCCCGGTCAGCCCGGTGGCCGGATCCGGCACCATCGCCGCGTAGCGCGCCGCCGCCGCGACCCACTGGCCCGCGTCGAGCAGCTCGGACCGATCCAGCATCCCGAAGTAGACCTGGTCCGGCGGCTGGCGCACCTCCTGCTCCGGCAGACGGAACTCGAACACCCGGCTCCGGCCGCAGGACGGGCACACACCGCTGTACCGAACCCCGAGCGATCCGTCCGGCAGCGTGATCGTGACACCGGACCGGGGCAGCTTCGACTCACCACACACACATGGCGTGAGGTCGATGAAGAGATGCGCCTCCAGGCTGGTACGCGCGAGCGGAACAGTCATTCCCGGAACCCTCTCCCACTGTCGACGCCGGCCACCGCGGCCCTAGCCGTCCGAACCATCTCCCAGACCGTGGCCGCCTCGGGCACCGCGGCCCGCGGCGCCTGCCACACCTGGTCGTTCCAAAGCTGGTCACGCCAGCCGTCATCGGACATCCCAGCTGCGACCAGCCACCCGTGACAGGCCGCCCGCGCCAGCGCGATCCGCAGGTCACGCCCCGCGATGTCATGCGCCCAGCGACTCTCCACCTCGCCGATCAGCTGCCGGAACGCGGCCAGCCCGGCCAGCGGATCGGCCAGCGACAGCCCGGTCACCACATCCTGCCCGGCGGCCTCGCGCAACGCCCGGGTCAGCTCGGCCTTCTGCTCCCCGGTCGGCGAGCGCCGGTTCACGCCGGTCGCGCCACCCTCGACCCACTCCTCGTCGTCGATGTTGTACCGCTCCGCCCACGCCCGCCGAATCCGGTTCTCCCCCGCCACCCGAGCGATCCGCGCCCTGCTCATCCGCGCCGGCTTCTCGTCCCGCAACGCCCGCAGCCGCCGCTCGTAGCCTCGGCGCAGGTCAGTCAGCCGGCCGGTCTGAAAGGCGTACGGCTCCCGCTCGTACCACGCCCGCCCGGGCCCGGTCCAGAACGCCTCCGGCGGGATCCCGTCCCGCCCCTGGAACTTCTCGACCTCGCCGATCGCCGCCACGGCCGCCATCAGCCACCCCCGCGCCGTGATCCGGTCCTTATCGGACAAAAGATCAATTTCCGGCGGTACGGCCGCAGCGTACCTCTCCGCCACCCACAACCACTGCGCCGGGTCGAGCAGCTCCGAGGCCCGCTCGCCCAGCCCGTAGACCACCCGGTCCCGGCCGGGCCCGTCCTGCGCGATCGCCGGCACCCGGAAGACGAGCTCTCGTTCCCGCCCGCAGGCCTCGCACCGCGCGGCATACCGCCGCCCGGCCGTCCCGTCCTCGAACCGGACCGCCTCACTCCGCGCCGTCAGTCCCAGTCCCCCACACTCACACGACACCAGGTCGAGGTAGAGCTGAGCCTCCCGCCCGGTCCGCGCCAGCCTCATGACCGGGGCTCGATGACCCAGGTCGCACCCGGCTCGTCCGGTGCCCGGTACCGCGGCGAGTCCACGATGAAGGTAACCGCTCCCGACTCGGCGAACACACTCATCCGGAACTCGTCACGGGCCGCTTCGACCCGCAGCTTGTCCGGGCTCCCCTCGGCGGCTCCGGCCGTCCAGCCCCGGCGTTGCAGAACCGGCACGACGGCCCTCACCTCGTCGGGCGGCGGCACGTCGTCCCCCGCCCCGGGAAAAACCATGACGTTGAAGCGGAAGCCCCACAGCTCCTCGTGCTTGTACACCGAGGCGGGCGAGAACCGCATCGGCCCGTCGAGCGAGTTCACCTGCGTCGGAGCGCCCGGGAAAGCCTCCTCGAAGGTGTCTTCCAGCTCGGCCAGCATCGCCCGGCCCACCCGCAGGATCTCCGCTCTCATCTCGTCCCAGCCCGGCGGGTCCTGCTGCCCCGGCGGCACGGGCCGCACCGGCAGCGGAGCCCCCTCGACGAAATGCCGCTGCCGGAACTCCTCCCACGTGGGCAACCCGGCAACGGAGCGGTCGGCCGAACCCTCGAACCCGGCAATCGACGAGATGAACCCGCGCTCGGCGAGAGCCGCCGACGCCTCCGAGTGCGCCGCCTCAGCCAGCCACGGCCGCGAATACGCCCGGTCAGCGATGCGGAACACCGGTCGCACGGCATCCGGGGCCTCACCGATGCGGTACAGCGTCACCCAGTCCGGCATCGCCGCCCGGAACGAACTGTCCCACCACCAGTGCGACACCGGCACGAACGCCGGCACATCCTCCGCGTCGGCCGGACCATACTGCTCGAGCTTCGCCCTGACCGCCTCGTCGGCGTCGGCGAAGGTCTCCGCTTCCACCATCCCCGCCACCGCCGTGCCAGCGAAATCATCATTCACGTACTGAAGGGCCGAACGGGCTCGCAGCGCGTCCTCGTGCCGATCCCACCCGGCCTGTTCGATCGCGTCCACCAGATACTCGGCGGCGATGCCCGCGTCACGCCGCAACCGGTTCAACTCAGTGACAACGCTGGGGACGAAGTCACCGGCGGGAAGACCACCGCCAGGGGTCAAGGCATGCAGGTCGACCAGGTAGTCGAAGAATTCCGAAAGATGCGAGTCCACCCTCGGCGTGCCCGGCTCAGCACTCTGAAGAGCCCGCACCGCGAACCTGGTCAGTTCCTCCACGCTGAAAAGACGGCTCGCCATCTCAGGCTTTTACCTTCCCGTAGGTGGCTACGACGAATGAGCCATCGGCGCCACGATATGCCCGGACCACCGCCACGTAGGCACTGTCCGGAATCGGCCTGGTGTAGATGATCGCTGCCCGGCCCCTCGGAAGTGGCTCGACGGCGACGTCCCCGATGAGCATCGTCTTCACGAGGCTACGGCTGTAGACATCGATCGGGTGGCCGTCGAATTGGTCCTCGAGTGGAATGTCGTCCAGATGCTTGTGCGCGTGGTAGGCCTCTGCCTCGGGCATCTCCCATGGCGGATAGCCGATCTCGGAGATCCGCGCCTCGACCAGATCCGGGTGGACGGCTCCCGGAAGCTCGGACATGTGCAAAAGGCTCCTGGCGTATCGGATATCGGCGTCCAGATCGGCGCTCAGCCGGGAAAGACCCTCCGTGGAGGACAACGTCTCAGCGGCCAGCTTCTGCGAGGACTTCTTGGACATCCCGGTCGCCGGGGCCCCACCTCCTTCCTGAGGATGCTCACTCGCGGCCGGCTTTTGATAGGCCTTGGCCAGGTCCTTCAGCTTCTGAACGGCGAACTCGACATCGTTCGCGAAACGACGAGCATTGCCGTCGGCGGCGTCGATGGCCCAATCGAGGATCTGCTTCCGCTGCTCCGCAGCCACACCGCCCGGCCAGTTGCCCAACGCGGTGACGACTTTCCCCTTGGTCGCACCATCGAGGCCGGAGAACATCGAATTGGCCTGCAGAGCATCCTTCGCAACGGCGCCCTCGAATGCCTTCTCTCCCCCAAGCTCCCGGGCGTCACGCTCCTCCTGTCGCTTGGCGGCGTCGGCGTCGGCGCGGGATTCCACATCCGTGAGAGTCTCGGCGCGGGACTCCATCTGGTCGAGGGCGGCGGCCTCCCGGGCCATCTGGTCGGCCAGGCGGATCTGCTCCTGCGGTGCCGCATCACCGAAGGCGGACCTGAGGTCGGCGGCGACTGCCGCCCGCTCAGTCATCAGCCGGATCTCGTACGTGTGCGACAGCCCGTCGGCTTCACCCTTGACGATCAGCGAGATAGCCCGCTCGGCCGGCGCGCGGAGGCCAGGCCGCGGATGCGCGTACGTGTTGTCGACGTTCAGGATGCGGCCGTTGTCGCCGGTACCGAAATGTTCCCGAATGTGGTCGTAGGTGCTGTGCAGGGTGGCCATGTCCGGCGCAGTGACACGGATCCGGACCACGTCGTGGACGTCACCGACACGTGTGCCGGGACGGCCGGGTTCCGTCCAACTGCCCTCGGCGATCCGCTTCACCTCAGCATGAATAGCGGCCGCGTCCCGGGTCTCGTAGGACAGCCGCACACGCTCGCCGGTCCGCCGGGCGACGTCACCGGCGATCTCCCGCGCCTCGGCCCGGGCGACGGGCAGAACGTCGCTCCGCATCCGGGCGGCATAGCCGTCCACCAGCGCACGCCCGGCACCCTCGGGACGGACGCCGACGTCGCGGGCCGGGTCCTCGCCTCGTACCGCGTCGGCGAACTCATGCGTGCGGGGTCGGCCGCCGCTGGTGTGATTGACCTCGGGATCCGTCGGCCGGAACAGCTCGCCCTCGCCCGGGTTGAGCTGGTTGAACTTCTCCAGCCAGCCGTTACTGAGGTGAAGGGCGTCGCCGGACGCGAGCTCGGCCAGCACCCGGCCGGCCCGGTCGATCGCCTCGGGGCTGTTCAAGGTGCGGGCCAGGTCGTGGCCGGTCGCGGGATCGTCGACGAGTCGGCTGATGCGGTCGGCCAAGTCGTCGCCGAGGTGGGACCGCAGAAGATCGGCGATCTCAGGGCCGGCGAGCGGGGCCGGGGCGTCACCGCGCGGATGCTGGACGCCGGTGTCGGTGATCGGCTTGACGCCGGTCCACTCCTGGCCGTGCAGGGTCTCCTTGCCCAGCCAGGTCTCGTGTCCATCGCGGGCGCCGGCCGTCGCGATGTCGTCCGGCGTCGGATAGTCGGCGGTGCCGAAGCCGGCCTCGGCCCGGTTCAGGATGTTCTGGCCGGCGTCGCGCTCGTGGCGCATGTTGGCGGCGATCTCCTGGGGGGTCTCGCCGCCGAACCGGGCCGCGAGCTCGCCGAGATCGGCTGTGCCGTCGTGGAGCCGGTCGAGCGCCTGGTCGATGCCTTCGACCCGGACGCGCAGCTCACCGAGGATCGGCTCGACGTGGTCGGGGCCGCTGTCCGGGTGCCAGTCGTAACCGGCGCGAGCCTGGACGTACGCGTCCCGGCCGACCGCATGCACCTCGATCTGGCTGACTCCGGACTCGTGGTACCAGTCCTCCATGTGCCGGTTGAACTCGGGCGCGAAGCCGGGCGCCTCGGTGTGCAGGTCCAGGCCTGTGTGGCGGACGATCAGGCAGCCGTCCTCCTCGCGGATGAACTGACGTTCCACGCTGCCGGCCGGGTTGCCCTCAGCGTCGTGGATCCGCAGCCGGACGACCACCTCACCGCGGTGCGCGCTGATCGCGGTGCCCGACTCGTCCAGCCGGATCCGCAGGCCGCCGAAGTCGCGTCCCTCCAGGGTGCGGGCGAACTCGTCGTGGATGGCGCCCGACCAGCGGCCGGCTTCGGTGTCGGTCTCGGGGATGAGCTCGTCGAACGACGGGCGGCGGCCCTCCTGCTCCCAGCGGCGTTCGGTCCAGTGCGCGTCCCGGCCCGGATCGCCGGGCTCCGGCGCGACCCCGGAGTCATGGCCACCGTCCACCGGAGGCACGTCCGACCCCGAGGCCGAGTCATGGCCCCTGTCTGCCGGGGGGACGTCTGGCGCCGGATTCTGGTGCGCGCCGTCAGAGGACGGCGCCTCGCCGGAGCCGGCCGGGGCAGACGGCGGCTCGTCCGCGGGCGGGCGCGGAGGTTCAGGTCCCAGGGCGTGCGGGTCCTCCGGCCGTACCGTAATCGGATTCTGGGCCGCGGCGGCCACCCGGGCCGGCGCGGCGGCCTCGTCCACAGCGGACCTGGCGACCTCCGGACCGTGCAGCGTCAGGCCGATCGGGGCCTCCGGCACGGGCTCGCCCCGCAGGATCTGCAGGACGCCGCGCGCCGCGCTGCCGACCTCGAAGCGCCGGTGCAGGTGGTCGCGGAGCGCCGCGGCCCGGTCGTGCTGCTGGTCGAGGCCGTCGAGGACCGTGCGCAGGTGGCCCAGCCAGGCGTCCCGGCGCGCCCCGTTGACCCCGGCCACAATCTCCTTGACCTGCTTGTGGGTGATCGTGTCGGCGTCACCGACCTTGGCGTGCACCGCGTCGAGCAGCGCCTGGACGGTGTTGTGGTCGCGGACCGTGGCGAGACCGCCCAACTCGGCCGGCACGTAGTGGGGATCGCCGAAGAACATGCCGGCGCCGGTGCCCTCGCCCGCGACGACCGGGATCCCGGCCCGGGCCGCCTCGCTGGCGACAAGGCCGAACCCGTCCTGGACGGACGGCATCATCACCAGGTCTGCCTGGTGCAGGTCGTTGAGCAGTTCGGCCTTGCCCTCGGGGGTGCCGGACTTGACGAACGGCCGTACCTCGACCGGGTGGCCGGCGATCTTGGACAGCCGGTCCGTCATGCCCGCCAGCTCGGCTTCCTTGGCGCCGCGCACCACGAGGCGTACGTCGTGGCCTTCCGCCCGTAGCTCCTTGACCACCCCGGCGGCGAACTCGACACCCTTGATCGGGTCGCCGGCCCGGCCCTGCACGTAGACGGTGTACCCGTCCCGGGGGCCGCGCACCGGTGGATCGCCCGGCATGCGCGGCATGTCGGAGATGATGGTGTGCGCCGGCGGGTGGCCGGGCTGCCCGGAGCCGGCCAGCCGCGCCGCCTCCGCGCCGAGCAGCGGGCCGATCCCGGTGACCAGGTCGGCGCCGTCCATCAGGGCACGCTCGGTGTCGGCGTGAGCGCGACCCTCGGCCGGGTTGCCGCGGACCGCGTCCAGCACCTCGGGCGAGGTGTGCAGCACGTGGACGTACTTGGCGTCGGGATAGATGTGCTGCTGCAGGATCCGGGCCGCGCCGCCGCCGAACCGCGAGTTGCCGACCAGCACGTCGACGTGCGGCGGCAGGTTCTCCAGCAGCATCGACATGGCGCGGGTGTCCGGGCCACCCTTGTGGTCGGTGACACCCCAGACCTCGGTCACGCCCCGGACGTGGATGCCCTCGGCCGTCTCGGCCCGGGTCAGCGCGAAGTCACCCTCGTCGACCCGGGTGACCCGGCCGTACACGTCGGCGCCGGCCGCGGCGAAGCTCTCGCTCAGCTCCCGGTTCGCGGTGATCACGCCACCGGCCGTCGAGTTGTACTCGGTGCAGACCGTCATCACCGTGGTGACGTCCTCGGCCGGCCGCGCGCCGTCGTCGTTGCGCAGCACCACCTCGCGCGGATCCAGGGTGCGGTTCCAGGTGGCGTCGTCGACCCGGGCCACCCGGTCACCCAGCCCGCTGATCGCGTCGTGCACCGCGTGGGCCGCGGTGTCCGCGTTGTACCGCCCGATCAGGTCGAGGCGCAGGCTTGCGGCGCGGTCGCGGGCGGCGGGCAGATCATCGATCGTACGGCGCAGATGGTCGGCGAAGCCGGCACGATCGGCGACCGATCCTGATCCGTCGGTCGCCCGCAGCGGATCGGACAGCAGACGCCCGGCGCCGCTCTCCGCGTGCGCCACCACCGGCACGCCGTGCCCGGCCGCCGACGTCACCGCAGGGTCGAGCGCGTCGGTGCCGCGCGGGTCGAAGAGCACGTCGGCGCCGTGCCACAACTCACGTCGCCCGGCCGGATCGTCCGGCAGGCGCACGATGTCCACCTCGGCCCCGGCGATGTCGGACAGCGCCAGCCGGTGCCAGCTGACAGCGGTGTCGTCGGCGTCGCGCATGGCGATCCGCAGACGGGCGTCGACACCCTGGTTCCGCAGCTCACGGATGGTCTCGGCGGCCTCGGCATGCGCACCGAAGTCGTCGTTGGCGACCAGTACCCGGTAGCCGCCCGAGCCCGGGTCGCGGACCGGCGGGGGCGGGCCACCGTCGATCGGCGGGATCACCTCGTGCACCGGCGGGACCGGCTGCCGGCCGTGCGCGTCCAGCGCGGTCCGCAGGCCCTGCGCGACCTCCGGGCCCACCGCGATCACCACGTCGGCCTTGGCGATCACGTCCAGATGCGCCTGGTCGATCGGCATCGCGTCGAGGATCTGCACCACCCGGGCGTCCGGGAAGGCGTCCCGCCGGGCCTCGGCGACACCGGCTGTCTGTCCGTAACCGATCAGCGCGTCGGTGTCCGCGGGCAGGTGGTCGGGGCGCAGCAAGGGGCTGATCCGGCCGGTGATGCCGGGGATCGGGTCGGCCGGGATGCCCCGCACACCCGGGCTCAGCTCGCCGCCCTCGATGCCGGGGATCCGCAGCCCGACGTGGTCGCCGGAGGCGCCGAGTGCGGCCGCCAGCTGCCGCAGCGTGCCATGCTGCATCGGGCCGTCGGCGGTGTCGTCGAAGGCCAGCAGGTGCAGCGGCTCGGTGCTCCGCGGCCGTGCCGTCCCCGGGCCGGCGTCGCCGATCAACTCCCGTCTCGCCGCCGCGCCCGGATCGTCCCCGGCCAGCCCGAGGTGCCGGTCGAGGGCGTCGAGCTCACTTCGCGCGTACGCCGCGTGCTCCGGATCCCGCGCGAGCTCCGACAAGTAGTCGCGTTCGGCGAGCCGGCCCATGTCGTGCGGGCTGAGCTCACGCCCGGGAGCGGCCTCGCCGGGCCGCAACACGTCCGGGCCGGTCAGGTCGAGACCGTCGTGGGCGCGCTGCTCGATCGCGCCGAGCTCGGCCACCTCGTGTGAGATCGCGCGGGGCACGGCGAGGTCGCCGGCCCGGTCCGACACCTCGATCCGGTAGCCGCCGTCGGACGGTGGCAGGTGCCCGTCCGGCAGATCCCGACCGGCGGCGTCGACCGGCACCGAACGGGCGACCGCGCCGTCCGGCAGGCTGTCGGCCGGCACCACGTCGACCGTGTAGCGGGCGTCGATCGGCATGCGGTTCCGCAGGGCGGGCTCGGCCAGGGCGCGGACGGCCTCGGGGTCGGCGGTGTCACGGGCGTGGCCGTGGAAGTCGCTGTCCACCTTGGACGCAGTGATCGGGCCGCGAAGATCCTTGTGGCCGTACCAGTCACCGCCGTTGAGCAAGGCATCCTTGCCCACCCAGTGCGCGTCGGCGCCCTTCTGGTCGCGGAAGCCGACGCGGCGTACCTCTTCCGCGCTCGGGTAGTCCCGGGCCGGCCCGGTCCCCAGCCGCACCTGTTCGGCACGATCGATCAACTTCAGAGCTTCCCGGCGCTGCACGCGCATCTGATCGGCGAGTTGCTCCCGGTCGCTCGCGCCGAACTTCTCGTAGAGCCGGTCCAGCGCGGCGTCACTGAGCCGGTCCAGCCGCGAGAGGTTGCCCTCGATCATGGTGACCTGGTCCTCGAGCGCCTTCATCACCCGGCCGCCACCGCTCGGAGACCAGGTGAAGCCGTCCCTGGCCCAGGCGTACGCGCCGATCTTCACGGCGTGCAGCTCGACCCGGATACGGGGCGCGTCGGACTGCCGGTACCAGTCCTCCATGAAACGGTTGAGCTGGCCGGCCACGCCGTGGCCGTGCACGCCCTCGTCCAGGTAGATGGCCCGGTTGACGACGGTCAGGCCGCCGTCCGGGTCGCGGTCGAACTGCCAGCGCCCGTTGCCGACCGTCTCAGTCCCGTCGGCCGACTTGACGGTGAAACTGACGTGCAGCCGCCCCGGCTCGGCCCGCACGGCGCCGTGCTGATGGTCGAAGTTGCGGTGATTCGCATCCATCAGCTCGATGCGCATGCCACCGAAACGCTCACCGTCGAACTTCGCGGCGAACGCGTCACCGATCGCCGCAGTCCATCCCACCGCGTCCTCGACGGTGTGCGGAATCATCTCGGTGATGTCCGGCGTCTCGCCGGGCCGCCAGGGCGCGGTGTGCTCGCCCGGCCCGGGCAGCACCGGTTCCTGCGCCGCGCGCCACTCCTCGTGGGCGTCGCGCAGTTCCTGCTCGGCACGTTCCCGGAGTTCCCGCTCCCGTTCCCGGTGTTCCTGCTCCCGATCGCGCTGCTCTTGCCACTCCCATTCGCGAGCCTGTTCCTCCCGGAGCCGCCGCTCGAAATCGTGCGCGGTCGGCTCATGCCGGGCCGGCTCGTGCACCGCCGGCTCGTGCACCGCCGGCTCGTGCATGGTCGGCTCGTGCGGTGGCCTGGCCGGTCCGTGGCTCTCCGGGCTCAGCACACTCAGCAGGTCGTTGCCGGCAGCCTGGGCGTCGCGCACCCAAGCGTCCGTTTGATCGTCGGTGTGCGGCAGGTGGAACGCGTCCTCGAGACGATCGTCCAACGCACGCCGTTCGTCCTCGCGGTAGCTCTCGTCCGCCTGGCGGCCCGGCTCCGTCTCGCTCCGCGGCGAAGCGAGCTGATCGTGTCCAGCCTCGTCACGCCGATTCGACGCGTCGTCGAGCGGGCCGCGCGGCGCATCATCCCGCGGCATCGCCGCGTCATCAAACCGATCATTCGGTACGTCCGGACGCGGCGGCTCCACCTCCGGGCGCTCGGGCGGTGGACCGAAAGCGTCCCGGAACCGCTCTTCCATCGCGCGCCGCTGTTCGTCGGTGAACGGCTCGTCCGACCGCGCCGGCTCCTCGCGACGCGGGGACTCGTCGTGCCGGATCGGCTCCTCGGGACGCTGGGGCTCCTCGGGGCGCTGAGGCTCCTCCGGACGCTGAGGAACGTCGGGCGGTGGTGGCCCGTCGGACTCGTGCCGGCCGCGGACCGGCTCGGCCGGACGCGGCTCCGGCTCGACGTGGACCCGCGGGCCCGACTCCCCGCGCAGCGGGGCCTCCGGGTGGAACTCCGGCGCCTTCGACCCGTGCCAGCCCGCGCCCAGCATCGCCCGCTTGCCGACCCAGGTCGCCCCTCGCCCGGTCTGATCGGTGCGCCCGACCTGACTGATCTCCTGAGGCGTCGGAAAGCCTTCTCCCCGGTACGGCCTGGTCCGCGCCCGGTCGATCAGCGAGTTCGCCTCGTCCAGCTGATGCCGCATGCCCTCGATCGCCGAGGCCGCATCCGGGTACCCGTGCCTCGCGACGAGGTAGTCGACGGTCTCCGGCTGATCGTGCACCGTCGCGTTGATCAGCGAGCTGAGGTCCCGATCGAGCAGCTGCACCTCTTTGCCGAGCCGGCCGATCACGTCCCGGGCCTGGTAGTCGGACGTGAGGTGCCAGTCGTAACCGGCCCGCGCCCAGGCGTAACCACCGACCGACTTGCCGGCCTGGATGAGGATGCGGTCCACACCGGACTCGACGTACCAGCCTTCCATGTGACCGTTGAACGCCTGGCTGAACCCTCGGTTCTGGAAGCCGGCCTTCAGGTCGAAGTTCAGGTGCTGAACTTCGAGCCTTCCGGTCTCCGCGTCGATGCTGAACCGGCGAGTGACGTCACCGACCTTGTCACCACTGGCCGGGTCGATGACGGACAGGTCGACCTCGAGTCCGCGGCTTCCCGCGCTGACCTTGTCGACGCGCAGATCCAGCCCGGCGAAGTCGCGGCCGGCGAGCTCCCGGACAAACTCCCGCTTCACGGCCTCGTTGAACTCCGGGCTCGCCTCGGGCTCCCGGGAGAAGAACTCCCGCAACGGCGTCCGAGGCTCCCCCGGCCGCCGCGGCCCATCCGGATCATGCGGCGGCCCACCGTCATGCGGCCCACCGTCGTGCGGCCCACCGTCGTGCGAGGCGCCGTCGTGCGAGGCGCCGTCGTGCGAGGCGCCGTCGTGCGGGGCGCGGTCGTGCGAGGCGCCGGGTTCGTCATGCCCGGCGGAGTCGTGATCCCGAGCCGCGGCTACCTCAGCCCGAGCCCGTCCCTCCGCCTCGGCCCGCTCCCGAGCCTCCCGTTCCTGGGCTTCCTGCCGTTCGCGCGCCTCCTGCTCACGAGTCTCGTGTTCACGCCGCGCCTCGTCCCGCGCGGCGTCCTCACGTCCGCCACGCTCCGGGCGGCCCGCCTCGTGGCCACCGCCTCGCGGCCCGCGCGGCTCGCCGGCCGGCTGTCGGACGTGCTCCAGCGCCTGATCGGCGAGGTGGTCCACGGTCCGCGCGATCTCCGCCGGCGACTTCGGCCGCAGCCCGCCGGATTCGGTGTGCTCGGCCAGGTGGTGGGCGGCCCAGTCGCCGTACTGCTCAGGCCCGGTCCTGGCCCGCAGATGCGAGGCGACCCGATCCTGGTTCAGTCCTTCGGTCGGCGGATGCCCGGTCCGCATGGACGGATGCCGGTCGACGACGTCGGCGGGGTGCTCCGGAGCGTCCTCGCCCCGCAGAATCTCCTGAACCCGCAACACTTCCGGCGCCGCCGGCTCATCGTGCCGCGCCAGACCCGAGTCACGGTGCAGAGCTGAGTCGTGCTGCAGATCCGAGTCGTGCTGCAGACCCGAGTCGTGGGGCGCACCGGAGTCCCGGGACAGGCCGGAGCTGTGGGCGGCCTCAGAAGGATCTCCCCGATCCGTCCCGCCCCGCTCGCCGCCGCTCTCCCCGCTCTTGGCCATCGACCCGTCGGCCGCGGTTCCGTCGTGGCCGCTCCCCCGCCCCGGCACATCCCGGACCGGCTCCGCGGGCGTCTCCCCACGGAGGCCGGCCGCAATCCCGGCAACTTGGTCACGTAGCTCCGGAATATCCGGGAAGTGCGCGTTGGCGAACTCTGCCTTCTCGCCCCACCGCCTGCCGTCAACCTTGCGCTGATAGTCCGCCGCGTAATCGCTCAGGCCCTTGATGTGCTCTTCGAGGATCGGCCGGTCCACGCCGTTGTCGGCCAGCCGGATGACCTCCTGCAGGCGCACGTGGTACTCGACGATGAACATCCGCGAGCGAATGATCTTCGGCGTGTCATTGATCTCCACGAACCGGCCCGGCGAGATCTCCTTCGCCGCGTTCGTGCCCCACGTGGGGCCGTCCGGGAAGCGGCCGCGGTCCTCCATCTGCCGGACGTGGCCGACCTCATGCTCGAAGTCGAGGAAGCGCATGTCCTTGATGACTCGCATGCGCTTGTCGACCCGGAGGAACTCCTCGCCTTTGACCGCGTAGACGTGCCGGTACTCGGTCTCCGGGAACGGGCCGTTGGTCTCGTAGACCTCGAAGCCGGCGTCCTCCAGTTCGCGCATCAACGCCGGGAACTCGGGGTGCTCGCGGAACCGCACGGTGCCTTGGCGGATCGAGTCCGGGGTCGGGTCGACGCCGGTCTCGTGTCCGTTCGAGGCCATCCGGTCGGCACTGGGGTGTTCCGGGGTCGGATCGTGCGGCGGCCCGTCCGGCGGCGGGCGGTCGTCGTGCGCCCGACCGGCGCTTTCGGCATCCCTCGGGGGACGCGCCCCGTCCTCGGAACGCGCCGACTGGTCACCTCCGGCTCGCTCGTGCCGGGCCGCGGGCGCCTCCTCGCGCTGCCGTGCCCCATCCACCCCGTGCCGGGCTGCCGTCTCGCCGAACCGACCGAACGGCGCCGCGTCCACCTCACGCCGCTCCGACCCGGCCCGGTCCGGCGGCTGCCGATCCGACGCCGGATGCTCGGATGCGGGCCGGTCGATCGCCGGCCGGTCGGACACCGGCCGATCAGAGGTCAGACGGTCGGATCCGGGCCGCTCGGTGGCGATCCGGTCCCCGCCGGCGCGGTGCGCCGAACCGCCGGTCAGCGCTTGGTCACCGGACGCGCCGCGATCCGCGAGATGACGATCAAGACCATTTTCCCGTACGCCGTCACGCCCGGCCGTGATCCGATCCCCGGCCCGACCGTGATCGCCGGTGACGTCGTCCCGCACGCCGCCGGGCGCTCCCCGGTCCTGCGCCGCCGCACCCGGCCGATCCCCGGCCGTCGCGTGGTCGCCCGTGGAGAGGTGGTCACCGGTTCCGGAACGATCCACAGTGTCCGGGCCGTCGTCGCGGGTCACGGGCGTGTCCCCGGTCCCACGGGACGGGGCTTCGCCCGTACGGGAAAGGGAATCGTCTCCACGAGCGGACCTGTCGCTCGCGCCGTCGGCCGCATGCCGGTCGCTGCTCGCGTGATCCGGCGCAGCCGGTGTGTGATCGCCGGGAGGCCGCCCGTCACCGCCGTCGGCCAGGACCCGATGCTGGGCCGGCGTGCCGGACCGGTTTCCGCCCGTCTCCGGTTGCCGGCCGCCGCTGTCCGTGTGGGCCGGTGTGTCGCTCTGCTGGCCACCGCCGTCGGAGCGGGCCGGACTGTCCGAACGAGCCGGAGAGTCGGAACGGGCGGCGGTGTCGGAACGGGCGGGGGTGTCGGAGCGGGCCGGGGTGTCGGAGCGAGGGGTCGGCGCGTCGGTTCTCGGGCTGGCCGTCGCGGCCGACCCCGACGGCGTCGCGGCGGCCGGGGTCAGCTGCTCGGGCCGCCCACCGAACGCCGCCGAGTCGTTGAAGCCCGCGCTCTCGCGGAGGATGGTGCCGCTCTTGCGGTCGCTGCTGAAGGAGAACTGGCCATCGCTGGTGAGCGTCAGGCTCTCGTTGTGCCGCGAGCGCGCCGACTCGACGGTGAACGTGCCTTCCTTGGCGCCCGGCAGGACGTGCACGGTCTCGCCGATCTTCAGGCCGCCGAGGTTCATGTGGCCGCGCGCGCCCTCGAGGTGGGTCTGCCCGCTGAAGATGACGCCGGCCTTGGCGCCTTCGGCCGCGCCGTGTTCGACGTTGTGCCAGTTGATGCCGTCCTGGCCGTGGGCGACCTGGTACATCTCGGTGCCGAGGGCCATGCTGCCGCCGGCCAGCGCGCCGCCGACCGCGTGGCCGACGGGGCCGCCGAACATGCCGGCGCCGAAGACCGCGCCTTGCAGGGCGCTGTTGCCGATATGGGCCAGGTCGAAGTCGCCGCGGTTGCCGGACATGGCCTGCAGGGTCTGCCCGAGCATGTCGGTGCCGCCCATGAACATGCCGCCGAAGACGACGCGGGTGCCGACGTACTTGCCGAACTCGGCGCTGAGGCCCTTCGCGGCCGCGGCCCGGATGGCCATCTGCTGGATCTCGTTCGCCGAGAGGTTCCCGACGCTCTTGAGCGCGCTCTTCTTGAGTGCCTCGGCCGCGCCTTTCCGGCCCCAGTTCTTGGCGAGCTGCCCACGGATCTCCTTGGACAACTCTTTCTGCAACAGCCGCCGGGTCCGCCTGGTCAGAGTCTTGTTGATCTCTTTTCGGGCGAGACCACGCAGCTCCTTGGCGGCCAGCTTCTCGGCGACGCCCTTGGAGATGCCCCGGGCGATCAGCTGACGTGGCGACAGGTTCCGCAGCCCGTTCCAGGCCGCTTTGCCCAGCACTTTGGGGCTGAGCTTCTTGGCCGCCGGGGTGAGCAGTTTGGGGAAGGCCTTGCGGCCGAGCCCGACGGCTTTGGGGAGGGCTTTCGGCAGGCCGCGGGCCAGCGCACCGGGCAGCCGTTTGAACAGCTGCCCCATCGACTTGAGCAGGATCTTGAGCGAGATCGCGGCAATCTTCGAGAAGGCTGTCGACGCGGCTTTGACCAGGGCCGTGCGGCAGGCCGCGTAGAGGGGAGGCACGCCGGCGAGCGCGCCACCGAACGTCCCGAACGCCGCGATGATCAGCTGGACGATCCCGACCGCCAGCATGATCAGGTTGACCGCGGCGATGAACTTCATCAGTTCGACTTCGAGGCCGTACTTCTGCACGCCGTTCTGCATCTGGCCGGCGCCCTCGGTGACCTGGCGCAGACCGGACACGTACTCGAACCACTGCTGGGAGAACTGGGTCGCGGCCTCGTCACCGGACCAGTTCTCCAGGATGCCGTTCGCCGACCTGGCGATGTCCTCGTACGCGTCGTTCAGCGTCTGGGCCAGCTCGCCCCACTGGTCGGCGAGGTCGTAGATGTGGTTGGCGCTCCCTTTGGGGACCGGTCCGAGAATGATCTCGCCGACCTTGCTCCGGGCGCCCGGAATGTGCTCCTCGATGGATGAGAACCAGTCGAGGATCATGGTCATGACCTCGTGGTCGTCACCGTCGGACACGGCACACTCCCGAGCTGGCCGGCCCGCCACTCGTCGTCACGGCATCTACCCGGCTTGACCCGCTTTGGCGATGTCCGTGCCGCTCTGTTGGTCGGTGACGTCGTAGGACGCCATCGCGCTGGCTACATAGTCGCCGATGGTCTTCAACTGCGCGCCGCAGAACTCGGCGGCCGCGCGCAACGCCAGGTTCGCGGTGGAACCGGCGCCGGTGACGTCGGTGGTGGCGCCGTGGTATTGCGGCTCGAACTGATTACTGAACTCGTCGCCGGCGGGGAAGACGTCCTCGCGCTTCTCCCGGGCCTCGATGTCGATGCTGTGCCGCTTGGCCGCCTGCTCGAGTGCCTCGCCCTTGTCCCGCAGGGACCGGGCGATGTTGATGATCTCGGCCGGCGAGGTCCGGATCTCGACGAACTCACCCACGGTCGTCCTCCAGCCGTTTACGCACGTCGGCGTCGTGGCTGCCGACGAAATCCCGGGCGGCCGATGATCCCAGCGCCCGTAGGTCGCTGGGAAGGGCCTCGTCCATCACCTCGGTGCTCTGCCGGCCGGCGTCCTCGATCGCGGCGCGCACGGTCTGCACGATGCTCGACGACAGCGCCTTCGAGTTCGGCTGACGCAGCACGCGCGGATCGATCTCCAGCTCCAGGAGGTGGCCACGTGGCCCGACCACGGCCTTGATCATGCGATCCGGCGACCAGGCCGTGCCGGTCACGGCGAGCATGCGTCTCTGGATGTCGGGCAGCTGGGCGGTCGCCTTGTTGAGGTCGGCGATCATGCCGCGCAGAGCGCTCCAGTCGGGACGTCCCGGTACATCCGCCATCGGCGCTCACCTCTTCCTCGTGACAGATCCAGCCTGACATGATCGCGTATCGGCCGCCGGTGGTCACCGGCGGCCGGTGCGAATCACATCCCGGACGCGATCTGCTGGTCGATCTGCTGCATCCGCTCGGCCGAGGCGCCGAGCTTGACGC
This sequence comes from Actinoplanes sp. NPDC020271, assembly GCF_044388125.1. Lineage (NCBI taxonomy): Bacteria > Bacillati > Actinomycetota > Actinomycetes > Micromonosporales > Micromonosporaceae > Actinoplanes > Actinoplanes sp. NPDC020271. Next base: position 593,291 of record NZ_JBIRWQ010000001.1, read on the forward strand.
CGACCGACTGCAGAGCGGCCTTGATCTCCATGGCGCCCTGGTTCCACTTCTGCCGGGCCTGGTCGCAGGCCTCGCCTGCGGAACCGGTCCAGTCCTGCGCGAACAGCCGCGTGAACTCCCCGTAGAGGTCATTCAGCTGCTGGTCCATCTGCCCCTCGTAGGTGCCGATGGCCTGCGCGACGTCGTTGATCTGCCCGAAGTTGTAGGTGATGCTCATGATCCGGTCCTCCGATCTCCGCTACGCGCTCAGCCGCGCAGGATGCTGATGACAGAACTGTCGCCGGTCGAGGCGGCCGCGGAACGGATCTCCTGAGCGGCGTCCTCGTCGTGCTGGCCGTACTGCTTCGACGCGTTGCTCATCTTGCCGGCCAGCTCGTCGAGCGCGTTGATGATCTTGGTCAGTCCGTCGTTGAGCTGCACGGAGACGTCCTGCAGCGCGTTGTTCGCGGTGCCCTGGAAGCCCGCGCCGCCGAGAGACTGAACCCGGTCGAGCAGCTGGGCCATGCCCCGCGCGATGCTCTGCCCGGTGTCCTCGCACCGCTGCGCCATCGCGTTCAACTGCTCCTGAGTGGCATGGACCTGACCCATACCCGGAGTTCCTGACAAGGTGGTTCACCCCGATTCTGCTAGTCGGCGCACGCTGGGAGCGACCCCGAAAGACCCATGATGTCCCGAAGGTAACCAGGATCGGCTCCCCCGGCCACCCCGCTCGGTACGCCGTTCGGTTCTATGCCATCACGTACACCGGCCGGTCGAGAACGGTTCGAACCCGGGCCGAGACGGCGGCGTACTCTATACCGTCACCCGCTCAGCGCTCGGGCGCGATACCGTCCGGGGGCGAGCTGCACGGCCGAACCGGGGGAGGCGCGATGGTCGGCAACGACCCGTATGTAAACCCATATTCCGGCGAGACGAACCTCCACCCGGAGGCGACCGCGGCGAACACGGCCGACATCAAGTGGCTCGACGGCGGGCCACCGCTGAAGGTCGACCTCCAGGGCCTGCGGGCGTACGCGAAGCACATGGTCGACCAGGAGAACGACATCTCCACGCGCTCCATGCACCTGTCCCACCTGCAGTCCATGCCGGGCAACGCGTGGAGCGGGGACGTGCTGGGCGAGGCCGCCGCCGCGAGGGCGCGGGTCGCGGCCAACGCCGCTGAGTTCTTCGCCTATCTCGGCACGCTCCGTCAGACCCTGCACAACGTGGGCATGGCGGCCCAGACCGTCGCCGACTCGTACGAGTCGAACGACGCCATGTCCGCGGCTTCGCTGAACAGCGTGCTCTTCGCCTTCGGCGAGGACGTCGCCCGGCCGGCCGGGCTGCCCAGGGGCATCGGCGAGACGTACTTCGAGCGGCTGGCCAAGGACAAGGAGAAGCCGCTGCAGGACCCGGGCAGCGCGCTGTGGGAGGACGGCGAGACGAAGCAGGTCGGGCCGTACCAGACGGTGCAGACGTCGAAGGGGCCGCACGGCGAGCGCCGCGAGGTGATCACCACCACGGTCAACGGCGGCGGCAAGACCGTCACCACCGTCGTCTACGACAAGAACAACAAGATCACGTCGCAGTCCTCGGTGCACACCACGGTCACCTTCGACGACCGGACCCATACGCAGGTGACGACCACCCAGTCGTACGACGCCAAGGGCAAGTCGACCGGCAGCACCAAGGAGACCACGACTTACCAGGCGGTCACCTCGCCGGAGGGCGGCACCGTGAACAGGGACGTGAGTCACCAGCTGGTGGAGACCCGGGACGCCAAGGGCAATCTGACCAACACCCGCACCACCAGCGTGGACCAGGACGGGATCACCACGGAAAAGGCCGAGAAGGTCACCACCGAGAAGGACAAGTCGGGCGAGACGCACACCACCACCACCGAGACCGACAAGGTCGTGGTCGGCAAGCAGACACAGGGCCAGCTCGGCGTCACCACCGACATCTCGTCGGAGTACGACCCGTACACCAGAGAGATGACGGGCTGATCATGGCCGGTTACTTCGACGCCACGGCCAACCCGAACTACGGCTGGAGTCCGTACGAGCAGTACCCGTCGTACACGAACCCGGACCTGCCCTCCACGCAGTTCACCGACCCGGCCGGCCAGAGCAACTCGCTGACCTTCGAGGATGTCCAGCGCAAGATCTACAACATGCATCCGGAGGACATGGACGCGCTGGCCGACCAGTGGGACAACGCGGTGACCTTTCTGGAGAACATCAAGTACTTCGTTCTGGCCCGCAGCACCGAACTGCAGGAACAATGGAAGTCGCCGAAGGCCGCCGCGGAGTTCCTCAAGCGCGGGCCGGGTGAGACGCTCGCCTATCTCGATCTCTGGATCGAGGCCGCCCAGATCAACCGGAACACCCTCCGGCACGCGGCGCACATCTCGCAGAGCGCGCGCGACGAGATGGACAAGCTGACCGAGGAGTACCGCAGCAAGCTCCACGAGGCCAGCCAGGTCGGCTTCCTGGAGGGTCTCGGCGCCTTCTTCACGCACGGCAACTGGCTTCCCCCGACCCCCGGTCAGGCCGTCAAGGAGGAAGCCCACGAGGACATCGAGGTGGTCAAGAACGACTACCGGACCTTCGCTCAGGAACTCGCCCACAAGTACGGCACTCAGTACTACGACACGCTGAGCTATTTCTCCCAGGGCGTCGGCCCGCCGATCAAGCCGATGAACGCGGTGATGAACAACCCCGGCATGCCGCCGATGGTGGCTCCGCCCAGCCTGGGTGGAGCGCCCCCGCCGCCCGCGGCGCCCCCGGCGATCCCGCCCACGGCGCCACCGGCCGCCCCTCCGGCGAACCCGCCGGCCCCGACCCAGCCGACGTTCAACAACCCACCGCCCGGGCTGATCGAGCCGCCGGGTGGCACGCCCGCGCCGGTGCCTGTCGCCGGGAACCAGCCGGGCCTGCCGCCCGGCACGCCCGGCCTGCTACCGGGGCTTCCGCCCGGGCTTCCGGTCGTGCCGGGTCAGCTGCCGCTGGCGCCGGGCGCCCTCAAGCCCGGAGCTCAGCCGCCGGCCCTGCCCGGCGCCGGCCCGAAGGCACCTTCGCTGCCGCCCGGGGCGACGTCGCCGAATCCCGGCCAGCTCGGGCGTGGCGCGTTCAACCGGACCCCCGGGCAGCCGCCCGGCCTCGGCCAGCCACCGGGCCGCACCCTGCGCCGCGGAGGCGGCAGCCCGGGCCGTACGCCTGGCCTGCCCGGTCGCGGCGACCGGCGGCGGGACGGGGAGTCAAGCCGCCGGCCCCACCTGCCCGGCGACGGCGAGGAGACGTTCGGCCGCCCGCCCGGCAGCACGATGCCGCCGGTGCTCAAGAATCCAGCCGGGAACCGCGATCGGCGGCGGCCCGGCAGCACCGAGGAGCTGCGCCCGGACACCACGGCGGGAAGCGGCGACGCGTTCCGCCCGGACGGTGCCGCCCCGCCGGTGCTGAACCGGCCGAGCACGCCGGCCACCCCGCCGCCGGCCCGGCGCCGCGACGAAACCGACCGGGAGCGGCGTACGACCGCGTGGGCCGACTACTTCGGCACCGAGGCGGCTCGGTCCGAGTCCGGCACCGGCATGCTGTCGGCGCCCGGCGTCCCGCCCACCGGCTCGCGGGTTTCCGGGCTCGAGGAGATCCCCCGAGGGCTGCGCAGCCACGCCGCGAACCGGGCCCACGAGGCGGCCCAGCGCGGCCCGCGGGACGCCGAAGCGCCCGAGCTCGCCAAGCGGCGGACCATCAGCAACCCAGCTCCCGCCCAGCAGCTGGTGGACGACGAGTCCACCATCGTCACCGACGAGCAGGCGTTCGAGGTGCAGACCCCGGGTGGCGGCGTGGTGACCAGCAAGCGCGACGAGCCGGTCTACGAGCCGGAGATCCGCCGCGTGCTCGGTGGCGGCCAGTGAGATGGTGAAGTTCGGCACGCCGGCGAACTACTACGTCCGCGTACGGTTCGCCGGCTGGGAGGACGAGCCGGAGCGGTCGGCCCTGTACCGCGGGGTCTACGCCGTCACCCTCAACATGCTCCCGGAGTTTCTCTTCGTCGACGACCTCACCTGGATCGGGCCCCCGTGGCTGGAGTCGTCGCTTCCGCCCGAAGAGGACGGTGACCTCACCGACCCGGACATGGTCCGCCTGGCGTTGTTGCTGCACTCGCGGTACACCGTGACCCCGAACGTGGCGCTGGCCGGCCGAACCGAAAGTTTCCTCAGGCCTTGGGGATGGGAGGATCAGCAGCAGGGTGTGGTGTTCTACACCAGCCCGCCGGAGTTCGCGATGCTGCTCGACGACCTGGCGGCGCTCGCCGACACCGACGCCGCCCGCGTCCACTCCACGGTGCGACGCGACGAGGTACTGGACCACCCGGTCATCGGTTTCATCGAGGAGCGGATACTGGCCTCGCCGTGGCTGGACCCCAGCGACCTGCAGAGCGCCGGACGCACCGCATCCCGGAAGGACACTCCGTCGTGGTGAAGATCGGCAGTCCGTCCGACTACACCGTCCAGGTGTATCCGGAGGAGTGGGAGTACGACTCGCCCGCGGACCGGACGCTGCGTGAGAACATCTTCTCGCTGGCGCTCAACCTGCATGGCCTCGTCACGTTCGTGCCCGCGGCGCCGGCCCAGCCGCCGCCCCTGGCCGCTGAGCGGCCGCCCCGGGAGGACAAGTTCACCACTGTCGCCGAGGTCCGCTGGTGCGAGCTGCTGCACTCGCCCTACTCGGTCACGCCCGACGACGCCCGCGCCGGGACGATCCGTGAGGTCGGTGTGCCCGGCGAGCCGGCCACCGTCTTCTACGTGACCGGGGAACAGTTCGCCACGTTCACCAGCGAGCTGTGGGAGTTGGCCGAGATCGCCTCGGGCTCGAATCCGCGGGTGCGCCGGAACGACGTACTGGATAAGCGGGTTTTCCAGTTCGTCGAGGAGCACATTCTGGCCTCTGACCGGTTCCGACTCGAGGACGCGGCTGGTCTGGGCCGGTCAGCGAGCTGACGGCGCGCGGATGACCATCGACCCGGCGGCCCGGTCGTGCAGGCCGCGGCCCTCACCGTCGGCGATCAGCGCCGGGATCAGCAGCGCCAGCAGCACCGCGCGGTAGAGGCCGCGCAGCAGCCCGATCGCACCGCCGTCGGTGTAGGAGACGCAGCGCAGCCGGGTCAGTCGCATGCCCGGGGTCTGCGCGAACAATCCGATGAAGATCGTGTTGACCAGTACCAGGAGCACGACCGGCGGCCACGATGCCCGGTACGGGCTGGCGTAGAGACTGGCCACCAGCAGGCAGAGGACCCAGTCGATGAGCAGCGCGATCAGCCGTTGCCCGCCACCGGCCGGTTCCGGGCGGGCCGGGGCGTGCGGGGGGTCGTTCGCGGAAGCTGCCACGACGGCCGAGCCTACGCGATAGGGTCCGGAGGTCGGCCGCGCGCCGTGACGTGCCTGATCATCCGGTTGCGTAACACGACAGAAACAATAGGGATACGCCGGGGCAACTCCGGGCCCCTAACGTCGCGACAAGCCTTGCCAGGTGGCGGCTCATGCCGCCCGGTATCGGAAAACTGTGCCAGGAGGACGTGTGTTCGCCAATCCCGAGGAACTCCTGCGATACCTCAAAGACGAGGACGTCAAGTTCGTCGACGTACGTTTCTGTGACCTTCCCGGCGTGATGCAGCACTTCAACATCCCGGTGGAGTCGTTCGACGACAGTGTGGCAACCGACGGCCTCGCCTTCGACGGGTCCTCGATCCGCGGCTTCCAGGCCATCCACGAGTCCGACATGATGCTGCTGCCGGACGTCGCGACCGCCTTCGTCGACCCCTTCCGGATCCAGAAGACGCTCGCGCTGAACTTCTTCATCCACGACCCGTTCACCCGTGAGGCCTACTCGCGTGACCCGCGGAACGTGGCCAAGAAGGCCGAGGCGTACCTCGCCTCCAGCGGCATCGCCGACACCGCCTACTTCGGCGCCGAGGCGGAGTTCTACATCTTCGACTCGATCCGCCACGAGACCTCCGCGAACCAGGCGTTCTACTACATCGACTCGATCGAGGGCGCGTGGAACTCCGGCCGCGAGGAGGAGGGTGGCAACCGCGGGTACAAGACCGCGTACAAGGGTGGCTACTTCCCGGTCTCCCCGGTCGACCACTACGCCGACCTGCGCGACGCCATGGTCCGCCGTCTCGTCGACACCGGCTTCACCGTCGAGCGCTCGCACCACGAGGTCGGCACCGCCGGCCAGGGCGAGATCAACTACAAGTTCTCGACGCTGCTGCACGCCGGCGACCAGATGCAGCTGTTCAAGTACATCATCAAGAACACCGCGTGGGAGCACGGCAAGACGGCGACGTTCATGCCGAAGCCGCTCTTCGGTGACAACGGCTCCGGCATGCACACCCACCAGAGCCTCTGGCTCAGCGGCGAGCCGCTGTTCTACGACGAGACCGGGTACGCGGGTCTGTCCGACACCGCTCGCTGGTACATCGGCGGCCTGCTGCACCACGCGCCGTCGCTGCTCGCGTTCACCAACCCGACCGTCAACTCGTACCGGCGCCTGGTCCCCGGCTACGAGGCCCCGGTCAACCTGGTCTACTCGCAGCGTAACCGTTCCGCCTGTACCCGCATCCCGGTGACCGGCAGCAACCCGAAGGCCAAGCGCGTCGAGTTCCGTGTGCCGGACCCGTCGTCGAACCCGTACCTGGCGTTCTCGGCCCAGATGATGGCCGGCCTCGACGGCATCAAGAACAAGATCGAGCCCCCGGCTCCGATCGACAAGGACCTCTACGACCTGCCGCCGGAGGAGTGGGGCAGCGTCAAGCAGGTGCCGGGCTCCCTGGACGCCGTGCTCAACTCCCTGGAGAACGACCACGACTTCCTCACCGCCGGTGGCGTCTTCACCGACGACCTGATCTCCACCTGGATCGACTACAAGCGGACCAACGAGATCGACCCGGTCCGCCTGCGCCCCACCCCGCACGAGTTCGAGATGTACTACAACGTCTGATCTGCCCGGAGACGGCGGTCCCGTCCGGCCCTGCGCCGGCGTGGCCGCCGTCTCGTCGTTCCCGGCCAGATCAAACCCAAGATCAACCCCAGTTTCCGGTACGCCGTGAATGCCAGTTCCCGGGCCGCCTCGTGAATTTCGTCGATGTCCCGTCCACGCGCCCGCGTCTCCGGCCCGGCGCTCGCCCGGAGACGCGGGTTCCCCGGGCGACGAGCGAGCAGGCAGAATCGACGGGGTGGACATCGCGGTGCTCGGGCCGGTCGAGGTGCGCTCCGGCTCCGGGGAGGTCATGCCGATCGCCGGCTCGCGATTGCGTACTCTCCTGGTCCTTCTCGCCCTGGAGGCCGGCCGCAGCGTCTCGGTGGACCGGCTGATCGACGGGGTCTGGGGTGACGCGCCGCCGGCCGCGGCCGTGAACGCGCTGCAGGCGCTGGTGTCACGGCTGCGCCGCGCCGCGCCCGGGTTGCGGGTCGAGGCCACCCCGGCCGGTTATCGCCTGGTGATCGAGCCGGATCGGGTGGACGTCTTCCGGTTCGAGCGGTGCGAGCCGGGCGAGGCGTTGCGGCTGTGGCGCGGTGAGCTGGAGTTCCCGGAGGTCGCGGAGGCGGAGGCGGTCCGGCTGCGGCGGTTGCGGCTGCAGGCGGAGAAGGCCTGGCTGATGTCCGAGATGGCCCAGCGGGACGTGACGCCCGAGCTGGAGGCGCTGGCCGCGGCGCACCCGCTCGACGAGCCGCTCGCCGCCCTGCTGATCAGGGCGTTGTGGCGGGCCGGCAGTCCGGGGCGCGCGCTGGAGGTGTTCGAGCGGATCCGTCGTCGGCTGGCCGAGCAGCTCGGGGCCGATCCTTCTCCCGAGTTGGCCCGGCTGCACGTGGACCTGTTGCGGGAGCAGCCGGTCGGGCCGCGCGGGAACCTGCCGGCCGAGTTGAGCAGCTTCGTCGGGCGGGCGGCCGACGTCCGTGCGGTCCGCGCCCTGATCGGAGCGCACCGCCTGGTCACGCTGACCGGCCCGGGCGGCAGCGGGAAGACGCGGCTGTCGGTCGAGGTCGCGGCCCGGCTGCCGGGTCGGGTGTGGCGGGCCGAGCTTGCTCCGGTCCGGGACCCGGCCGAACTCCCCCAGGCGATCCTGACCGCTTTGGATCTGCGCGAGCAGATACACCTGAGCACCGGGCGCGAAAGCATCGGGCGCGACAGCATCGGGCGCGACAGCACGGGCCGCGACAGCATCGGGCGCGACAGCACCGGCCGCGACAGCACCGCGCAGAGAAAAGCCGGACGAGAGGAAGCCGCGCGGGAGAGCGCCGGGCGCGAAACCCTGGCCCGGCTGCGTGACGCGGTCGCCACCCGCGAGATGGTCCTGGTCCTGGACAACTGCGAGCATCTGATCGACGCCGCCGCCGAGGTCGCCGACGTGCTGCTGCGGGCCGCGCCGGGGCTGCGTCTGCTGACGACGAGCCGGGAGCCGCTGGGCCTGCCGGGTGAGGCGTTGTTCCCGGTCGAGCCGCTGGCGCTGCCTCCGGTGGGGGCGGACACGGCGACCGCGAGCGGTTTCGCGGCGGTGCGCCTGCTGTTGGATCGCGCGGCCGGGTTCATACTCACGGACGGGAACGTGGCGCCGGTGGTGCGGATCTGCCGCGCGCTGGACGGGATGCCGCTGGCGATCGAGCTGGCCGCGGCCCGCTTGCGTACGCTTCCGGCCGCCGTTCTCGCCGATCGCCTGGCCGACCGGTTCCGCCTGCTCACCGGGGGGAGCCGGGCCGCGCTGCCGCGTCATCAGACGCTGCGCGCGGTGGTCGACTGGAGCTGGGATCTGCTGTCCGATCAGGAGCGACGCTTGTGGCGACGGCTGGCGGCGTTCCCCGGTGGCGCCGATGTGACCGCGGTCGAGCAGGTGTGCGCGGCCGATCTCGACCTGCTGGGCGCGCTGGTCGACAAGTCGTTGCTGGTCCTGGGCACGGACGGGCGGTACCGGATGTTGGAGACGATCCGGGAGTACGGCCTGGAGCGTCTCGCCGAGTCCGGCGAGGCCGAGCCGTTGCGCCGGTCGATCGCCGCCCATCTGCTGGCCCTGGCCCGGGAGGCGGAGCCGCATCTGCGCCGCGCCGAGCAGCTGGAGTGGATGGCCCGGCTGCGCGCCGAGCACGACAACCTGCACGCCTCGCTGCGGGCCGCGCTCTCCGCCGGCGACCGGGCCACCGCGGTCGCGCTGGTCGCGAACCTGGGCTGGTACTGGTGGCTGTGCGGGCACCGGTCGGAGGGCGCGGCGCTGTGCACCGAGGCGCTGGCGCTGGACGGGCCGGTGGACCGGCAGGAGCTGGCGCTGGCGTACACGCTCGCGGCGCTCAACGGCGTCGAGGGGCCGATGAACTTCGTCGAGGTGAAGGCGTCCTTCAACCGGGCGCTGGAGATCGCCGATCCGCACCGGGACGGCCATCCCGGCCTGCGGATGCTGGGCCTGGTGGCGGCGCTGTACCAGACCCGCCGGGCCGATGCCGAGCGCGCCGCCGCGCAGATCGCGGAGGATCCGGACCCGTGGCTGCGCGCGATCGCCAGGATGATCATCGGGCAGGTGCGGATCAACTTCGGCGAGCCGGCCGAGGTGGCCGAGGCCGACCTGCGTTCGGCGCTGGACGGGTTCCGCGCGGTCGGCGACCGGTGGGGCATCGGGTTCACGCTGAGCGCGCTGGCCGACCTGACCGCCGCTCGCGGCGACTTCGCGCAGGCGGTGGGCTGGCAGCGGGAGGCGATCGAACTGCTGGAGGCGGTCGGCATCCGGGAGGAGGTGCCGCAGATGAAGGCGAAGCTGGCGGTGCAGCTCTGGCTCGGCGGCGAGCGCGAGGAGGCGTACCGGGCGGTCGAGGACGCTCGGCGGTACGCCCTCGACCAGGGTATTCCGGAGATCATGGCGTCGGTGCACCACGCGCACGCGACGATCGCCCGTGCGGAGGGCCGGCTGGACGAGGCCCGGGAGCAGGTGGACCGGACCGACCGGCTGATCGCCGATTCGACGCTGGCGCCGCAGTTCCGGGCGATGATGCACAGCAGCCGGGGGCTGATCGAAGCGGCGGCCGGGAACCTCGGCCTGGCGCGCGCCGGCCACGAGCGGGCGCTGCGGATCGCCGTGGCCACGCGCGACTCGCCGGTGATCGCGCAGGTGCTGGCCGGCTGGGCGGATCTGGTGCTGCGTCAGGGCGACCCGGAGCGCGCGGCGTTCCTGCTGGGCGCTTCCGAGTCGGTCCGGGGCTCGTCCGACCGTACCGTCGACGAGGGTTTGATCGTCGAACGCGAGGCCCGCGCCGCACTGGGCGACGCGGGCTTCGACGTCGCGTTCAGTCGCGGCGACGGGATCACGATGGCCACGGCCCTCGAAGCGGCGGGGTTAGACCCGGCGGCGGAAGGCGCGGACCGAGAGCGGGGCGAAGACCGCCAGTAGCACGGCGGCCCAGATCAGGGAGTGGATCACCGGGCCGGCCACCGGACCGCCGGTGAGCAGGCCACGGGTCGCCCCGGCCAGCACGCTGGTCGGGTTGGCCTCGGCGAACGTCCGCAGCCAGCCGGGCATGGTCTCCGGCCGGACGAACGCGCTGCTGGCGAACGTGACCGGGAAGATCAGCACGAAGCCGAAGATCTGCACCTTGTCCGGTTCGTCGACCAGCATCGCGACCAGCACCGAGATCCACGAGGCGGCCACCGCGAAGAGCAGCAGCAACGCGAACGCGGCGAGCGCCTGGAGCGGCCCGGTGCCGATGCGGAAGCCGAGCAGCGCGCCGACCGCCAGCAGCAGTACGAGCGCCCAGGCCTGCTTGATCACGTCGGCCACGATCCGGCCGGCCAGCGGCGCGAAGCGGGCGATCGGCAGTGATCGCAATCGGTCGAAGACGCCCTTGTTGATGTCGGTGTTCAGGCCGACGCCGGTGTTCATGGTGGCGAAGAGCATGTTCTGCACGATGATCCCGGGCAGCGCGAACGCCAGGTACTCCTTCGGCGAGCCGGCCAGCTGACCACCGAAGACATACGTGAAGAGCAGCAGGAACATCACCGGCTGGAGGCTGAAGTCCATCAGCTCGAACGGGTTGTGCTTGATCTGCACCAGCGTCCGCCAGGCCAGCGTGCCGGTGTTCCGCAAAGCCGTCGTGCTCACGCCGTGCCTCCGATCGCGTGCTCTCCTGGCCCTTGCTCCGCTGCGGTGCGGCCGATCACGCGGATGCTCCCGTCAGGCTCAGGAAGACCTCGTCCAGGCTGGGGTTCCGCAGCGACAACTCGGCGACCACCAGCCCGGCGTCGTCCAGCCGCCTAACCAGGACGGCGAGCGCGCCCGGGTCGGCGACCGGCGCGGCCACGATCTCGCCGCTGACGTCGACCGGCCCGGAGGCGACCCGGCGCACCTCCGCGGCCACTTTCTCAAGATCATTCAAACTGCCCGGGCGTACGGTCACGGTCTGCGCCCCCGTCCGGGCCTTGAGCTGCTCGGGCGTGCCGGTGGCGATCACCCGCCCCTGATCGATCACCACGATCTCGTCGGCCAGCTGGTCCGCCTCGTCCAGGTACTGCGTGGTGAGCAGCACGGTCACCCCGTCGGCGACCAGCCCGCGGACGATGTCCCACACGTCGTTGCGGCTGCGCGGGTCGAGCCCGGTGGTCGGCTCGTCGAGGAAGAGCAGCCGCGGGTCGCCGACGAGGCTGGCGGCGAGGTCGAGGCGGCGCCGCATGCCGCCGGAGTACTTGCCGGCCGCGCGGTCGGCGGCGTCGGTCAGGTCGAAGCGGCCGAGCAGTTGCGTCGCGCGGGCGCGCGCCGAGCGGCGCGAGAGGCCGAGCAGCCGGCCGATCATCAGCAGGTTCTCGAAGCCGGTGAGCTGCTCGTCGACCGAGGCGTACTGCCCGGTGAGCCCGATCAGCTCGCGCACCTCGTGCGCCTGCCGGACGACGTCGAACCCGCCGACGGTGGCGCGCCCGGCGTCCGGCTGGATCAGCGTGGCCAGAATCCGGACCGCGGTGGTCTTGCCGGCGCCGTTCGGCCCGAGCAGCCCGAGCACGGTGCCGGGGCGGACCGTGAGGTCCACCCCGGCCAGCGCGGTGGTGTCGCCGTAGCGTTTCACCAGGCCCTCGACCTGGATCGCGGTGGTGTCATCTCGCATGCGTCACACCGTGCCGGTGACCGCTGACACGGCGCTGACATGCGTTGACGTACGCGTCAGAGCAGGGTGCCCAGGTCCCGGCGGACCGCGGTCACCGCGTCGGTGCGCCCGTTGCCCCCACCTGGCTCTCCAGGACATCCTCCGGTACCTCGGCAGGAGCCGAACTGCGGATGCCGACCGGTGTCCAGACCAGCAGAGCCAGGCTCAACAGGACATAGATGTTGCCGCCGAGGATGTGCACGGGCGGGAACGGCGGGTTCTCCCAGAGCCAGGTCAGGTGCGAGGTCATCAGGACGTACGAGCCGATCGCCACGAACAGGGGCAGGCGGCTCGCCCCCCGCCAACCGAGTGCCACGCAACGGACCAGTGCCGGGATCAGCCAGACGCAGTGGTGGATCCAGGTGACCGGGCTGACCAGGCAGCCGATCACGCCGGTCAGGGCCAGCCCGCCGACCACGTCGTCGCGCGTCTTGTAGCAGCGCACACCCCACCAGACCAGGGTGGCCAGCACGAGGACCAGCCAGATCTTGGATTCCCACTCGTCCCAGGGCAGCCGGGCGACCATGCCGCGCAGCGACTGGTTGGAGAGGAACTCCAGCGAGCCGACCCGGTTGGTGTCCCACAGCGCCGACGTCCAGAACTCGCGGGACGCGTCCGGGAAGAGCGCGCCGGCCAGCACGGTCGCGCCGGTCGCGGCGCCGATCGCGGTGCCGGCCGCCTTCCACCGGCGGGTCACCAGCAGGTACAGGATGAACACGCCCGGGGTCAGCTTGATCGCGGTCGCCAGCCCGATGCCGATACCGCCCCACCAGCGGTCACGTGCCACCCCGAACAGCATGTCGGCGGCGACCAGGGTGAGCAGCAGCATGTTGACCTGACCGAAGCTGAACGTCTCCCGCACCGGCTCGAACGCCAGCACCAGGCAGAACGTCACCCCGTAGCTGAGCCAGAGCGGGTACTTCAGGGTCTGCAGGAACGGCCCGGCCAGCCAGTGGACCAGCACACCGGCGGTGATCACCGTGCCCGCCGAGGCGAGCACCACGACGACCGGGAACGGCAGCACCGACATCGGTGACATCACCAGCCCCGCGAACGGTGGGTAGGTGAACCCGTACGGTGTCAGCGGCTTCAGCCAGTCGTAGACCATTCCACCGTCGCGGAACCAGTACTGCACCGCACCGTAATAGACCTCGGAATCGAAGAAATTGTTACGGTTCCAGGCCACGAACATCAGCGCCACCGCGGCCAGCGCCGACACGACCAGGATCAAAATTCGCTTCATGCAGCACTTTCCACATTAGATATCCGGCGAGCACAGTCATACCGACGGCGCCCGGCGCCTTGGTGGCGAGGGCGAGGTTGTATCCGTCGGGCAGGCAGAGCACGGCCGCCACCGCGACCGGGACGATAAGCCATCGTGTCTCCCGGCTCAGCGTCGCGGCCAGAAGTGTAAAGGGCCAGATCGCGTACCACGGATGGAAGACCGGTGCGAGTAGCACCGTCGCGGTCATCGCGAGCGCGGCGTGCCACAGCGGGTCGCCGCCGCGCCAGGCCCGGCGAAACAGCCACACCAGCACCCCGGCCAGCGCGACGATCCCGAGCACCCGGGTCACCGCGACGGCGTGCGGCACCCCGATCAGTTCCAGCGTCATCCCGACGGCGGTCGGCGGCGAGGTCCACTGCACCGAGACGCCGCTGTCGGCCAGCGCGCCGACCCAGCCCAGGCCGAGCCCGGAGCCGAGCGAGACCGCCACCAGCGCGCCGACCGCTCCCCCGGCCAGTTCCAGACCCGCCCGCCACCAGGGCCGGGGGATCCGGAACAACGCGAAGGGCAGCGCGACCACCGCGGTCGCCTTCACGCCGACCGCGAGCCCGAACAGAACGCCGGCCGACCGGCCCCGACCGGTCGCGGCCACGGCGAGGCCGCCGGCCAGCAGCGCCACCATCACCGCGTCATTGTGCGTCCCGGACACCAGGTGGATGAGCAGAAGCGGACATGCGAGCACCAGCCACACCGCCCGTTCCGCCGGGACGCCGGCCCGGCGGGCCAGCCGCGGCAGGCACGCGCCGATCGCCACGACACCCAGCACCGCGATCAGCCGGAGCAGCGCGACGGTCCCGGCCAGCGAGCCGCCGAGCTTCGCCGCGGCCGCCGCCAGCACCAGGAAGACCGGGCCGTAGGGCGCCGGGGCAGCCCGCCAGGTCGGCGCGACGGCGTCGGCCCAGGGACAACCCAGAAGATCAACCCCGCCCGCGTACGGGTTGAGCCCGGCCGCCTGCTGCCACCCCTGACAGGCGTAGGAGTAGGCGTCGTAGCTCCCCAGCGGCAGGAACGGCAGCAGTGGCAGCGCCCACAACCCGGCCGTCACGTAGGCCCACCGCACCGACGGCACCGACCGCCGCCCGGCCACCCACGCGCCGAGCAGCAGCGGGACGCCGAGCACCCAGCAGAGCGGCAGCAGCACCCCGTTCTCCCCGCGGAAGACGGTGAGCGGAGTCACAGTCGGTTCCCACGGCCGGTGGGCGCCGCCCAGGCAGGCCGCGCCCGCCAACAGGGCGCTACCTGCGAGCCCCGTGTATCGGACGAGGGACGGACGGGACATGGCGACGACCCTACCGTGACAGGCAGCAACGTACGGGGCAGCCGGTGCTGTCGGCGCGATGAGGTCTGTGCGCCGGGTCGCACGGCTGGTCACGGTGGTGGCCACCGTCCTCGCCGGCTTCTACCCGGCCGCACCCCGGATGGGCTCCGACCTGGCCGCCCGGGTGGCGCGGGCCGCATGCTTCGCCGCGCACGGGTACACCCCGATCGACCTGCGGTGGTACGGCGGGGGTGAACCAGCCCGGTGTCGCAGCCCGTGATGGCCCTGCCCGGGGTACGGGTCACCGGAGCGCTACACCGTGACCCTCGGCTCGGTGCTGCTCGTCACCCTGCTCCGGCGGGGCGGCTGTGGGCGGCCGGGCCGCTGGGCGTGGCGGGACTCACCGGGAAGCTGGGGAGCGGGCGGGTGACGTACGGGCGCCGCGCGCGCTGGTCGCCCTCACGTTCCGGCCCGGTCGCGCCGCGACGGCCGCCGCGGTGGTGCCGGCCGCGTTCGCCTCCGCGACCAGTCCCGTCGTCGCCCTGTTCCCCGGCCTGACCGGCGCCGCCCTCCGCTTCACCCGCCACCGCCCGCCCCGGACACCCCCACACCCGGCTGGGCGGTGGGGTGCCTCACGCCACGCGCGGCACCGCCACGGGCCGGCCGCGCGTGGGTGCCCAGCCCCTCAGGGGTGCCCCATGGCCCGCGAGACGCACCCACAGCGCGTGCGGGTGCGCGTCCACCGGGACCCGCCGGCTGGCCGCCCCGGACGGCGCTCGAGTGATCAAAGACGGACAGTGGAGGATCGTGCGGGCGCACCGCCGGGACGGTACGCGGTGTCCGGTTGGGCTCCGCCGGTGTTCGACGGGATGGACGACATCGCCTGCCCGGCCGGGCGCCCGACCCGACTCGAGCCCGGCCGAGCCGCCGGCCGCGAGCAGTTGGCCGCCCCGGCCTACCGGAGCGGTCGGGCTGCTCCAGGCCGTGGACGGGTTTACTGCCCGGACCGGGACCACCCACGGACGTCGCCCTTGCGGGCCTCGCGTTCAGGGCCGGCCACGGCCCTGCGAGGACCGGAAGGGTCCCCGCGGGAGCGACGATCTGGACCACAGCGGACCCAGGACATGAAGATCTTGAAGGTGCTCTAGGAGCGCGCAGCGCGCTTGCGTTCCCGCTGCTCACGCGTGTACTGCTTGCGGCGTTCGAGGTCCGCCTTCCAGCCTTCGCGGGCGAATTCGTCGCAGCCCTGGACCGCGCCCTTCGTCTGCGCGGGGCCGATCATGGAGCGGAACCACATGTCGTCGAAGGTCTCATGGAACCACTGGGCGAACCGATCCTGGAAGTTGGCCACGACGCCCTCCTCAATAGTTTGTGCCCCAACTATTGGTACACTAACCCACGACCTGAGGAGAATCCCAAGTGAGTGATGAAGACCCCCTGGCTCTGGAGCGGCAGGTCTGCTTCGCCCTCTCGGTCGCCGCGCGCAGCGTGGTGGCGATCTACCGCCCGCTGCTGGAGCCGATGGGCCTGACCCACCCGCAGTACCTGGTGATGCTGGCCCTGTGGGGGGAGTCGCCGCTCACCGTGCGCCGGCTCAGCGAGCTGCTGGCGCTCGACCCGGGCACGCTGTCCCCGCTGCTCAAGCGCCTCGAGGCGATCGGTTACCTGCGCCGCGAGCGGGACCGGGCCGACGAGCGCAGCCTCGCCATCACGCTGACCGGCAGTGGTCAGGCGCTGCGGGAGGAGGCGCTGAAGATCCCGCCGGCGGTCGTCGCCCGGCTCGGCCTGCCGATCGAGGACCTGCAGAAGCTGCACGCCTCCCTGACCACGGTGATCGCCGCGGCGCTATGAGAAGCGCACCGCGAGAAGCCGCACCATGAGAAGCCGCGTCATGAGAAGACGCGTCATGAGAAGACGCGCTCCATAGCGGCCCGCGACCTCCGCGTCGTCCGCAGATAGCCGTCCACGAACTCGCCCGGATCACCCCCGCCGAGCAGCAGCACCGTGCCGGCCAGCTCCACCCCGTGCGCCGGCAGCTGATCGGTCGGGCGCCCCTTGACCAGCGTCAACGCGTTGCGCACCTGCGCCGCCAGGGTCCACCCGGCCGCCATCTCCTCGGCATCACCCGGCGTGACCAGCCCGGCCTCGCGGGCGGCCGTGAGCGCTTCCAGCGTCTTCGTGCAGCGCAGCCCCGGCACCTCGAACGCGTGCCGCAGCTGCAACAGTTGCACCGCCCACTCCACGTCGGCGAGCCCGCCCCGGCCCAGCTTGGTGTGCGTGTTCGGGTCGGCGCCGCGG
Organism: Actinoplanes sp. NPDC020271; assembly: GCF_044388125.1. Taxonomy (NCBI): domain Bacteria; kingdom Bacillati; phylum Actinomycetota; class Actinomycetes; order Micromonosporales; family Micromonosporaceae; genus Actinoplanes; species Actinoplanes sp. NPDC020271. The sequence goes on from NZ_JBIRWQ010000001.1 coordinate 610,286, forward strand.
GGCAGCCGTTCGGTCTCGACGCGCGCCTTGATGCGCCGGATCTCCACGACCTGTTCGCGGCTGAGCCCTTCGCCGGGGTAACGCTTCGTGTCGGCGAGCGCCTCGAACGCCCGCCCCAGCTCCTCGGAGCCGCAGACGAACCGGGCCCGCAGCAGCGCCTGCGCCTCCCACAGCTTGGACCAGCGGTCGTAGTACTGCTGGTACGCCTGCAGGCTGCGCACCAGCGGCCCCTGCCGCCCCTCGGGGCGCAGGTCGGCGTCGATGCCGAGCGCCGGGTCGGGCGCGGGCGCGTTGAGCAGCCGGCGCATCTCCTCGGCGATGGCGTGGGCGGCGGACTCCTCCCCGTTGTCGAAGACGAACAGCACGTCGGCGTCCGAGGGGTAGCTCATCTCGTAGCCACCGAGCCGGCCCATGCCGATCACCGCGAACCGCATCCCGGGCGGACCGGGCTTGGCTCGCCGGGCGATGACCAGCGCCGCGTTCAGCGTGGCGTCGGTGACCGCGGAGAGCGCCTCCCCGAGCTCGTGCACGTCGAACGGGTGAGCCGGGGCGAGATCACCGGCCTGGCTGAGAATGTCGGCGCAGGCCAGCCGGAACAGCTCACGACGGCGCAACGCCCGGACCGCCGCGATCGCCTTCACCGGGTCACCGGCGTGCCGCTCGGCGGCCGCGGCGAACCCCTCGATCAGCTTCTCGCGGGAGCGGGGCTGCAGCTCCGGGTCGTCGGCGAGCAGGCGCAACGCTTCCGGGTCGCGGGTGAGCAGGTCGGTCGCGTACCGCGAGAGGCCGATCACGCGGGCCAGCCGCCGGGCGACCGGGCCACCGTCGCGCAGCAGGCGCAGGTACCACGGCGTACTGCCGAGCTTGTCCGACACCTGGCGGTAGTTGAGCAGGCCCCGATCCGGCTCGGGGGCGTCGGCGAAGTCCTGCAGCAGCATCGGCAGCAACGTGCGCTGGATCGCCGAGGTGCGGGTCACGCCACCGGTCAGCGCCTCCAGGTGCCGCAGCGCGCCGGCCGGGTCGGCGAACCCGAGGATCTCCAGCCGTTTCCGGGCCGACGCCGGGGTCATCCGCAGCGCCTCGGCCGGCACCCGGGCCACCGCTTCGAGCAGCGGCCGGTAGAGCAGCTTGACGTGCAGGCGCCGGACGTTCGCGGCGTGCCCGACCCAGTCGGAGCGGAACGCCTCGACCGCGTCCTGCCCGGGCAGCGCGGTGTAGCCGAGAGCGGCGGCCAGCCAGCGCACCCCGGCCGGGTCGTCGGGGACGGTGTGCGTGCGTTTCAGTTGTTGCAACTGCAGCCGGTGCTCGACGGCGCGCAGGAACCGGTAGCCCCGGAGCAGCGTCTCGCCGTCCTGCCGGCCCACATATCCCCCGGCGACCAGCGCACGCAGGGCCGGCAGGGTGCCCGGCAGCCGCAGCGTCTCGTCGACCCGGCCGTGCACCAGCTGCAGCAACTGGACCGCGAACTCGATGTCGCGCAGCCCGCCAGGTCCGCGTTTGATCTCCCGGTCCAGCTCCTTGGCCGGCACGTTGTCGATGATCCGGCGGCGCATGTCGCGCACGTCGGCGACTGCCTCGGGCCGCTCGGCGGCGTGCCAGACCAGCGGCGCCAGGTCGGCCAGCCACTCGCTCGCCAGGGCCAGGTCACCGGCGGCCGGGCGGGCCTTGAGCAGCGCCTGGAACTCCCAGGTGCGGGCCCAGCGCCGGTAGTACGCCTGGTGGCTGGCGAGCGTCCGGACCAGCGGCCCACGGCTGCCCTCGGGTCGCAGCGCGGCGTCCACCGGCCAGGCCACCTGCCCGCAGATCTCCATCAGCCGCGCCGCAATCGTGGTCCCGGCCTGCAGGTCCTCGTCCCCGGCGGCCACGAAGATCACGTCGACGTCGGAGACGTAGTTCAGCTCGTTGCCGCCGCACTTGCCCATCGCGACCACCGCGAGGCGCGGCTCGGGCAGCCCCTCCAGCGCGATCGAATACGCCGCGGCCAGCGTCTCGTCGGCGAGGGTGGACAGCGCCGCCATCGTCGGCTCCAGCCCGCGCCCGCCGGTCAGGTCCGCGGCCGCGATCCGGAGCAGGGAGATCCGGTACGCCCGCCGCAACGCCGGAACCGTCAGGGCGTCGAGCTCGAGGTGGCCCTCCGGGTCCGGCGGGAGGCCGCTCTTGGTCGTTGCCAGCGCGCGCCACTCCTGCTCGTTGGCGACCAGGTGATCGCCGAGCGTCGACGACGCGCCGAGGACCGCGATCAGACGCCGGCGCAACCCGTGATCGGAGTAGAGCTCGTCGAGCAGCTCACGGGTCGCCGCGTTCTCGGTGATGTCACCGGCCGGGCCGGTCGGGCGCCCGCCGTTGGCCCGCTCGGCGGCCCGCGACACCGAGTCGGCCAGCCGGTGCAGCTGGCGCAACGCCAGGTCGGGGTCGGCGGCCCGGGACAGGGCGTGGATCAGCTCGGCGGCGGCCGTCCCGGCCGGGCCGTCGGTCTCCCACAGCCGCAGGCCGCGCGGGCCGAGAAGCTCGGCACCGCTGTCGGCGAAGCCGTACCGCGCCAGGCGCGTGGGCCGGGCCACGTCAGTGCCCCAGCAGCGGCAACGTCTTGGCCGGCGGCAGATCCGCGTCCGGCAGGGTGCCCAGCGCCAGCGCGGCGAACCGGGCCGCGAACGGCTGCCACACCTCCTCGACGTCGGGCAGGATGTCGGCGACCGCCATCACGACCGCCTCCGCGTCATAGCCCAACTCGTCCAGGTCGTCGGCGCCCAGGCGGGTCCAGTCGGCCATCATCGCGGCGTCGCACTCGATGTGGAACTGCGTGCCCCAGGCCCGGTCACCGATCCGGAACGCCTGATGCGGGTAGCGGCTGGAGGCGGCCAGCAACGTCGCGTTCAGCGGCAGCTCGGTGATCTCGTCCCGATGCCACTGGATCACGTCGGGCAGCAGCGGAACCCACTTGAACAGCGGATCCGTGTCGGCCGCGTCGCGCTTGCCGACCAGGCCCGGCCCGATCTCCGGCCCGGACGGGCTGCGCTCCACCTGACCGCCGTGCGCCCGGGCCAGCAACTGCCCGCCGAGACAGACGCCGAGCGTCGGCACCCGGTGCCGGACCGCCTTGCGCAGCAGCCCCTCCAGCGCCGGGAACCACGGCGCACCCGGAGTGCCGGCCGCATCCGGACAGGCACTCTGATCGCCGCCGAGCACGACCAGCGCCGCGAACGCCTCCAAGCTCTCGGGCAGCTCGTCCCCCGCGTGCGGACGCAGGACGGTGAGCGGAAGACCGGCCTCGGTCAGCCAGTCCCCGAGGCGGCGGAGATCGTCGGTCGGATCGTTCTCGATGACAAGCGCAGTGACCACCCGTCGAGGCTAACCCGGCAAACACCGACAGGACGTTGTCGGGGCGACCCCGCAGAGTTCCTTCCGACGAACTTCCCCGTGAAGGAGACATCATGAGCATCGGTTGGATCGAAGTCGGCGCGGACCGCCCGGAGGAGTCCGAACGCTTCTACGGCGACGTCTTCGGCTGGACCTTCGCCGACGACGGCAACTCGATCGGCCCGGACGGCAAGCCGTACCGGATCGTCACCGGCCCCGACGGCGGCGCCCCGCTCGGCGGCTTCTACGGCACCGGCGGCAAGGTCCCCCAGCAGGCGATCTTCCTGATCCTGGTGGCCGACACCGAAGCCGCCTGCCGCCAGGCCGAAGCCCACGGCGGCAAAGTCCTGGTCGGGCCACAGCGCGAACCCAGCGGCCTGACCTTCGCCCGCCTCAGCGACCCCACCGGCAACCTGTTCGGCGTCTTCACCCCGCCGCCTCGCCCCTGAAAGATCGAATTCTTCATGTCCCACGTCCGCTGTGGTCCTTCTCCGCCGCTCCCGCGGGGACCCTTGCGGGCCTCGCAGGGCCGTGGCCGGCCCTGAACGCGAGACCCTCCAGGGCGACCTCCGTGGGTGGTTCCGCTCAGAGCAACGAACCCGTCCACAGCTCCCGCCCCGGCCCCGGTCCCGCCGCGGCCACCCGTCGACCGGCTCGGCCGGGCCGGAGAGTGCCGCTCGTCCGAGCCCGCGAGGTGGGCGGTCGGTCACTGTTGCGGCCGCGGGGCCCCCGGGCGGGCGCGCCCCCCGCCCCCCCCCCCCCCGCCCCCCCCGCCCGCGCCCCCCCCCCGGGGGGGGGGGCCGGGCGGGGGGGGGGGGGGGGCGGGCGCCCGGGGGGGCCGGCGGCGGCCCCCCCCCCCCCCCCCCCCCCCCCCCCCAACCCCGGGACGAGCACGCGCAGTGGGCTCACGCGAGGGCGTGACCGCGACGGCAACCCCCGCGACGAGCTCCCGCCAGGACTCCGCCGCGACCGGGCCACGAGCCGGTGCAGCGGGCTCGAGCCAGGCGGATCGGTCCGGCAGTCATCCGGCGATCCTGACAGGCCCCGCGGGAGTCGAGGCACCGGGTGCGAGCACCAGCGCCAGCCGCTCCCGCATGGCCCGCGGAATGTCCAGATCGTCTTCCGGGAACGTCCGTGGTGGTGCCGGCTCCCGCGTCGGGGTCACGCTGGTGATCCGGTCGGTCCGGAAGATCCGCACCGACTCGCGCAGCCGGCACCAGGCGATCAGATACCACTGCTCGCGGATCCCGACGTAGCCCAGCGGCTCGATGTCCCGGGTGGTCACCGCGCCGGCCCGGTCGGCGTAGCCGATCCGCAGCACCCGGCCGACCGGGAGCGCACCGACCGCCGCGCGGGGCATCGACGCCGGCGCCGACCCGTCGACCAGGTGAATCCGGTCGGCGAGGGCCTGCGCGGCGGCCGCGTCGTCGGCCCGCATCGCCGCGACCAGTTTGCGCAGCGCGCTCGCCGCGGCCTGACGGAACGGCGTCCCGTCGAGCCGGCGCAGGGCGAGCGCCATCGCGACCGCCTCCTCGGGCGTGAGGTTGACCGGCGGCAGCGTGTGCGCCCGATCCAGGCAGTAACCCCCGGTGCGGCCGGGCTCGGCGTAGATCGGCGTGCCGGACTGCTGCAGGGCGGAGATGTCCCGCTCGACCGTGCGGACGCTCACCTCGAAGCGCTCGGCGAGCCAGCGGGCGCTGCGCGGGCGGGGCGCGACCGCCCGTAACTCCTCGACGAGCGCATACAGCCGGTCAGTACGGTTCACACGGGGCACGTTAGACCGGGGGTACGACATACTCTCTCGGTCATGACGCAGGAGTCCCCCGGTGTCCGGGTGTCCACGCTGGAGCTCTTCTTCGATCTGGTCTTCGTCTTCACGGTGACCCAGCTCGCCGGCACGCTCGCTCACCATCTGACCCTGTCCGGCCTCGTCGACGTGGTGCTGGTCCTGTTCGTGGTCTGGTGGATGTACTCGGGGTACGCGTGGCTCACCAACGCCGTCGCCCCGACCACCACCACGCGGCGCACGCTGCTGCTCGCCGGGATGGCCGGGTTCATGGTGATGGCGCTGGCCATCCCGGAGGCGTTCACCGAGTACGGATGGCTGTTCGGCCTCGGCTACCTGGTCGTCGACATCGCTCATTCGGTGCTGTTCCTGCAGGCCGGTCCGGCCGCGGTGCGGATGATGCGCACGCTCGGCCCGCTGAACCTGCTGGCCGCGCTGCTGGTGCTGGCCGGCGGTCTGCTGCCGGAGCCGTGGCGGCACCTGTGCTGGCTGGCCGCCCCGCTGGTCCAGGTCTCGGCGGGTTACCTGCATCCGGTGGAGATGCACACGATCTCGGCCGGTCACTTCGTCGAACGGCACAGCCTCGTCATGATCATCGCGATCGGCGAGTCGGTGCTGGCCATCGGGGTCGGCGCCACCGGTCTGGAGCTCGACGGCGGCCTGATCCTGGCCGCGCTGCTGGCCCTGGCCGTGGCGTACTACCTGTGGTGGGCCTATTTCGCCGACGGCGACCGCCGCTCCGAGCACGTCCTGGCCGAGGCCGACGACCCGGCCCGCCGCGCGCGGCTGGCCTTGAACGCCTGGGGCTACGCCCACCTGCCGATGCTCCTGGGCATCGTGATCACCGCGGTCGGCATCAAGAAGACGCTCGGCCACGCGTTCGACGCCCTGCACTGGGACGAGGCCGTGACCCTGGGCGGCGGCGTCGCCCTCTATCTGGCCGGCCACGCGATCTTCCTGCGGGTGCTGCGCCTGCCCGGCGCCCCGTACCGTCTCGCGGTGGCCGCGTTGTGCCTGGCCACCATCCCGCTCGGCCACTACTTGGCGGTGGCCCAGCTCGGCGCGGTCGCCGTCGTCCTCGCCGCCGGCGCCATCACCGAGGACATCCCCCGCGTCCGCCGCGCCGGCCTCGTCGACGCCATCGGAGACTTCGGCCGAGGCGCCTGAAACCCCTGATCCGGTACGCCGCGAGCCCGCGCCCACGCGCCCGCAAGTTGGTCAGTGCTCCCGCCGGCACGGCGACCACGCCGGGCTTCGCGCAGCGGGCGGCTGGGGCGGGAGCGGGAGCAGGGTCGCGTGGGGGTGCCACGGGACCCCGCTCACGACGTACGCGCGAAGGGTTTTACGCGATGCAGGCGCAGACGATCAGAGCGGCGCCGAAGTGGGATGCCGCGCTGACCAGGGCGCCGCCGTGGAAGGTGTCGGTGCAGATGACCTCGCCGAGCTTGCCGGGGGTCATCCAGTCGAGCACCTTGAAGGCGAGACCCATGATCGCGATGCCGAGGAGGCCGAAGAGCAGCGTCGACGCCAGGCCCTGACCGAACGAGTCGTAGGTCGTCCAGATGGCGGTGAACACGATCGCGGCGATGCCGAGCTGGTTCGCGGCGAGCAGCAGGGACGCGTTCGGGTTGCGCTCGGCCCAGATCAGATCGCGCAGTTTGCCCGGCGTGAGCAGGTCGATCAGCACATAACCGACGGCCATCAGACCGATCCCGATCAGGCCGAAGACTATGCTCCGCCCGGCCCCGTCCAGCAGATCCTGCAGCACAGCCACTCCCCCTTGTCGCATGACGTCAGAGGAGACCGTACCCCGTGTGACAAAACTTCGTGGCACGGCGCTGTAGCAATGGGGCCCGGCTGCCCGCCTGGCCGGACGGCGGAGGCCTGAGGTCGGCACCGGAGGACCCCGACGCTGTCGTGCGCGCCGCGCAGGGCAGCGACGAGGACGCGTTCCGGCAGCTCGGCGAGCGGCAGGCCCGGCCCGGCCGGCCCAGCGGCTCCCGCGCACATCGCCGGAACCGAACCAGCCAGCGGCGGCGGTCCGCACGGGCCGTCGCCGCCTGGCGTTCACCTCGACATCAGAGGGCGGCAGAGACTCAGAGCGCGCCCAGGTACCGCTGACGCTCGTACGGCGTGACCTCGCGGCGGAACTGCTCCCACTCGGCCCGCTTGTTGCGCAGGAAGTAGTCGAAGACGTGCTCGCCGAGCACCTCGGCGACCAGCTCGGAGCCGGCCATCACGTCGATCGCCTCGGACAGGTTCTCCGGCAGCGCTTCGTACCCCGCGGCCTTGCGCTCGGCCGGCGACAGCGACCACACGTCGTCCTCGGCGCCCGGGGGCAGCTCGTAGCCTTCCTCGATGCCCTTGAGGCCGGCACCGAGCATCACCGCGAACGCCAGGTACGGGTTGGCGGCGGAGTCGATCGAGCGCACCTCGACGCGGGCCGAGCTGGGCTTGCCGAACGCGGGGACGCGGACCAGGGCGGACCGGTTCAGGTGGCCCCAGCTGACGAACGCCGGCGACTCGGTGATCCGGTCCGGCAGCTGCATCGGGAAGAGCCGCTTGTACGAGTTGACCCACTGGTTGGTGATCGCCGTGTATTCCCGGGCGTGCACCAGCTGGCCGGCGATGAACGCGCGAGCGGTCTTGGACAGCCGCTGCGGGTCCTCGCTGTCGTAGAACGCGTTGCGCTCCCCCTCCATCAGCGAGAGGTGGGTGTGCATGCCGGAGCCCGGCTGGTCGGTGTACGGCTTCGGCATGAAGGTGGCTCGCACGCCCTGCGAGAGCGCCACCTCCTTCACCACGTGCCGGAACGTCATGATGTTGTCGGCGGTGGTCAGCGCGTCCGCGTAGCGCAGGTCGATCTCCTGCTGGCCGGGGGCGACCTCGTGGTGGCTGAACTCGACGGAGATGCCGATCCGCTCCAGGGCCAGCACGGCCTGGCGGCGGAAGTCGCGCGCGACCGCGTGCGTGGTGTGGTCGAAGTAGCCACCGGCGTCGACCGGGACCGGCACCGAGCCGTCGTTCGGCCCGTCCTGCACCAGGAAGAACTCGACCTCGGGGTGGGTGTAGAAGGTGAAGCCCTTCTCCGCCGCCTTGGCCAGGCCGCGGCGCAGCACGTGGCGCGGGTCGGCCCAGGCCGGGCTGCCGTCGGGGAGCAGGATGTCGCAGAACATCCGGGCGCTCTCGCCGCTGCCGCCGCCCTCGAACGGGAAGACCTGGAAGGTGGTCGGGTCCGGCATGGCGACCATGTCCGACTCGAAGACCCGGGCGAAGCCCTCGATCGCCGAGCCGTCGATGCCGATACCCTCCTCGAAGGCGGACTCCAGCTCGGCCGGGGCCACCGACACGCTCTTCAGCGTGCCGAGGACATCGGTGAACCAGAGCCGGACAAAACGGATGTCGCGCTCCTCGAGCGTACGAAGCACGAACTCCTGCTGTCGGTCCACTTCCACCCCTTGTCCGGTGTCGATCCTTCTGGGCCGAGACTACGCTGACCTCGGCCTGTGACGTCGGCCCGGGTCGGGATCCCCACCCGGCCCGTTGGGGAAGAATGAACGCATGCCAACGTTGCGCATCGCCCTCGCTCAGGTGAATTCCACGGTCGGCGACATCGCCGGCAATGCGGCCGCGATCCGCCGCTGGTCCCGGGAGGCCGCGGACTCCGGCGCGCACCTGGTCGCCTTCCCGGAGATGATGCTGACCGGCTATCCGATCGAGGACCTGGTCTTCCGCAACTCGTTCGTCGACGCCTCCCGGCAGGCACTGCGGTCGCTCGCCGCCGGCCTGGCCGCGGACGGGCTGGGCGAGCTGGCCGTCGTGGTCGGTTACGTCGACGCCGACGGCCCGGCCCGGATCAGCTCGGACGCCACGCCCGGCACCGGCCGGCGGGACGCCTCCGCGCTGCTGCACCGGGGTGCGGTGGTGGCGACGTACTTCAAGCACCACCTGCCGAACTACGGCGTCTTCGACGAGGACCGTTACTTCGAGCCGGGTGACTCGCTGACCGTGGTCCGGCTCGGCGGGGTCGACGTGGCGCTGACCGTCTGCGAGGACATCTGGCAGGCCGGCGGGCCGTTCACGGCGGCGCGGCGGGCCGGGGTGGGGCTCGTCGTCAACATCAACGCTTCGCCGTACGAGTTGAACAAGGACGACGTCCGGCTGCCGCTCGTGCAGCGCCGGGCGGCGGAGGCGGGCGCGACGGTGGCGTACGTGAACATGATCGGCGGGCAGGACGAGCTGGTCTTCGACGGGGACTCCATGATCGTCGGGCCCGATGGTGAGCTTCTCGCCCGGGCGGGACAGTTCACCGAGGAACTGCTGGTGCACGATCTCGATCTGCCGGCGGCTGATGCCGTACCGAACAATTCCGGGTCGACCGATGCGGCGAAGCCGCGAGTCGAGCAGGAGATCCCGCAAGAGATGCCGATAAATCGGACTTCGGTCGACGGCTCGTTCGGCGCGCTCACCGATCGTCGCGACGCGGGAATCACCGACCGCGTCTCCGACGAGGCCGAGGTCTGGTCCGCCCTGGTCCTGGGCCTGCGTGACTACGTGAACAAGAACGGCTTCCGCTCGGTGATCCTCGGCCTCTCCGGTGGCATCGACTCCGCCGTCGTCGCCGCGATCGCCGTCGACGCGCTCGGCCCGGAGCGGGTCACCGGCGTCTCCCTGCCCAGCGGCTACTCCTCCGAGCACTCCAAGGACGACGCTGCCGACCTGGCCAAACGCACCGGCCTGACCTACCGCACGGAACCGATCCAGCCGATGGTCGACGCGTTCCTGGCCAACATGACGCTCTCCGGCGTCACGGTGGAGAACCTGCAGGCCCGCGTCCGCGGAGTGATTCTGATGGCACTTTCCAACCAGGACGGGCACCTCGTGCTCACCACCGGCAACAAGAGTGAACTGGCGGTCGGCTACTCCACGCTCTACGGCGACTCGGTCGGCGGCTTCAACCCGCTCAAGGACGTGCCGAAGTCGATGGTCTGGCAGCTCGCACGCTGGCGCAACACGCAGGGCGAGCCGCCCATCCCGGAGAACTCGATCACCAAGGCGCCCAGCGCCGAGCTGCGGCCGGACCAGAAGGACTCGGACTCGCTGCCCGACTACGCCGTGCTTGACCCGATCATCAAGGGGTATGTGGACCACGACCTCGGTCGCGACGAGCTGATCGCGGACGGCAACGACCCGGCGCTGGTCGACCGGGTGCTGCGGATGGTCGACCTGGCCGAGTACAAGCGCCGCCAGTCGGCTCCGGGCACCAAGATTTCCGGCAAGGCTTTCGGCCGCGACCGGCGTCTTCCCATCACCAACAGGTTTCGCCAGGGGGAGAGCCGTTAGTCCGCTCCAGGGGCGGGGCCGGGGTGGTGGGACGGGGTGTGACGCCTTCCACTGAGCCCTCGTTCTACCGGCCGCACTGGTGCGACGATTCTCCCCAGACCCGGGGACCGCATCAGGCGGCCTCGAGGGAGGAGAGTGACGACATGTCGGAGATTCCGACTTTGTACGGAGGGCCGGCCACCCGCCGCGTCCGCACCCGTGACCTGGTGAACGCGAAGATCCGGGGCGACCGCTGGCCGATGCTCACGTCCTACGACCAGTACACCGCCTCGATCTTCGACCAGTCCGGCGTACCGGTGCTGCTCGTCGGCGACTCGGCGGCCAACAACGTCTACGGCTACGAGACCACCGTCCAGATCACCGTCGACGAACTGTTGCCGCTGGTCAAAGCCGTGGTCCGGGCGACCAAGACGGCGCTGATCGTCGGTGACCTGCCGTTCGGCAGCTACGAGGAGAGCCCCGCGCAGGCGCTGCGCACCGCCGTCCGCTTCATGAAGGAGGGCGGCTGCCACGCGGTCAAACTCGAGGGCGGCCGCCGGATGGCCCCGCAGATCGAGGCGATCACCAGCGCCGGCATCCCCGTGATGGCGCACATCGGCTTCACCCCGCAACGCGAGCACACCATCGGCGGCTACCGCGTCCAGGGCCGGGAGAACGAGGGCGCCGAGGTGATCTCCGACGCTCGCGCGGTCGCCGACGCGGGCGCGTTCGCCGTCGTCCTCGAGATGGTCCCCGGCGAGGTCTCCAAGCAGATCACCAAGGAACTGGCGATCCCCACGGTCGGCATCGGCGCCGGTCCCGACACCGACGCCCAGGTGCTGGTCTGGCAGGACATGGCCGGGCTGCGCACCGGCAAGGCGCCGCGCTTCGTCAAGCGTTACGCCGACCTGGCGGGCGCGCTGACCGAGGCGACGCGGCAGTTCGCGGAAGAGGTCCGCAGCGGCGAGTTCCCGGCCGCGGAGCACACCTTCTGAAACCCGACCGATTTTCCCGTACGCCGTGAGCCCGGCCCCGCGGCACGCCTGCGCGGGGCCGGGCCACCTCGAGTGAGCGGCGCGGCACCGGGTTCCGGCTGGTTCTCACGGGCGTGATCCGTGCCTCATGACGCCCCTGCGAACCAGCCGATCAGGCCCGCTCGAAGCGCACGGTCCGGGTGGCCGGGTCGGCGACCGTGAGGCGCACCTGCACGCGCGCCCCCAACGGCAGATCGCCCAGGCAGCGCGCCCGCACCGCGGGATCGTCCAGGGCGACCGTGCCACCGGCCGGGCGCTTCGCCGACGCCTCCTCGCGGTCCAGCACCGCCGCCTCGAACACCTCACCGACCCGGCCCTGCAACAGGACCGCCTCGGCCAGGTCGATCGCGCCACGGTCGGCCGCCCCGGCGAGCCGGTCGGTGGTGGTCATCTGCTTCGGCAGGCGGGGCAGGGCGTCGAGGACCCACGGCGGGGCGGGGCGACCCTCGTACAGGGAAAGGCAGGTTTCCGTGACATAACGGTCGGCCAGCCTTCGCAGCGGCGCGGTGACGTGCGCGTAGGGCGCTCCCACCCCACCGTGGCCGACCTCCTCCGGCGGCGGACCGGCCTCGCCGCCGAACACCGTGTAACCGGCGCCGCGCAGCAACTCGGCCGCCTGATCCAGGAACGCCGCACCACGCGGGCTGCCCGGATCGACCGAGGCGACCACCGCACCGACGGTCGCCCCCTCCGGCCAGGCGACGCCGAGCGGCTCGGCGGCGGCCCGCAGCTTCGCGACCGCCTCCGGCTTCGGCGCCGGCATCGTCCGCAACATCCCGATCCCGCCGTCGAGCATGATCCGGGCCGCGGCCATGCCGGTGAGCAGCGAGATCTGCGCGTTGTGCTCCTCAACCGGCAGTGGCGCGGTCAGCACCAGCCGCCAGCCGTCACCGTCGCGCTCCACCTCCTGCGCCGGCAGCGGCAAGTTCACCGCGCCGCGCCCGGCCGCCCGGCGGGCCAGCAGCATCCCGATCTCGGCGAGCAGCGCGACCGGCTCCGACGGACTGCCGCCGTCCAGCTCGCGCTGCACACTCGGATAGTCCAGCTTGGCGCGGCTGCGGACCCGGGCCCGTTCCAGGCTCACGCCGGTCGTCGCGCCGTCCGCGTCCAGGTCGATGGTCCACACCACCGCGGCCCGGTCGACCCCCGCGAACAGGCTCACCGCGCCCTCACTGAGCACCGGCGGGTGCAGCGGGACCCGCCCGTCCGGCAGATACACGGTCTGCCCGCGCGCCCAGCTCTCGGCTTCGATCAGACCATTCGGCCGGACGAACGTGGCGACGTCCGCGATCGCGTACCGCACCCGGTAGCCACCGCCCTCGCGGCGACTCAGGTGCATGGCCTGGTCGAGATCCTGCGACCCGGCCGGGTCGATCGTCACGAACGGCACATCGGTCCGGTCCACACCACCCGGCACCGTGCCCGCCGCCTGCTCCGCCTCGGCCAGCACCCCGGCCGGGAACTCACCCGGCAGCCCCAGCTCCCGCCGCAACACGGAGAAGTCGATCTGCGGCGCCCACACTCTTTTGATCGGCACCGCCCATTCCTACCCGTACGCGACGGGCCGCGCCATGCCGGCGCGGCCCGTTCAGCGGTTCGGTAGTGCGGTTATCGGCTGCGGCGGGCGCCGGACGGGGCGCGGACCGCACTCGCCCGCGCCGCCGACGTGGCCTTGGCCGCACTCCGCGAGCCACGGGTGCCGCCGCCGTTCGTCCCCGGCGTACGGCTGACCGTGCTGGTCTTGGCCGCGTTCCCGGTGGACTTGCCCGAGGTCGCCGCCGTGGCCTTGTTCGCCGCCTTCCTCGCGGGGGCCTTCTTCGCCGGAACACCCGCGTTCGCGGCCGAGGCGGCCCGCGACGCCGGAGTCCGCGCGCCGGCCTTCGTCGCCTTCGCGGCGGCGGACCCGGTCGCGCCCTTGGCTTGCGCACCCTTTGCCGGGGTGCTCGCCTGCGCGGCCTTCGACCGGCTGCCCGCCCCCGCACCGCTCGCCTGCGTGGCCTTCGACCGGCTGCCCGCCCCCGCACCGCTCGCCTGCGTGGCCTTCGACCGGCTGCCCGCCCCCGCACCGCTCGCCTGCGCGGCCTTCGACCGGCTGCCCGCCCCCGCACCGCTCGCCCGGCCGGCCGTCTGCTTGGCCGACGTCCCGTCGGAAGGGCCGGCGGCCCGGGACCGGGCACCGGCCCTGGACGCGCCGGAACGGCTCGCTGACCGGGCCGAAGACTCGTCGCCCACCGTATCGGCGACCTGCGCGGCCTTGGTGGCAGCCGCCTTGGCCGTCTTGGCCGCCTTCGCCGCAGCAGCCCGGGTGGTAGCGGCAGTCTTGGCCGCCTTGCGAGCAGCGGTCTTGGCCGCCGTAGCGGACACGGCCGCCACACTCGCGGTGGCCATCGCCTCCTCCGCCCTGGCCGCCGCCAGCTCGGTGGCCGCCGCCTCAGCCGCAGCCGCCTCAGCAACCATCGCCTCCGCCGTAGCAGCCGCCCGTGCCGAGACAGCACGACCCGGCGCGGCCTTTCGCCCCGTCGCCTTGGCCGCAGTCGCCCTGGTCCCGGTCGCCTTGCTTCCGGCCGCGCCGCTCGCCTTGCTACCAGCGGCCCTGGCACCGGTCGCCTTAGTCGCGGCAGCCTTGGCTCCAGTCGCCTTCGCCCCGGTCGCCCTTGACCCGGCGGCCTTCGTGGCGGACGCTCTCGACCCAGCGGCTTTCGTCGCGGTCGCCTTGCTCACGGCCGCCTTCGTGCCGGCAGCCTTCGTCGCGGTCGCCCTGGTGCCGGCAGCCTTCGTCGCGGTCGCCCTGGTGCCGGCAGCCTTCGTCGCGGTCGCCCTGGTGCCGGCAGCCTTCGTCGCGGTCGCTCTTGTAGTGCTCGCCTTGGCAGGCGCCGACTTGGCAGCGTTCCTCGACGTAGCTGCCTTGCTGGGCGCAGCCTTCGCCGTCGTGGCCTTCGCCGCCGTCACCCTCGTGCCGGCAGCCTTCGCCGCCGCGGCCTTCGTGCCGGCAGCCTTGCCAGCGGTGACCTTCGACGCCGTGGCCTTGGAGGCCGTGGCCTTGGAGGCCGTGGCCTTGGAGGCCGTAGCTTTCGAGCCAGTCGCCTTACTGGCCGCGGCCTTCGTCGCAGCAGCTCGCGACCCACTCACCTTGCTCGGTGCAGCCTTTGTAGCGGCGCCCCTGGTAGCAGTCGCTTTCCCGGCGCCCGCCTTGACCGGCGCGGTCTTAGCCGCCGTAGCCCTGGTCCCGGTCGCCTTCGCGGCACCCGCCTTGTTCGGCGCAGCCTTCGACACCGCGGCCTTCGTCGCGGCCGCTTTGGTAGCGGTCGCTTTCGCCGTGCTCGCCTTGGCGGGCGCAGCCTTCGTCGCCTTGGTGGTCGTGGCCTTGGTCGCCGTCGCCTTGGCCCCGGTCGCCTTGGCCCCGGTCGCCTTGGCCGCGTTCGTTTTGCCGGGCGCAGCCTTCGCCCCAGCCGCCTTCGTCACGTTCGTCCTGCTGGACGTGGCCTTGGTCGCCGTCGCCTTGGCCACGTTCGCCTTGGTGGCCGCAGCCTTCGTCGCGGTGGCCTTGGTGGCCTTGGTGGCCGCAGCCTTCGTCGCGGTGGCCTTGGTGGCGCCCGCCTTCGAAGCCGTCGCCTTGGACGCAGCGGCCTTCGAAGCCGTCGCCTTGGACGCAGCGGCCTTCGAAGCCGTAGCCCTGGTCCCGGTCGCCTTGCTCGCCGTCGCCTCGGCCGCGGAACCCCTGGTCCCAGCCGCCTTGGCCGGCGCCGTCCTGGAAGCACTCGCCCCGGTCGCCTTCACCGCAGCCCGGCCGGAACCAGCCTTGGTCGCCGCCGACTTCGTAGCGGTCGCCCTGGCCGGAGCCGCCTTGGCACCGGCAGTGCTCTGGCGAATCCCCGCCGCTTCTTCCGCCGCAGCCGCCGCCCGGTCAGCCGCCGCAGCCGCCCGACCGCTGGTAGCCCGTCCTCCGACAGCTTTCACCGGCCCGGCCGCCCGGCCGCGGGCCGCTTTCGATCCCACCGTCTTCACCGGCGCCGACGCCCGGCCGCCGACCGCGGATCCGACCGCTTTGACCGGCCCGCGAGCCTGTTCGGCGACTGCGGCCTTCGCCGCCTCGTCGGCGAGTTCGGCCGCTTGGGCCGCGGCCTCGGCCGCTTCCGCGGCTTTGGCGGCTGCACCTTGTGCCGCTCCGACGGTCCGCTGTGCCGATCCTGCGACGTCCGCGGCGGGCCGGGTGTCCTCGGCGGGCCGGGTGTCCTCGGCGGGTTCCGGCCGGCTGTTCGCGGCCCGGGCCGCGGCCCGCTGGGCTGCGGCCTCGCGCCGGGTCATCCGGGACGGCGCCGGTTCGGCACTGGCCGCCGCCTCCTGCGCCGATCCGGGTTCGACCGTCGAACGCCCGATGTCTCCGGGTTCCCGGGACAGCACGGTCGTCGGCCCGTTCGGACCGGGCCGGCTCATCCCGGCGTTCACCGGCAGCGCACCGCCGCCGACGGCGACCTGGGCGGCCGGCGGTTCCGGCTGGTCCGGGGCGATCTGTCCGACTGCCGCGGTTCCGGCCTGCGCCGCCCGGGTGGCCGCCGTCTCGGCCTGTGCCGCGCGGACGGCCGCTGCCTCGGAGGGTTCGGTCTCACCGCGTTTGCGTACCGGGGTGCTCCGGACCACGCCGCCGTCCTCGACGACACCTTCGTCGTCCGGTGACAGGAACAGCTGGCCGCGGGCTCGCGCGCTCTTGGCGAACGCCGCCATCTGCGCCGACACCACGTCCGAGTCCTCCTCGTCGGCGTCGGCGTTCTCCGTCTCCGGGGTGCCGAGCGCTTCCAGGTCGGGCCGGTCGGCACCCCACTGGTCCGATTCCCGGTCCGGGCTGGGGTTGTCCCGCGGCGGCGCGAACCATCCGCCGAGGAACGGCCGGTCGGTCAACTCGCTGGGCGACACGTCCGCGTCGCCGGGCCGGTCTCCTTCGGCCGTCGACGCGGGCCAGGCCGATCCGGTCCGGTTCCAGTCCTTCTCGGCGTCGGTGGAGACCGTCACCTGCGTCTTGTTGGGCACGTTGCTGCTGGCCGCCGCGACGCGCCGACCGCTCCGGGCCGCTGCCGCGCCACTGCTTCGCTGCGGCACGACACCCTTCTTGGGTACGTTCACAGCCCGCGCCGCCGGCACCTTGACGCGCCCGCTCCCACCCCGTCCTGCCGTACCTTTCACGGGGTTCGAAGCCGCTTTGCCCCCGCCCGCCTTGGTCGCCGATTTCGCAGCCACCGGCTTGCCCGCTGCTGCCGTCGTCCTGACGCCAACCGTCTTGGCCGCCGTCGACTTGGCCGCCGTCGACTTGGCCGCCGTCGACTTGGCCGCCGTCGACTTCGTCGCGGCCGACTTGGCCGCAACCGACTTCGTAGCGGCCGCCTTGGTCACCGCAGACTTCGCAGCCGTCCCCTTCACCGCCGCGGCTTTCGTAGCGACCGCTTTCGTCGCGGCAGTCCTCGTCGCCGTCGCCTTGGCCACCGCAGACTCAGCCGCAGTCACTTTCGTCGCGGCGGGCTTGGTCGCCCCCGTCTTGGTCCGAGCAGCCGGAACCCGCCCGGTCACCGCCTTGGCCGCCCCGCTCTTGACCGAACTCCGAGCCGCAGCCACCGCCTTGCCCGCCGCCGCACCGCGAGCCGCCGGCACACCCGCGACCACCCGCTTGGTCGCCGCGGCCCGGCCCGCCGGAACCTTCGTCGTGGACGCCGCTCTCGCCGCCGGCACCTTCCTACCGGCAGCACCTGAAGCTGTCCTGGCCGCGGCCACCTTCGGAGCAGCGGCCTTCGACCCAGCACTCGTCTTCACACTCGACGTCTGCACCGCGGCAGGCTTGGCCGCAGCCGTTCGCGTCGCCGCTCTGGTCACCGCGACCTTCGGAGCCGCGGCTTTGGTGGTCGCCGTCCGAGCCGCCGTCACCTTGGACGCAACCGTCTTGACCGCGGCCGGCTTGCCCGCGGCCGTCTTCGCAGCGGCCGTCTTCGCAGCGGCCGACTTGGTCGCAGCCGTCTTCGTCGCCACCGTCTTGGCCGCGGACGATTTCGCCGCAGTTCCCTTGGCCACAGCCGTTTTCGCCGGGGACGGCTTCACCGCCGCCGTCTTGGCCGCGGACGGTTTCGCCGGGGACGGCTTCACCGCGGCCGTCTTGGCCGCGGGCGATTTCGCCGTCACCGTCTTGGCCGCGGACGATTTCGCCGTCACCGTCTTGGCCGCGGACGATTTCGCCGTCGCCGTCGCGGCGGCCACCTTCTTACCCGCGCCGGAAACCCGAGCCGTCACACCCGACGGAACCTTCGACCTGGCACCCACCGCGACTCCACTCCCCACCTTCGCGGCGGCACGTCCCACCGCTGCCGTCTTCGACGCGCTCTCCCGCGGCGCGGGCGCCCGCCCGGTCGCGCTCCGGCCCGCTGCCGCCCCGGCCGCGGTCACCGCTTTCCCAGCCCTGCGCCCGGCCGCGGTCGTGGACGCGCCGGCCTTGCTCCCGGCCGCATTCGCAGACGCGCCGGCCTTGCTCCCGGCTGCGGTCGTGGGCGCGCCGGCCTTGCTCCCGGCTGCGGTCGTGGGCGCGCCGGTCCTGCTCCCCGCCGCGGCGGTTGCCTTGCGGGTGTCCGATGCGGCCCGGCTGCCCGTTCCATTGCGGCCGGTCGACGACCCGGTCGCCGCCGGCCGCGCGTTCACGCCGGTGCGGGGCGCACTCGCGGCCACACTTTTCGCCGTACGGGAAACGGATTTTGATCCCGCGCCGGAGGCGGCGGGTCTGATCGGAGTTTTCTTGGCAGGGGGCATCGGGGTGTTTCCTCCTTGCGAATGACTGCGGGCACGACGGCGCCGGGGAAGGTCGGTCATGGAGCGAGGGTGACGGTCTAATCGCTCTCCCCGGTCCAGCGGACGTCCTCGGCTTCCCAATCGGCGTTGCGCTTCTCGACCGTTTCGAGGGCCCGTGTCGCTTCGTCAGCCGTGGCGAACGGGCCGAGCCGGTATTGGGCGGGACACACGTCGTCGCCGTTCTCGACCCGGTGGTGTCGGAGGCACCAGAAGTAGCCCGCCCCGCCGAGCCCACTGTCGTTCATTCCATCACTCTGCAACTAAAAACGACCATGCGCTACCGATTCGGGCAAAATGCCCAAGATTTCCATTGTGGAGTCCAGAGGATTGACCGTCATACCTCATCGGAACGAGCCACCCGGTCAATTCGCCCGGCTTCCCCTTCGCATTCACACCAGAGAGACCTTCGATGGGCCGGAAAACGCCGCCGCCCCGGCCGCAGAACGCGGCCGGGGCGGCAGTGGAGAACGACGGATCAGCTCAGTTCGGCGGCGACCAGCTCGGCGATCTGCACCGCGTTGAGGGCGGCACCCTTGCGCAGGTTGTCGTTCGAGATGAAGAACGCCAGCCCGTTCTCCGCGGTGGGGTCGACGCGGAAACGGCCCACGTACGACGGGTCGCGGCCGGCCGCCTGCAGCGGGGTGGGCACGTCGGAGAGTTCCACGCCGGGCGCCGACGCGAGCAGTTCCTGGGCCCGGGCCGGCGACAGCGGCCGGGTGAAGCGCGCGTTCACCTGGATCGAGTGCCCGGTGAAGACCGGGACGCGCACGCAGGTGCCGGAGACCAGCAGCTCGGGCAGCCCGAGGATCTTGCGGCTCTCGTTGCGGAGCTTCTGCTCCTCGTCGGTCTCGAAGCTGCCGTCGTCGACGAACGAGCCGGCCTGCGGGATCACGTTGAACGCGATCGGCTTCGGGAAGACCTTCGACTCGGGGAACTCCACGGCGGATCCGTCGTGGACCAGTTCGAGGGCCCGGTCGGCGACCTTCTTGATCTGCTCGTCGAGCTCGGCCGCGCCGGCCAGCCCGGCGCCACCGACCGCCTGGTACGTGGTGGCGACGAAGGAGACCAGCCCGGCCTCCTCGTGCAGCGGCCGGAGCACCGGCATCGCGGCCATGGTCGTGCAGTTCGGGTTCGCGATGATGCCGCGGGGGCGCACCTTCGCCGCGTCCGGGTTGACCTCGGCGACGACGAGCGGGACGTCCGGGTCCATGCGCCAGGCCGACGAGTTGTCGACGACGACGGCACCGGCCTCGGCGACGCGCGGCGCATACTCCTTGGAGCCGCCCTTGCCGGCCGAGAAGAGCACGATGTCCAGGCCGCTGTAGTCGGCGGTGGCCGCGTCCTCGACGGTGACCTCGCCGCTGCCCCAGGGCAGGGTGCGGCCCGCGGAGCGCGCGGAAGCGAAGAGCCGGAGCTCACTTACCGGGAAAGCGCGCTCGGCCAGGATGCGGCGCATGACGCCACCGACCTGTCCCGTCGCGCCGACGATGCCGATCCTCATGTCGACCAAAATACGGCCTGAACTGCGTACCAAGAAATCGTCTTGTTCAAATTATGAGATGACTGTCCCACATTAGAGGACAACGGGGCTAGCTTCGAAGGCATGGCGACGTACACCCACGGGCACCACGAGTCGGTCTTGCGCTCACACCGCTGGCGCACCGCAGAGAATTCGGCGGCATACCTGCTGCCGCATCTTTCCTCCGGATTCACACTGCTGGACGTCGGATGCGGCCCGGGCACGATCACCGCCGACCTGGCGACACAGGTCACACGCGTCACCGCGCTGGAACGCACCGCCGACGCGCTGGCCCTGGCCCGCGCCGAGGTCGCCGGCCGCGGCCTGGGCAACGTCGACTTCACGGTCGGCGACGTGCACGCCCTCGACTTCCCCGACGACACGTTCGACGTGGTGCACGCCCACCAGGTGCTGCAGCACGTGACCGACCCGGTCGCCGCGCTGCGCGAGATGCGCCGGGTCACCCGGCCCGGCGGGGTGGTCGCCGCGCGCGACAGCGACTACGCCGGTTTCACCTGGTTTCCGCTGGTGCCCGAGCTGGACGAGTGGCTGGCCCTCTACCAGCGGGTCGCCCGCGGCAACGGCGGTGAGCCCGACGCCGGGCGGCGGATGCTGTCGTGGGCCCGGGCCGCCGGCTTCACCGACGTGACCGCGACGGCCACCGTGTGGTGTTTCGCCGACGATGACGACCGCGCGTGGTGGGGCGGGATGTGGGCCGATCGCATCCTCGAGTCCGACATGGCGGCGACGGCGCTGCGCACCGGCGCCGCGTCGCGGGAGGATCTGGAGCGCCTGTCGGCCGGCTGGCGCGAGTGGTCGCAGTCCCCCGACGGCTGGTTCACCATTCCGCACGGCGAGATCCTCTGCCGCGTCTGACGGTGCCGGCTGGTCGGCACCGGGCCCGCCCGGGCCGGGTGACCACGGTGCGAACCGGCCCGGCGCCTGGCGGGGCGCCGCGGCCGGATCGGCGGCGGGCTCGCGGACGACCACTCGGATGACGGCCGCAGGCTCGCGGCGGGCCGGCTCCGGGCGTACCGCGGAAGGGGTCTAGGTGTTGGGTCGGAACGCCCAGTGCCAGCTCTCCCGTTTGACGTTCTCGACGAAGCCGTAGCGGTCGCCGTTCTTGCGCATCCAGGCGAGCGCTTCCGGGTTCAGGTCCAGGTCGGTCGCCATGCCCCAGCCGTGTTCGCTGGTGCCGGGTTTGGCGGCGAGCCCGCCCTGTGAGTAGAGGCCCTTGCGGCGGGCCAGGTCGACCTGTTCCTCGTAGGGCCGGTACGAGTCGGTGATACCGATCTTCACGCCGTCCCGTCTGGCGTCGTCGATCAGCTGGGTGAGTTTCTCCGCGGCCGGCGCCCACAGTTTGTGCCGGGTGCCGCCGACCTGTTCGAGTGCGTTCGCCGGGATCTTCCCGTTGCCGTAGGCGATCAGGTCCTCTGGAATGCCCTTGGCGTTGAGTTTGTAGGTCTGGCCGGCTTCCGGCCCGTTCCGGGCAGCGATCGCCCCTTGCAACTGGCTGGCGAAACTGGCACTGCTACTGCTTCCCGACTCCGATGTCCGGGCCGCGGTCGTCGCTGTGGTGGCCTGCTGAGTCTGCAGCGCGATGATCCGGCTCTGGATGTTCGCGATGCGTGCGTTCACTCCCTCGATTCCCACGCTCTTCTGGTTCGGCGTGGCCACGGAAATCTGAGTTGCTCCGGGGAATTGACCCGGCGGGAACCCCTTCGAGACGCACGGTCAGGTCGAGATCGACCTCGGACGTGCTGTCCTTCCGGTTCGGCGCGACATTCGTGATCAAAACCAGAAGACAACCGATTACCGCGTACGCCGCGAGCACCCACAGATGTGGTCCGATCGGCGCGTCCGGGAAGTAGAGGTCGTCGCGTACCGCCTGCACCCCGGCGCCCGTCGGCAGGTTCTCGCCGAGGTGCTGCCCGAACGAGGGAAGGAACTCGGGCAGGATGCTGGCGCCGGAGATCACCGTGCCGATCGTGAAGTAGAACGCGCCGACCGCGGCGCCCGCCGGGCCGACCAGCGCGACCGCGCCGGCCGTGGAGCCGGTCACGGCCAGGGAGATCAGCGAGAAGATGCCGAGCATCTCCCACCGGTTCGCCTCGCTGCCCACCCCGAACCAGCTCATCGACCAGAGGACCGCGGCCGCCGAGCCGACCGCGTAGAGGATCAGCGTGGAGAGGTGCGCGACGCCGCGGCGCCAGCTCCGGCGCGTACGGGGAATGAGCCGCCCCAGCCCCATCGACGCGATCGTCCCGCCCAGCGACAGCGCCTGGGTGAGGAAGCCCAGCGACACCCCGTTGACGTCGTCGCTCGGCAACGGCACCACGTCCGTCACCTGCGGCGGGGTGATCAACGCCTGGACAGTCGCGACCGGGATGTCGTCGTGCGACTGGGCCAGCGTGGTCACCTTGCCGGCGGTCCGCTGCTGGATCACCGACGTGTACGTGCTGCGCAGCAGGGTCGCGGCGGCCGGGCCGGCGGCTCCGGCCACGTAGAGGTGCGGGGCGTCGCCACTGAGGTCGACTCCGCCGTACACCTCGCGTCTTCTGATCGCGACGGTCAGCGCGTCCGCCGAGGCGAAGTCGCCCACCTCGAACCGGCCGCCGTCCTCCAGCATGGCGACGACCTGGGCGCGCTGCTCGGCGTCCGCGACCAGGCCGACCGGGAGGTGGTGGGGCGCCGCCTTGTGGCCCATGCCCAGGTAGTACGCGGTCAGCCCGAGCTGGATGACGACGCCGATCGCGCAGACGGCGAGGGCGAAGCGCCGGAACTGATGCACTGACTGGATCTCGTCGGCCACATCCCTGAGCCTGCCCTCTTCTTGCCGGAGATCAGCCCAGATCGGCGGGATTGGTGTTGGCGCCGCAGAGCAGGGTGGTGACGCGTTCGCCGGGCGCCGGGCGGTAGGCGCCGGAGATCAGCGCGGCGTAGGCGGCGGCGGTGCCGTGCTCGACGACGATGCGGTAGTCGTCCCAGAGTTTGCGGCGGGCGTGGATGATCGCGTCGTCGTCGACCAGGATTGAGTCGATCTTGGCGTCGGTGGCGAGTGCGAAGGCGATGTCGCCGACTCGTCGCGCTCCCAGGGAGTCGGCCGCCACCCCCGAAACTCGGACATCTATCGGTTTTCCGGCTTTCAGTGCCGCGTGCAGCGCCTGAGAGTCGACCGGCTCCACCGCGACAATCCGGGCACGGTCCCGCAGCGCGGCGACCAGGCCCGCGACCAGGCCTCCGCCACCCACGGCGACGAGCACCGTGTCCGAGACCCCGGAAATCTCCAGACCTGTCGTGCCGTTGCCGGCAACCATCGCCGGATCGTCGTAGGCGTGGACGAAGAGCGCGTCGGTGCGTTCCTGCGCCGCCGCGTAGGCCTCCGCGTACTCGTTCCCGGCCTGGACGACCTTCGCACCCAGCTCGGCGAGCTTGGTCACCTTCACCGCCGGGGCGGTCACCGGCACGAACACCTCGGCCGGCACGCCCAGCTCCCGGGCCGCGTACGCCGCCGCCAGCCCCGCGTTGCCGCCGGAGGCCGCGACGACGCCCGCCGCCGGCACCGTACTGCTGAGGATCTTGTTCATCATGCCGCGGGTCTTGAACGAGCCGGCGTGCTGCAGGTACTCCAGCTTGAACCACCGGCCGGGCTCGACCTCGACCAGCGGGGTGCGCCGCACCCGGCCCTCGATGCGCCGGGCCGCGTCTTCCACGTCCGCAAGATTGATCACGCGGTCCAACCTATGCGACGCTCCAGCTGACCCGGCCGGTCGGAACCGGTAACCGTTCACCGATCAGCCGCGCGAGATCGAGTAATCGGTTCGAGAAGCCCCACTCGTTGTCGAACCAGCCGCGCACCTTCACCCCGCCGTCCGCGGTGGTCTGCGTTCCCGACGGGTCGAACAGGCACGACGCCGGATTGTTCTTGACGTCGATGGAGACGGTCGGGTCCGGGTCGTACGCCAGGATGCCGCGCAGCGGCCCGGCCGCGGCCTCCGCCATCGCCCGGTTGACCTCCTCGACCGAGACCGGACGCCCGGTCTGGCCGGACAACTCGGCCAGCGACCCGATCGGCGTGGGCACGCAGTAGTAGCTGTAGCGCATCTCGCCGATCTCCGGCAGCGCCACCCGCACCAGGTCACCGACCACGTGGTTGTGCGGGATGATGCTCTCCCCGGTCGCCCGGCCCAGCCGCGGGTCGTCGCGTGAGGCGCCGATCAGCGAATCCTGCACCCGGCCCCAGCCCTGGGTGGCCAGCATCACCGACGTGTTCACCGAGCCCAGCCCGAACCGGTCGAGCAGCACCTTGGCCATCACGGTCAGCGCGTTCACCCCGCAGGAGGCCGGCGAGACCACGTCGTGCACGCCCGGGTCGTAGCTGGTGTGGTTGGCCCCCATCACCAGGAACGCGTCCGGGTCGTCGGCCGAGGCACTGATCACCACCTTGCGGGCGCCCCCGTGGGAGATGTGGGTGCGGGCCGTGCCGCCGGCCCGGAACCGGCCGGTCGCCTCGATCACCACCTCCACCCCCTGGTCGGCCCACGGGATGCGTTCCGGCCGCTCGTGGCGGTAGGTGCGGATGGCGTGGTCGTTGACCACCAGGTAGTCGCCGCGGGTGGTCACCGTGCCCGGGAACGAGCCCCGGATGCTGTCGCGGCGTAAGCCGTATGCCAGTTTCTCGGTGGACGCGATGTCATTCACCGCGACGATCGAGATGCCCGGATTGGGCGCGGCGGCGACGATCCTGGTCAGACTGCGACCGATGCGTCCGAGGCCGTTGATCCCGATCGCGACAGTCATCGAGCGCTCCTCGACTCCGTTGCTGTTATGTGCTCCCCGTCCGCCAAGGACACCCCTGTTTTGCGCAAGGGTCCACCCGGCGTTACGGGTTCGACACTAAGAGTTGTGCAACTTGCACGTCAACGGATGACAATGTCACACCATCCGAGTGATGTCCGTCGACGCCCTATGCCCAATGTGGAATAAGTTACGGCATGCTGGAGACGTGCCGGTACTCGTCTCCCACGCCCCCGCGGACACCGTCTGGGCACAGTGGATCAACGAATCACTGCAGGCCGCGGGTCATGCGGTGGAAATGCTGCCGGCCGGGGTCGACTTCGCCGATCGGCTAGCCCTCGCGCTTTCCGGCTCCGATCGAGTGATCGTTCTCGTCTCCGCCGAGCACCGGGCATCCGAATCGGACTGGTCCCAGGTGCCGATCACGACCGCTCTCACGGTCCTGCGCCTGGATTCCGTTCCGACACCCGCCCCGCTGCGTGCGGCCGACTGCAAAAGCCTGCACGACCTGGACGAAGAGGAAGCCTTGGAGGTCCTGATGACGACGATTCAAAGCCCGCAAAACCCTTTTTCGCGTACGTCGTGATTGCGGGCCCGTTTGATGCCGGACCCGCCTGGGTAGCGAAGATCATCGCTCTCGCGCGCGACCGGAATCGGACTAGCGGAACGCCCGGTACAGCAGCAGCAGACCGATGGCCGTCCCGAACGTGACGATGAGGTACTTCAACACCCGGGCCGGCAGCCGTCGCGCCACCCGCGCCCCCGCATAACCGCCGACGATCGTGGCCGGCGCCAGCGTCGCCACCGCCGCCCAGTGCACGTCCGCGAAGAACGCGAACACCAGCACCGTCACCAGGCCCACCGTCGCCGACAACACGTTCTTCAACGCGTTGATCCGCTTCAACGGCTCGTCCAGGACCAGGGCCAGGGCCGCGACATACATGACGCCGAGCGCCGCACCGAAATACCCGCCGTAGATCGCCCCCACGAACACCACCACCTGCAGGGTGACCGCCGCCCGGCGCGGTGACATCGCCCGCGGGTGCCCGACCAGGCCGCGCAGCCGCTCCTGGAACGCCAGCGTCGCCGCCGCCCCCAGCACCAGGAACGGCACGATCACCTCGAACACCCGCCCCGG
Organism: Actinoplanes sp. NPDC020271; assembly: GCF_044388125.1. NCBI lineage: Bacteria > Bacillati > Actinomycetota > Actinomycetes > Micromonosporales > Micromonosporaceae > Actinoplanes > Actinoplanes sp. NPDC020271. The sequence continues at coordinate 636,058 of NZ_JBIRWQ010000001.1, forward strand.
CGTGACGAGCAGCAGCACACACCCGCCGACGCTGCCCGCCACCGCGGCCGGCACCACCGACCGCACCCGGCCGCCCTGCCCGGCAAGATCGGCCCGGCTCCCGGCGACACTCGACACATACCCCGGGAAGACCGAGACGGAATTCGTCACGTTCGCATCCACGGACGGCAACCCGGCCGCGATCAGACCCGGAAACGTGATCAGCGATCCCCCACCGGCGATCGCATTCACGCCACCGGCCGCGACCCCGGCCACCACCAGCAACAAGATGTGCGAAAGATCCATGATGCGAGCGACCTTACGGCCTCAGCCCGCCCCCGGTCGCCTGCTTCCCGCCGACGTCACACCGCTCCCTTCCCACCCCTGGCCGCGCCCCGCTGCTCACCCGCGCCCGCTCCCTCACACCCCCACATCCAGCGCTGTCCCGGCCGGCCGCGAGAAGCCCTACCCGCCGACCGGCACACCCCTCGCGCGCAGCCGCGCCGCCTCGGCCGGCTCCCAGGGTCTTTCACGGCGGCGGACAAGCCATAAGCGCCCAGCCGGGCCGCGTCAGCCGGGGTAACGAGGTTCAGGGCGAACGCCACAAGATCCGGATCGCCACCGGGCCGCGAGGCCCCCGCGGGGCGGCACGTAGAATGGGGTCGCGACGGACGAGTCGGCTGGGCGGCCGCGTCGGTGCCGAAAGGCATCGCCGAGGAACGTCCGGACTCCGCAGAGCAGGGTGGTTGTTAACGGCAACCCGGGGCGACCCGCGGGAAAGTGCCACAGAGAACAGACCGCCGGCGTGAGCCGGTAAGGGTGAAACGGTGAGGTAAGAGCTCACCAGCACCCCGGGTGACCGGGGTGGCTCGGTAAACCCCACCCGGAGCAAGGCCAAGCAAGGCCGCGACCGCGAGGTCACGGCCGGCGCAGGGTTCGAGGGCTGCTCGCCTGATCCTGCGGGTAGGCCGCATGAGCCTGCCGGCAACGGCAGGCCGAGATGGATGGCCGCCACCGGGGTACACGCCCCGGCCACAGAATCCGGCGTACAGGCCGGCTCGTCCGCCGCCCTCTCACCGGGGCGGATGCCGCATACCGAGAGCCCCGCCCCACCGGCCGGGTCACCGGGCGGGGGCGCTCGGCCTCGCCCAGGCCGGATCACCGGGTGGAGGCGCCCGACCTCACCGGCTGGGTCGCCGAGCGGAGGCCCCGCGGGCCGGATGAGGGTCACCCGGTGCCGAACGGCGGAGTGGATCACTGCCGGACGCGGACCGGCTGGGTCACCTCGGGGTAGCTCGGCTGGTACGGCTGCTGCGCCGCGAAGAAGCCCTCGAGCTCGGCCTGCTCCAGCACGTCCTTCGCCGCGCGCGCCCGCGCCTTTTCGGCGGCCTTGGCCCCGCGTGACCGGGCCGCGTCCTCAGCCACCTTCGCCGCCTGGTTGGCGCGCCGGGTGAGGGCTGCTTTCGCCGCTCGCTGCCGGGCGACCTCCGGGTCGAGGCGGCGGGCCGGGCGGACCTCGGCGGTCGCCTCGACCTCGCGGGCCTCGATCGCGGCGAAGTCCGGGCGGATCTTCGCGGCGACCCATTCGACGCCCGCGACCAGGCCGACCACCAGGGAGAAGATGATCCGCAGGCCGAGCGGGCCGGGCGCGGCGAAGTTCACGGCGGCGGAGATGGAGACGACCACGACGAGGACTTTGAGGGCGGCTTTCTGCGCGTCCTGGGCCATCCCGGCGGTCTGGCTGATCGTCAGCATGGAGACCATGGCCAGATCAAAAACGGCCGGGACGATCCAGGCGAAGAGTCCGGCGCCGAGGCTCACCAGGTAGTGCCCCTGGTGCAGGTAGCTGGCGGCGAGCGCACCCATGAGGATGCCGTTGTTGGCGCGTTTGATGGTCCGGATCGCCTTCAGCATGCCGGGCACCGCGCCCTTGGCGTACTCGGCGGCGAACTGCTGCGTCAGCGTCATCTGCGCCGGCAACGCGGACCTCCCCAGCGATTCGGATGCGAAGAACCCTCGGAACAGGGCAGACGCTACCGAAGATGGGTCGAACGGGGGCAAGGTTCGCAACGGACCGCAAGGTCCGCAATAAAAGCAAAACCCGATCCAAGATCCGAACCCGATGTGGGTACGCCGTGAGCGCGCCACCACCGCAAGGCCGGGGCACGCCCGCCGGACTCGCGGCGGGCGTGCTCACGACGTACGGGAAAATCGTGGTTGATTTCGGTCAGGTGGAGGAGACCGTGCCGACCGTGGTGGCCCGTTCCCGCTCGATCCTCGGGTCGCCTTCGTCGGCGAAGTAGTCGCTCGGCGTCGTCCCGTCCTCGCCGGGGGCGACCTTCATGACTCGCAGCCACCAGGTGACCAGCACCGCGACGATCAGGTTGACCAGCACCGCCACGAACCCGACGTAGATCGTCTTCTTGGTGTCGAGGCCGAACTCGGAGAGCGCGAACGCCGAGCCGCCGAAGTGCTTGCGGCCGGTCGCGGCGTTCGGGATCTGCCACAGCATCCAGAACGCCAGCACCATGCCGGCCGCCCAGCCGGCGATCAGCGCACCGCGGTGCAGCCAGCGGCCGTAGAGGCCGAGGATCACCGACGGTGCCGTCTGCAGGATGATCACCCCGCCGATGAGCTGCAGGTCGATGGAGAACTGCGGGTCGAGGAAGACGATGAACGCCACCGCGCCGATCTTGACGACCAGCGAGGTGATCTTCGCGACGCTCGCCTCCTGGGCCGGGGTCGCGTCCTTGCGCAGGTACTCCTTGTAGATGTTGCGGGTGAACAGGTTCGCCGCGGCGATCGACATGATCGCGGCCGGGACCAGCGCGCCGATCCCGATCGCGGCGAACGCCACCCCGGCGAACCAGGCCGGAAAGTGCAGGTCGAACAGCAGCGGCACCACCGTGTTGCTGTCCACGCTGCCGGCTTTCGCCCCGGGCAGCGGCTTCACACCGGCCGCGATCGCCATGTAGCCGAGCAGCGCGATCAGGCCCAGCAGGAAGCTGTACGCCGGCAGCGCCGACATGTTCCGTTTGATCACGTTACGGTTCTTGCCGGCCAGCACGCCGGTGATGCTGTGCGGGTAGAGGAAGAGCGCCAGCGCCGAGCCGAGCGCCAGCGTGAAGTACTGCACCTGATTGTTGGCGTTCAGCAGGATCCCGTCGCCGGGCGCGGCCGACGCCTGGAACTTCTTGTCCGCGGCGTCGAAGATCGCACCCCAACCCCCGAGTTTGTACGGCAGGTAGAGCACCGCCACCGCGATCACGATATAGATGAGGGTGTCCTTGACGAACGCGATCAGCGCCGGCGCCCGCAGCCCGGACTGATAGGTGTAGGCCGCCAGGATCGCGAACGCGATGATGATCGGCAGATGCCGGGCGATCGCACTGTCCCCGGTCACGCCCATCGTCTTGAGCACCGCCTCGATCCCGACGAGCTGCAGAGCGATGTACGGCATCGTCGCCACGATGCCGGTGATCGCGATCAGCAGGGCGAGCGTCGGCGAGTCGTACCGGGTCCGCACGAAGTCGGCCGGCGTGACGAATCCGTGCCGGTGCGACACCGACCAGAGCCGGATCAGGATCAGGAAGAACAGCGGATAGATCACCACGGTGTACGGCACGGCGAAGAACCCGGCCGCCCCGGCCCCGAAGATCAGCGCGGGGACGGCGACGAACGTGTACGCCGTGTAGAGGTCCCCGCCGACCAGGAACCAGGTGATCCACCCACCGAAACTGCGCCCGCCCAGCCCCCACTCGTCCAGATGCGCCATGTCCTGCGGCGCCCGCCACCGGGCGGCCACGAAACCCATCCCGCTGACCAGCAGGAACAGCACCGTGAAAACGACGATCTCAGTGACGTGCCCGCTCATGACGCCACCTCCGCTGCGCTCCGGCGTCGCCCTGAGTTTTCGGCTGAACCCAAGGATTCGCTCGCAAGCTCGCTCATGACCGGCCCCGCTTCTTCGTCATCCGATACACCAGCGAGGTGGTGCCGACGCCGAGCAGGATGAAGGCGAACTGCAGCCAGTAGAAGAGCGGAAAGCCACCGAGCCGCGGCTCGTCATAGTTGTAGAGGAACGTTAGCAGCGGCACCACGATCGGCACCAGGAGCAGCCAGTTCCAGGGGCTTCTATCGGTACGTGGTGGGGATTCCGGCTCTGCCATGATCCGCCTCCCTCAACAGCGTGTGCGGTTTCCGTCACGCTAACGAGACAGCCACTCCCCAGGCGATCAACGTGCGCCGAGCGGGCCGGGCGGTGCGCCGAACGGCTTCACACCGGGCCGACCGGGATCGGGCCGTCGGTGCCGTCCCCGTCATGGGCTCCCCGGCGGGGAACGGTGAGGCTCGTTCATCCCGGTCGGTGCTCCCGGAGAGCCGGTGACGACAGGGTGGCCCAGACGACCTTGCCGCCGCGGGCGGGCAGCGCTCCCCATGCGTCGGCGGTGGCGTGAACCAGCAGCAGTCCCCGGCCGCCCTCCTTCAGCCCGCTCTCCCGGCCGTCGCGAGCGGAGGGGCGCACCCGTGGATAGCGTGTGTCGGCGTCGCGGACAGCCAGGTGGAGCCGCCGGTCACGGCGGGACACGGTGACCACCAGATCGGTGCAGGCGTGCTGCACCGCGTTGGACGCCAGCTCGGACATGATCAGGCCGGCGTCGCGGCGCAGCCGGGAGAGCTGCCAGTCATCACAGGCCTGGATGACCAGACCGCGGGCGGCCGGCACCGAGATCGGCTCCGGGGCCAGCCGGATCTGCAGCCGGTTGTCGTGCGGCAGACGCGCCGAGGTTGCCCGGCGGGCATCCGGCAGGGTCTCGAATATCGATGGCCGATGCACGTCGTGATGGCGTAACCGGTAGCCCAGCATGGTCGTGGCCGGCAGGCACAACACCACCTGGACGGGCATCGGCCGCAGACGTGCCGCACGCACCGCCGTCATCCAGAACTTACGGCTGACCCCGTGCCGATCGGTCAGGTCATGAAGATCGACGATGATTGTCGCCGCCGGCCCGGCCACGCACAGCTGCAGCATGGCGGTCACCTGATCACCGAGGGCCGGTGACCACTGGCCGTGCACCGTCATCTCGATCACCGAGGTGCTCGCGTCGGCGGTGACGCCCACCGAGATGCCGCGGCCACCGGTCGCGGTGGTGACCAGGAAGGGCGGCTGCGCCCAGCGAGCCCGCAGCGCCTTGCCCTCGGTCATCGCCGCTCGATCATGCTGACCAGGTCACGACCGGGACTCGCGACAACAGGGGGACGATCAACGATCACAACGGCTCCAGGGCGCGCGGCGGGACGGCGCGCTGCCGAGGTCTGGAGCAGCGGACGGCGACGACGGGCATCGCCAATGGCTCAACGGTACGTCAACCCGACCCTGATCGCCTGGCTCGGTTTCAACTTTTCGCACGGGCCACGCCGATCGGGTGATCCCGCGCCGGAGGCATAGTCACGTGACCCTGTCGTGGATACCGTGCGAACGAACTTTCATCGCCCGCTCCGGCCCCCGGCGGGACGGTATCCCGTCGCCAGTGGAGGGCCGTTCACGTGGATCCTGTTCCCGTCGCCGTTGATCTGTGCATGCTGGTCGACCGGGTGGCACGCCGGGACCGGCGGGCGTTCGTAGCTCTCTACGAGGCGCTGTGCCGCCCGGTGACTCAGGTGGCCTGCCGGATGCTCTGCCGCGACGAGGACGTGCGCGCGGTCGTTCAGGGCACGTTCGTCGAGGTGTGGTGGATGGCCCGGTTCCACACCGGCGCCGGCACCCGCGTGGCGGCCTGGACGGAACGGATCGCGATCCGCCGGGCCCTGGACCGAACCGGCGGGGACGATCCTGGTCGTGACGCCGACGACGGGACCAACCGGGTCGCCTTCGCCGCGCTGCTCAGCCGCGGGGCGTCACGGCCGGCTTCCCGGTGGCGGACCCATCAGGTCAGGAACGCCGGATCGGCTGGCGACCACGGCCCGGGCGACTTCCACCAGGCGTAGGTTGCGGCTGCGCGCGTACACGCGGATCGCGGCGAACGCCTCGTCGACGCTGACCCCGCGGGCCTGCGCGATGACCCCCTTGGCCTGCTCGATCACGACCCGGCTGTCCAGTGCGTCCTGCAACTGGCCCGCCAGCACCTCGCCGCGGTGGATGGTGCGCTGCTGGAGCAACCCGATCGTGGCGATGTCGGCCAGGGCCTGCATGACGGCCACGTCGGGCGCGGTGAAGGTGCCGCCGGGGCGGGCGCCGAAGACGTTGAGCGCGCCGATGACGTCGGAGCGCAGCCGCAACGGGAAGGCATGCACGGAACGGAAGCCGGCTGTGGCGGCGTGCGGTGCGAACATCGGCCAGAGATCCGCGGCCTCGAGCAGATCGACGTTGACGACCGGCAGGCCGGTACGGAACGCCTCGAGACACGGCCCCTCCCGGTTCTGCACCTGGAAGACCTCCACCAGGCGGGCGCTCTCGTCGGATGCCGCCAGCAACGTCATCTCACCGCTCTGATCGGCCAGCAACACCCCCACCGCGGCCGCGTCCACGAGAGTGGCGGCCCGGTCGGCCAGCATGGTCAGGAACTCCAGAACGTCGAACTCGGCCACGAGGGTGTCGGCGATCTCGACGAAGACCGCCGCGAGGCGTTCGGAGGAAAGCGATGACATGGTCGTGAATCCTCACCGTCGTGGCCCACCGCACATCACGCTCGCGGGCGCCTCGACCCTCTCACGAGCCGAGGCCGCCCGCACTCGGCGGCCGGCAAGGCCGCAACGAATCTGATCAGTGACGGGCGCGGAGCACCGGCGGGCCGGCCTCCGTGGTAGGCGTAGTCTGTAGACGAATCTGCCGAACCCGGTGGGTGGCCCGATGGGATGCCGGCGAAAACGACGCCGGGTCCGAAGCCGAGCCACAGCTCACCCGGCAGGGGTCGGAGGTCTGGTCATGGTTACCTCCCGGTGTCTACGTGTGTCCGGGGTATGCCGTGATCGATGTGGATGACGCCGGACACCGGTTGCAGGTGGAGCAACTGGTGGCGGCGTACGGTCCGGACATCGACGGCTTGTGCCGCGCGTGCCTGACCGACCTTCCCGGCATCGGCGGGGTCGGCGTGACCATGATGACTCCGCAGACCCAGCAGGTGCGCTACGCCAGTGACCCGGTGAGCGCCCGGGTGGAGCAACTGCAGTTCCTGCTCGGCGAGGGACCCTGCCGTGACGCGTATGCGGCGGCGGCCCCGGTCCTGGCCGATGATCTACGTGAGCCGACGTGGTTCGAACGGTGGCCGGCATTCACGCCGGCCGCCCTCATGGCCGGAGCGCAGGCGATCTTCGCCCTGCCCCTGGGAATCGGCGCGACCGGCATGGGCGTCCTGGATCTGTACCGCGACACGCCGGGGGAGCTGCCCGCCTCGAGCCTGGCCTACGCCCGGGTGCTCGCCGGGGCGGTCATCGAGCTCATCCTGGCCGAGACGGCGGCGCACGAGGACAGCGACGACCCGCCACAGTACGGCGGTGCCGGCGACCCCCGGCTCCACCGAGCCGCCGTGCACCAGGCAACCGGCATGATCAGTGTGCAACTCGGAGTTCCGGTGGAGGAGGCGTTGGCGCGGCTGCGCGCGCATGCCTTCGCCGCCGGGCGTGATCTCGACGAACTTGCTGCGGACGTGGTCGCGCGGCGCTTGAGGTTCGACACCCTGGCCGACGATGAAGACAGGTGACTACCGGTGAGCGCAGCGCAGGGTCCGGCGACGCTGGATCTGTTGGTGGAATTGTCCGATGCCCTCGTCACCGACCTCGACGTGGACGGGCTGCTGGAGAAACTGACGAACCGGTGTGTCGAGCTGGTCGGCGCGCAGGTGGCGGCAATCATGCTGGCCGACAGCCGTGGCACGCTCCGCCTGCTGGCGGCCGCACCGGAGTACGCCACGTGGATCGACCTGCTCGAGGCCTCCCACACGCCCGGCAACTGGAGCTTCGCCACCGGGCTGCCGGTGTCCGACGCCGACCTGGACGTTCCCGATCCCCGGTGGGCCGCCTTCGCCCGGCAGGCCCGCGAAGGCGGATTCCGGTCGGTGACCGCGGTGCCGATGCGGGTGCGCGGAGAGGTCATCGGGGTGTTCAACGTGCTCCGGCACCGTGCCGGATGGCTCACCCCCGAGCAACTGGGCCTGACGCGGTCGCTGGCGAACATCGCCGCCGCGGGGCTGCTGATGCAGCACGATCAGAGATATCGCACGGTGCTGGCGGCGCAGTCACAGCGGCTGCTGAACGGCCGCGTCGCCATCGAGCGGGCCCGGGGCATCCTGGCCGAGTCGCTCGGCATCGGCGTCGACACCGCTCTGGACGAGATGCGCCGCCACGCGGCCCGGATCGGTGAGGGCCTGAGCACCGTCGCCGACCAAGTCGTGGCCGGCGTGCCCGTCACCCGGCACTTCGTCACCGACAAGCCGATCCAGTTGATCCACCGCATCACCACCGACACCCTGACCGTGCTCCGCACACTGGTCCGGCAGCAGATCACCGGCGCCGGTCTGTCCGGTTCGGCAGCCGACGCGTTCCTGCTCGCCGTCCACGAGGCCGCCGTGAACGCCGAAGAGCACGCCGGTGGCGGCCGGCTGTGGCTGTGGCGTCATCGGGGAAACCTGTGGTGCGAGGTCAGTGACGACGGCCCCGGCCTGGAGATGGGCAGCTGGAACGGCACGAACACCCCTCAACCCGCCGACATGCGCCACGCCGGCCTGTGGTTGATCCGCCGCATCTGCCCTGACGCCCAGGTCACCAGCACGCCGCAGGGAACCCGGATCCTGCTGCGCCAGCCGATACCGAGTCACCCCGGCTCGTCGTTCCCGTTCGTCGACGCCGGGGGATAGCCGAGGAGCCACGCTGTGCCGGTGACTTCCATCAGCAGGCGCACGGCGCCGGAGGCCGCGACCACGCGGACCGTGCGGCCGGCGGCGGCGGCGCGTTCCTGCAGGTCGACCAGGACGCGGAGACCCGCGAGGTCGCAGAAACGCAGCCCGGTCAGGTCCAGCTTCCATACCCGTGCCGGCTCGTCGAGGAGAGCGGTCAGCCGGGTCAGAACGTCGATGTCGAGGGGCGCCGCCACCTCGCCGGTCAGCGCGACCAGCATCGTGCCGCCGACGGCCGGCGCCGTCGTGACCTGCACTCCGGAGCCAGGAGCAGGCATCACCGCGGCAAGCACCTCCGTCGCCGCCACGGACAACACGGCCGACCGGGCGGTGGCCCGTTCCTGCAACATGCGGCGCGCCTCGGCGGCGTCGCTGCCGTCCCACGCCATCAGGACCCCGAGGGCCCGCTGAATCGTCACCCGGGCCTGCAACGCCAACCCCAGCCCGACGAGCAACTGCCGGGTACCGGCATCGTCACAGGCGTCGAGCGCGCTGCCCGGGATCTGCTCGGCAGCGAAAACGGCGTGCACCCCGGCCAGCAGAGCGGACAGCGCCGACGGCTCACGCCCGTACAGGTTCAGCACACCCACGGGGACGCCCCCGCCGGCGAACAACGGCACCGAGACCGAGGCCCGCAGCCCCAGAGCAGTGGCCTGCCGGTAGAACCCCGGCCAGGCCATCGTCGCGGCGATGTCCGGCACGTTCACCGGCTTGCCGGTCCGCGCGGCCTGCACACAGGGACCGGCTTCCTCGGCATGCTGCGCATCGTCCACCGCCCGAGCCAGGTCGCTGCTGGCCGCGACGGTCGTGAAACCAGCGCCTCGCCAGGCCGTGATGGACGCATAGACGACTCCGGCGATCGTCCCGGCGGCTGACGCCGCTATCGCGGCGAGAAGCTCGTCGACGGCCGGATCGTCGTCCGGCAGCTCGGCGAGCGACACCATGAGTGCGGTCAGCGGAGCCCGCAACTCGTCGTCCGGCGCGAACGACGACTCAGAACCGCACATCGTGCTGCTCTCCTCTCAGCACGGAATCCGGCCGCTGCGGGCCCATCAACAGGACGTCATCACAGGACGGCACCGCGAGGTGCGACCTCGATCGCGGCGACACCCCGGCCGTAGAGGACGACGAGCCGATCGCCGTGCCGGGCCCGGAGAACCCCGGAATCCTGCGCCAACGTCGCGATCACGTGCTCCACCAACTGGTCCTCGCCGGAGATGTCGGCGTGGTCGTACGAGATGTCCATCCGATCGCCGCCGACAAGCCGGACGCGTAGAACCGTAGTGGCCATGTCACCAAACTAGGCCCGGACGGGCCGGGATGCCACGCGCAGGGTCGCAGGCGGATCGGGTGGCGGGGAATCCGGGGGCGGCTTCGTCGTCACGGACGGTCGCCGCGAGCGAGCGGGACTCCCGGAGAACGCCCGAGCTCCGGCGCGGAGGCCGAGCCGGCCCGTACGCCGGGCGGCACCACCGCGATGACCCCGGCTCGGGCCGTTTCCCCATGACCACGAGCATACGACGTGCCCGGCCCACATCGGGGCCGGGCACGGGGAGCGGTCAGTGGAGGCCGGCGGCGATGCTCTTGGTGAGGGTGGCGTTCTCGTCGTCGCCGTCGAGGGACCACATCATGGCGCCGCCGAGACCGCGGCTCCGGATGTAGAGGGTTTTCTGCAGGAGGACGGCCGGGTCGTCGTACGTCCAGAAGGTGTTGCCGTTGAAGAGCCAGGCGTGACCGTTCCGCAGGTCCCGGTGCACGGTGTAGCCCCGCGCCGGAAGGGTTTTGAGGGTTTTCCAGTCCTCGGTGCCGGCCGCGAACACGCCGGGGGCGGGGCCGGTGGCGGGCTGGAAGAGGCCGTTGCCGGTGCCGGTGACGCCGGTCCAGCCCTGGCCGTAGTACGGGACGCCGAGCACCAGTTCGCGGCGCGGGGCACCGCCGGCGAGCCAGGCGTTGACCGTGTTCTCGACCGAGAAGTCGGGGTTGTCGGGGGCGCCGGCCGGGACGCGGATCGCGGACTGCTGGTTGGTCCGGGCCTCCCAGGTGCCGTGGTAGTCGTAGCCCTGGAGGGTGCCGAAGTCGAGGTACTTGAAGATCTTGTTCGCCTCGAAGCCTGCGGCGATCTTGGCCGGGGCGGCGGGAAGGAACGCGGTCAGGTCGTAGTGGCGGCGGGTGCTGCGGCCGAGTTCGTCGAGCCGGGCGCGGAACTCGGCGGCGAGGAGGGTGAAGTTCTGTTTGTCCTCGGGGCGGATCACGTTGCCGGTGTTGCCGTCCGAGCCGGGCCATTCCCAGTCCAGGTCGACGCCGTCGAAGATGCCGGCGGCGACGCCCGCGGTGAGGCCGGGCAGATTGCCCTTGATCCACAGGTCCAGGCAGGACGTGACGAGTTTCTTGCGGGAGGCGTCGGTCAGGGCCGCGTCGGAGAAGTATGCCGAGCCGCTCCAGCCGCCGAGCGAGATCAGCACCCGCAGCTTCGGGTTCTTCTTCTTGAGTTCGGCGAGCTGGTTGAGGTTGCCGGAGATCGGCTGACCGGCGACGTCCCCGACGCCGTCGACGCTGCCGGCGTCGGAGAACGGGGTCTGCCAGTCGGCCCACGGGTCGGCGGAGGCGCAGACGCCGTCCGCGGTGACCGGGCCGAACGCGTAGTTGAGGTGGGTGAGCCGGGCGGCGGCGCCGGACTTCTGGACCTTCGCCAGCTGGAAGTCGCGGCCGTAGATGCCCCACTGCGTGAAGTACCCGACTTTGACGTATTTTTCAGCAGCGGAGGCGGGAGCGGGCGCGGCGGCCACGAGAACCGCCGCAGCCGCTCCAGCGGCGACCAGACTGCGGGTGAAACCCTTCATGAGCCCCCCAAGGCGAAACGGTTAAGAACGTTTCCTGATCGAGGAAACTAAACGTCTCGCACCAAGGGGGTCAATATCTCTTATCGAAGATGGGCCGTCTCGTTCACGGATCGGACGGCGATGTTGCCATCAGGCCAGATGTCCATGGTGGAAACGCCCGCCGCGTCCAGAAAGAGCCGATGCAGGAACGCATCACCGGCCGCGAGCGCATCACGGAGGATCAGCTTGATCGGCGAGACGTGCGAGACGACCACGACGACCTGACCCGGGTACGCCGAGAGGATCTTCGCCATCGCCCCGCGCACCCGCTTGGCGACCGCCTGGAACGACTCCCCCTGCGGCGGCGCCACACTCGTCGACTCCAGCCACGCCGCCATCTCGCGCGGCCAGCCCTCCTGCACCTCGGCGAAGGTCTTGCCCTCCCAGAGCCCGAAGTCGCACTCGATCAGGTCGTCCATGATCGTCACGGGCACGCCACCGACCTCGGCGGCGATCAGCTCGGCGGTCCGCACGCAGCGGCCCAGCGGCGAGGCCAGCACGGCGCCGACGTCCCGGGACAGGCCGGCCACGCGACCGGCCGCCGCCATCGCCTGGGCCTCCCCCTCGTCGGTGAGCGGCACATCGCCCCGGCCCGAGTAACGGCCCTGCGCGGTCATCGCCGTCGCGCCGTGCCGGACCAGGACCAGCCGGGTCGCGTTCTCCAGCGACGGGGGCGCCCACGAACGGGGCTTAGGCACCGACGCCTCCGGCACCGAGGTCTCCGGCAGCGGCGCGTCCTTCGGGATCTTGCCGGCGGCCTCGTCCATGGCCCGGTTGGCCAGGGCGTCGGCAGCGGTGTTGCGCTCGCGCGGGATCCAGTCGAAGGTGACCGCCTGGAACTTGGCGACCAGCCCGGCCGCCTCGGCGGCGAGCGGGCGCAGACCCGGGTTCTTGATCTGCCAGCGACCGGACATCTGCTCGATGACCAGCTTGGAGTCCATCCGGACGTCGACCCGGGTGGCGTTCAGTTCGGCGGCCGCGCGCAGGCCGGCGATCAACCCCGAGTACTCCGCGACGTTGTTCGTGGTCGTGCCCAGCGCGGCGTAGCGCTCCAGCAGGACCTCGCCGTGGGTGTCCAGGACGACCGCGCCGTAACCGGCCGGGCCGGGATTGCCCCGCGAGCCGCCGTCCGCCTCGACGACGACCCGCAGGTCACCGCTCATAGACCCGACTCCGACGTACGGACCATGATCCGGCGGCACTCCTCACAGCGCACCACCTCGTCGGCCGGGGCGGACTTCACCCGGTTCAGGTCGGCACCGTACAGCTCGATCCGGCACGCGCCGCAGCGACCGGCGTAGACCAGCGCGGCACCCATGCCGGTGTCGGTGCGGATCTTGTCGTACAGGGTGACCAGGTCGGCCGGCAGGTCGGCGGCGAGCGGGCCGCGCGACTGCGACTTGAACTCCTGCTCCTTGCCCAGCTCGGCGGAGGTCTCGTCACGCCGGCGCTCGGCGTCGGCGCGCCGCTCGACCGCCGCACTGATCCGGCTCTGCACGTCGGCCAGCGCCGCGGACGCGGTCTCCCGCTGCTCCATCAGCTCCAGCTCGGCGTCCTCCAGCTCGGACTGCCGCCGGTTCAGCGTGGCCAGCTCGTGCTGCAGGCCCTCGACCTGCTTCAGCGAACCGCCCGCGTCCAGCTGCTGCTGATCCTTAGCCTTGCGCTGACGCACCTGGTCGATGTCCTTCTCGAACCGGGAGATGTCCCGGTCCAGGTCGTCGACCGCGACCTGGGCGCGCACCCGCTCGTCCTCCAGCGCGGAGATCTCCCGGGACGCCGCCTCGATCTCGGCGAGCTCGGGCAGATTCTTCCGGCGGTGCGCGAGCTGGGCCAGCGCGGTGTCGACGGCCTGCAGGTCGAGCAAGCGGCGCTGGGCTTCCGGGGCGGCCTTCACGAGTGGGTCTCCTTCTGCGCGTACGCCGTTGAGGGCGCGGATGCGAAATGTTCGGTCCAGGGATCCGTGTCCAGGTCGGACACCACCACATCGACGGGGAAGCGCTCACGCAGCCAGGCCGCCACATCGTCCAGCCAGGGGCGCTCGGTGGCCCAGTGCGCGGCGTCGAGCAGCGCCGGGCCGCCGTTAGCGAGGTGCTCACCGGCGGGGTGGTGTCGCAGGTCAGCGCAAAGATACGCGTCGACTCCGGCGCGAGCGGCGTCGGCCAGGAACGCATCGCCGGCACCGCCGCAGACCGCCACCGTACGGACAAATCGGTCTTGATCTCCCGCGGAGCGGACCCCGGCGGAGGTGGCGGGCAGGCGCTCGGCGGCGAGGGCGGTCAGCTCGCGGAGGGTGAGCGGCTCGGCCAGCTCACCGACGCGGCCCGCGCCACGGCCCTCACCGGCGGCGGCACCCTCGGCCGGCGCCAGCGGGCGCAACCCGGTCAGGCCGAGCCGCGCGGCGAGCGCGTCGGAGACCCCGGGATTCGCGACGTCCGCGTTGGTGTGCGCGGTGTAGAGGGCGACCTCGCCACGGATCAGCTGATGCACGATGCGCCCCTTGAACGTGTCCGGGGCGAGTGAGGACACCGGCTTGAGCAGCAGCGGGTGGTGGGCGACGATCAGGTCGGCGCCGACGGCGAGAGCCTGATCGGCGGTTTCCGGAACGCAGTCCACGACGCAGAGGACGCGGGAGACGGCGTGCTCGAACTCACCGAGCACCAGGCCGACCCGGTCCCAGGACTCCGCCCAGCTGTGCGGGTAACGCGCGTCGAGCGCGTCGACCACCTGACGAACGGTAGGTACAGCGGCAGGGTCCACGAGCGGAAACTCTATACGGCTAGGAAACCGCCCCAGGCTCGACTCGGCTCGCGGCCGCGATCGGGGTGCTCACCGCCTGCAGCGCGCGACGCCACGGGAACTGCGGGCGGAAGCGGTCGGTCTGGCCCGGAGCGCCCAACCGGCACACGTCCTCGCCGTAGAGGACGTGAACACCCCAGTCACGCAGCTTGGCCAGGCTCTCGTGCAGCGACGGGTGCAGGGCCATCACCTTGTTCGTGTACGGCACGACGGCGGTGGGCACGCCGTACCCGTAGCCCTCGACGAGCAGGCCGAGGACCAGCGTGTCGGTGATCCCGGCGGCCCACTTGTTGACCGTGTTGACGGTGGCCGGCGCGACGATCATCGCGTCGGCCGGCGGCAGCACGTCCGGGTCGCCGGGACTCTTGTAATCGGTGCGGACGAGATGTCCGGTCTGGGCTTGAAGGGCCGCCACGTCGACGAACTTGCGGCCGTCCGGGGTGGTGATCACGCAGACCTCCCAGCCGTCCCGCTGAGCGAGGTCGACCAGGATTCCGACGTCCCGGGCCATCGGTGAACCGCACACGAGGATGTACAGCACACCGGGTGAGGGGTTACCCGTCATCACGCGCGGACCCCCCACCCGCCGCCCGAAGACGGAATAAAACCCCTCTCATACGCCGACTCCCATCTGTTCGGCCAGCTCCGCGATCGGAGCCGGCGGCGTGCCCCGCGTCCGGCGCAGCACGTCGGAAAGGACTTCGTGGGCGAGCGGGCGGCAGCGGATCTCCGAGGGGGCGAGACGGTCGCCCTCCAACAGCATCTCGCCGGCCTTCTCCACGTCGCCGATCTGTGTGTAGCCGCGGGCGATGTCCAGGTAGTGGTGCGCGCGCCGCTCCGGCAGCAGGGCGTGGAACCCCGCCTTCTCCATGCGGTCGTGAACCTCCACCGCCGTACGGCCGTCGCCAAGCTCGACCGCGGTGGCACAGCGATGCAGCTGCACGTTGGTCGGACCGAACGAGGTCCAGTAGTGGTTGAAGTCGCCGCCCAGCTCCATGGCCGCCTGCTCGGCGCCACTGAGCAGGTCGCGGACGGTGGCGCTGTCCCCGATCCGGGAGGCGGACATCGCGCCGTTGAGCAGCAGCATCCCGTACACGGAAAGCTGTTCCGCCTCGGGCCGGTTCGGCCCGGGCGCCAGGCGGTTGGCGATGTTGACGTTGACCTCGAGCGACGGGCGGACCCGGCCGAGAGCCAGCAGCGCGCTGCCCACGCGGTAACTGGCCAGCCCGGCGAGAAGCTGGTCGCCGGCCCGCTGGGAGACCGCGATCGATCGGTCCGCGGCGAGCCAGGAGAGCTCGTGCTCGCCGACCTTCCGCAGCGCCGACGAGGCGATCTGGTAGACCTGCCCGAGCAGGTGCGCGGCCTTCGCCGCCTGGTCACTGTTGGCATGCGCGCTGTCCGCGGCCTGCGCGTCGCGCAGCAGCTTGGGCAGTGCCCGGGCCAGCGCGCCGTACTTCGCGTGCTGGTACGTCAGCCAGGCGTGGCTGACCGCTTTGTGCATCTCCGCCAGCGGCGGCGATTGTGGCACCGCCTGGAAGAACGCACTCATCTGGTCATATCGCTCCAGAGCCGCACGAATCTCCTCGACCTCCACCTGGTCGATGCAGTTCTGCGTCTCCGGCTTGCGCTCCACCTCCTTGCCCAGCAGCAGCTGGACATCGACCTGGAGCACGTCGGCGATGTCGTACACAACGGAGAACTTGTCGAGTCGGCGGACCCCGCGCTCCACCTTGTCGACCCAGCTCTTGCTCTTGCCCAGCCGGTCTGCGAAGACCTGCTGGGACATCTTGCGCCTGCCCCGCCAGTAGGCGACGCGGCGGCCGATCGGCAGCTCGTCCACGGTGCCTCCCCCACTCACCCGGCGGCCGTTCCGCCGGTGAGCCACTCGGTGACCTGCAGTGTGAACCGCTCACGTGCGCACAGATCGCACAGCGTGTGTGATCGCCTGCTCACCGATGCTCGTAGTTTTTCTTGCAAGTTGCAAAGGGTGGATCTGACCGGCCCAACGACGTTCGTCTCGCTGGGATACGGCCGGGCCTCTCGAATCCGGGGGAGTTGGGCTATGCAGTGGAGCAGCCGTCAGCCGTTCGTCCCACCGTCGTTCGTCGATCGACTCGATCGGATCCGCCTGCGCCGGGCCGCGCAGGCTTACGCCGCACACGGCTGGGCGGTGGCGCCCGGTGCCTACCTGACCGGCGCACGGTTCGACTGCGGGCGCCCCGGCTGCCCGATCACCGGGTGCCACCCGGCCGTCGACTCCCTCGCCGAGTCGGCCACCACCGATCCGGCCCGGCTGGCCGGGTGGTGGCGGCATCGACCGCACAACGTGTTGCTCACCACCGGCGACGCCTTCGACGTGCTGGAGGTGCCGGCCGTGCTGGGCCGCCCTGCCGCGGACCGGGACGCGGGCCTGGCCGGGCCGGTCGCGGTGACCGCGGCCGGACGCTGGATGTTCCTGGTCCGGCCCGGCTGCCCGCTCCGGGCCGAACTCGACCTGCGCCTGGACGTCGTGCACCACGCGCAGGGGTCGTGGATCCCGGCGCCACCGAGCCGGATGGTCGAAGGACCGGTCCGCTGGGTGATCACGCCGGGACAGGCGAACTGGACCCTGCCCGACCCGGAACAGGTGCAGGAGACGCTCACGCGCTCGGCGAGCCGGGCGGCCCGGCCCGCGGTCGTGCCCCGTCAGCTCTCCACCATGCGCCGCGCTGCCTGAATCGGACACACCCACGCCGCCGGCCGCCTGATGGTTGCCGGCGGCAGGTTGCCGGGCGTGGGCACGGGAACACATGTCATCCGACAAGGTAGCCCCGTCCCCCGCGTGGGGCGAGTCACCTGAACGGATGATGCTGATGAAGGAAAAAATCAGAGACCGAGCTCCCGGTACGCGGTGATCACCGCTTGGGTCCGGTCGGCCAGTTCCGGTCCGCTGTCCGCGATCGGGGCGCCCCCGACCCGGGCCAGCGCCCGCTCGGCGTGCCGCGCGGTCGCCGCGACCTGCTGCTCCCGGATGAAACCCTCCCCGGCCCGGGCCGCGGTGTCGATCGCCCGCAGGATCCGGTTCGCCGCCGCGCCGGTCTCCCGCCACAGCTCGTCCGCACGATCCCACTGCGTGTCCGCGGCCAGCCGCGCCGGACTGTCGGCCGGGATGTCGGCGTCGTGCGTCGACTCCAGGCCGGCCCGCACCCGCCGCAACTCCTGACGCCGGGCCAGCAACGTGGCCAGCTCGTCCAGGGACCGGGTCAGCGAACGGTCGGCGAGCAGCGGATCGACCATGCCACCCAGCGCCGGCCAGGTCCGCCGCACCCGGTGGGAATCCGCGAGCGCCCGCGCGAACGCGTCCCGCTCCGGCTCGGTCCACAACACCCGGGACTCCGCGTCACGGGGGACGGCGAGAACGGCGGGCTGGGCCGCACGGGCCTGCCGGCGCCACGTCCAGGCGAGCAGGCCGGCACTCACGGCCGCCGGGAACCACCAGGTCAGGCCAGTGGCGGCGAGGAACGCGGAGGCGAGGAGAAGCCCGAGGGCGAGACGGCTGACGGAGGCCACGCGCACCTCGCGACCACGTCCGGAGGGCGGCCGGGGGACGGCTTCGATCATTGATCCCGTACGGCGGTGGCGGGCGCGGCCGGTCCGGGTACGCACCGGCCGGTCGGCGACGACGACCTTCTCCGCGTCCACGCCGATGTAGAGATCCGTGCTCACGCGACTCCCCGTCGTACCTGATCCGCCGGGGCGGGCCCGAACCGCCGAGGGGACACCGGCCGGACCCGCCCACCGCGGGGGTTGGCCCCGCGAGCAACAGTTGAATCGGTGAACGGCCGGGCCGGTTGAGTCACGGCCGGTTGCGTCGTCGTTGCGTCCCGGTCGCGGGATTGCGCTAGCGTCGCGAGCGTGGACGTGGTCGACCTGGTTCTCCTCAAGTACGACGGCCGGCCGCACCGCCGGGTCACCGGGCAGCTCCTCGGGGAGGACGAGTTCGGCACCTGGATCGGCACCCCGCGCGGCACGATGGTGCGTTACAGCTACGGCCTGCGGCGGGTCTCCTGGACGAAGTCGGACTCGGTCCGGCTGGTGCCACGGGACGCCTGGTGGATGGCGATGTTCTCGGCCGCGCCCAGCCGGTCGGAGATCTACTGTGACGTGATCACTCCGGTGCGGCGTACCGGGGAAACCGAGCTGACCGTGGTCGACCTGGACATCGACGTGATCCGGATGCGCGCCGGCGGCGGGGTGGTGATCGACGACGAGGACGAGTTCGCCGAGCACCGGATCCTGTTCGGATATCCGGACGACGTGGTGGCCGCGGCCACCGGCGCCGCCGCCGAACTGCACGCGGCGCTGACCGGCGACACCGAGCCGTTCGCCGGGAAATACCGCGAGTGGCTGGGCCGGGTCACCGGGCCGGGCCGGCGGGAGCCCCGGCATCGCTGAAACTGTCAGAGGGTGGTCCTACCGTCGCCGCATGACCGACACAGCACTCCGGGACTCCCCGATCACCCTCGACCGCCGCCTCCGGATCGGCGGCACGGATTATCAGGTCACCGTCTTCCCCACCGAGGATCAGCGGCTCGACCTGTGCATCGTGAGCAGCGACGACGACGGCCAGGTGGTGAGCGAGATCAGCGGCAGTCTCGCCCCGGGCGACCTGGCCGGCCTCACCGAGGTGCTCACCTCCACCCTGGCCGGCCTGATCGCGATGACCGGCACCCCCGCTCCCGGCACCGTGCCGCCGCCCGACCGGCGTGACCGCGCGCCCAACCGTGGCGCCCGCTGGGGCGCCACCGACGACGAGCGGCTCCGGGAGCGCTATCGGGCCGGCGCCGGGCAGGCCGAGCTGGCCGCCGAGCTCGGCCGCACCGCCGGTGGCATCCGGGCCCGGCTGGAGCATCTGGGCGAGATCCCACCCGGTGTCCCGTGGCGACCGGCCCGGGCCGATCCGCCGGTCGGCGCGTGACCGGCGGCGGTGGGCCGGTCCGGCATCGGCCCACCGCCCCGGCCCTCTCCCGGTCCGGCCGCCCGCCGAGCCCGGCAAGCTCTCGCTGCCGCCCTCGGTCTCCACCCCACTGGCCGCACTGACCACCGACGACCAGACCTGTCTGGACTCGGCGCGGGAGGAAAATGACCACGGCCGAGGCGAGGCCATCACCGGGATCGAGAACGTGGTGCAGCTGACCACCGAGCGCGACCGGCTGGGCTTCAGGGGTGCATCAAGTCCCGGGAAGCACCTCTGAGGACCAGGAGAAGACCGCGGCCGGGTGCCCGTCGAACACAAGGCCGGACTGAGGCTCGACGGCGGGCGCACGCAGCGCAGCAACCGACCGTGATGCGAGATGCGACGCTCGGCCCCAGGGCACAAGCACCGCAACGCAGCAACCGACCGTGATGCGGAATTCCACGCTCGGCCCCAGGGCGCAAGCACCGCAACGCAGCAACCGACCGTGATGCGGGGCTTCCGGGGGCTCGGCCCCCGGAGCCAGCATGACAACCGCCCTAGGTCCGCGCACCCCGCGGACAGGGGGTGCCCAAGGTGGTGGGCGCGGTAGGTTTCGAACCTGCGACCCCCGCTTGTAAGGTCTGCGACCCACGATCCGGGCTCGTCCTAGTGCCTCGTCTTTGAACGTTGGCCGTGTAATCCGCCGGTTCTGAGACCGTTTCGGGCAGGCTGTTCCTCTCGCGTTGTGGTGTGGGAGGTGATGCCGGGTGGGCCGACGCCCGGAAGTGTTCGTGCGGGCGCTGTCGATGGCTGAAGATCAGCGGCTGAAGAAGATCACGCGGACCGCGAAGAACCCGGTCAAGCTGCGCCGCGCGATCGTCGTTCTGATGTCCGGCCAGGGTCAGCCGGTGCCGGATATCGCGTACCTGCTCAAGGCCACCGAGGACTACGTCCGCGACGTGATCCACGCGTTCAACGAGTGGGGGTTCGACGCGCTGGACCCAAAATGGAGAGGGGGCACACCGAACAAGATCAGTGAGCCGGTCCGCGACTGGATCTGCGTGATCGCCCGGTGTGACCCCCGATTCCTGGGCCGGCCTTTCTCCGGCTGGTCGCTGTCGAAGCTGCGTGACTACCTGATCACCACCGGCCACCTGGAGACGGTCAGCGTCGAGACCGTCCGGCGGATCCTGCACGAACGCGGCGTCACCTGGCAGACGTCGAAGACCTGGAAAGCCAGCAACGACCCGGACTTCACATCGAAGATGCGAGCGGTCCGCGACCTCTACGACCATCCACCCGCCGGCGGCCGGGTCGTCTGCGTCGATGAGTTCCGGCCGCTGAACTTGCAGCCCCGGCCGGGCAAAGCCTGGAAACCGCAGGGCAAGCCAGTCCGGCTGCGGGCGACTTACCACCGTGACCACGGCGTCCGGCACATGATCGCCAGCCTCGACCTGACCACCGGGAAACTCCACTACCGGATCCGGGACCGGAAACGCTCGGCCGAGTTCCTCGACTTCCTCAAAAGCCTGCGACGCCGCTGGCCAGGCCAGCGGTTGCATCTGATCCTGGACAACTTCTCCCCGCACAAACACCCGACGGTTCGAGCCTGGTGCCAGAGCAACGACGTCGAGCTGGTCTTCCTACCGACCTACAGCTCGTGGCTGAACTGGATCGAAGCTGAGTTCGCGCGGTTATAACAGTTGCGTCACTACCTGCCGGCCAATATCAATTGCATGATTACCCGTGTGTTCGCCTAGGCGAAAACTTGTTCCTTTGACTCTTACGTCCAGCTGTGACTCGAGCATCTGGCAGAGATTGAGGAAATCGACATATTTTTGTGTTTGGCGAGGAGTGAAGGTGTCACCGTTGTGCGCAATCGCATTACGAAGCTCAATCAGTGCCGACAATCGAGCATTTACATCTTCACTAAGGGTCCTCGAAAAACCTCTGGATAGCCATTGCAATCGACTATGCCACGATGCCTTCATTTCTGACCTCTGATCCCTGATCATGGCACGCTCAAGAGGGGAGTCGGTCTGATTCTCGCGCGCTCGCAGCAGGTCATCGAGAAGATCAGTACAAGCTGTTTCCAGCGTAGTGCTGACACTCGCAACAATCCATTCCTCCGAAACCTGGCTTTGGCGGAGCGAACGGCGGATAGTCAGCAGGCGCCGCATAGCATCTTCTTGCCGCACCGAGAATCGGGTAAGCGGATCAACCATGCGACTTAGCCCATTCCACTGCAGCCTCATTTAGCGGCTGTCGATTCCGGATTGCGGCAGCCACTTGATTGAGATTATCCCTGCTGCGGCCTTTGGCCTTCTTGGCAGCCAGGGCGGCGGTCGCACTTACGCCTGCGATTGTGAGACGACTGGAACGCAGGTGTAAAGACTGCAGTTGAGCGGCTGTCAGAGAGTGAAACTTCGCCATGTACCAAGCTGATTGCGCTCGAACCAACTCAGCGCTGTCAGTCAAGCCAGCCTCCGCCAGCAAGCGAACACCAGGCAGGTCGTCGAACCTCTTCAGGTCCGCGAGACGAGAGGCCACCTCCAGCAGCCACAGAATATTCCACGATGTACGCGGCACCTGATTTAGAAGCATATCTATCGCCTCCTTCACCAGGTCGTCATCTTCTGCCGATGCATCCGCAAAGCGGATGATCGCCCCGACTACATATTCTAGGTGAGGTGGGTAGGCGAACACAAGATCGGTCAAAAGCTTAGGCGTGACCCTGTCAGACGTCTTCAGGAGGCGGATATCCCGGGCCGACGGAGGGTCAATGATCCTATTCTTTTTACGCGCCGCCTGCCATTCTTTATGCCAGTCGAGAAGAGCTTCGACAGGCTCATCCTCCTCTTCCTCATCTGCATATTCCAGCTCACCATCGGGCTCTGGCGAGCTGCTCGATCGAGTTCTTGCTTTGGGACCGACGGCCACGATCCGGGTTTTGTTGGCAGATAAGATAAGTCCGACAGCCCTTACCTCTTTGTCCAAAAGCGCCAGAACGGCCAGCGCCTCAGCCCACGTCGGCACTACGATCTTGTAGTCATCTGCAGTGCGCACCCAACGGAGGTTGGCGCGGTCGAGAGCCCTATCGACGATACTGAGATAAAGGTCGGCCAAGTAGTCGCTAGCCTCAAGCATCTGCGGAATACCGCGGCCCAGCGTAGCAAGTTCTTGTAGCACTTCCGCAAGGCTCGCTACCAATTCGTAGTCGTCAGATCGAAGGAAAAGTTCATCGACCAAAATTTGCGGAACAATGTATTCATAACATGCAGCAATGTCCGACATGACTACATATCCAGGGCTCGACTCGTCCGTCCCGAATTCTCGAAACTCTTCCCTTACGCTTTCCTGTCGAGATGATGGCTCCAGAGCGGGCTGCCCAAGGGTTACAAGCCCGGCATAGGCAATCCTCGTCGCCAGATCCATATAGACGACTGGCCTGTCTCCACTGAATCCGCGCGGCATAGGCAAGATTTCGAACTGTGGCGAATAGCCACGCTGAAGGTTGGCAACCACATGCTTAAGAATGGCGGCTGGGTTCCCGATTATGCATTCGTCCGACACCAAATTTGGCAAATGCTCTAATTTGATTGCTGCAGGGTTGGCCGCCAGCGCCAGCGAAACGCCTCGGTCCAGCAATTCTGGCGTCCACCGGATCATAGCTCTCCCAAAAGAGGTAGGACTTCAATACGTCCGGTCAGCTTACAAGAATCGGGTCGGCGTGGCGGGCGGTGATCTGAACGTCGCGGAGGATGACCCCGGTGCCGAGCATGCTGGTGACGAAGGTGTGTCGCAGCATGTGCGGGTGCATCTTCGGGATCCGCAGGTCCCAGCTTCGGCCAAGTGCCTGAGTCGCCGTGTTGGCGCGTGCCGGTCCACTCGGCTGCCACGGGCGTTGCGCAGGAACGGGCCGTCGTCACGCTCGCTGATGGCGCGGTCGATCACTCGGCCACCGCTGGAGGCAGCGGGATGAAAACGACCTTGCCGCCTTCGGGAGCAGGCTCAGAGGAGGTCGACATATCGACCATGTTGACAATCCTTCGCAACGCACGGCCGGCCTTGATCAATTCGACAGCGATTGCGCTGGCGGACCTTGTAATCGCGTAGGTCGCTGAAGGTACCAGGCTGGCCGTGTTGGGTACGGGGCTCCAGCGCAGATTCAGGTATCGGCACCCCACGGACGACGCGTTAACTGGTTGCCCGCGGGCCGGCCCTGAACCGCGGCAATGTGCCTTGCCAAGTGCCGCAGGATGCCGCCTACGGTCCTTAGAATCAGCGTATCGACTTCTCGCACTCGTACGCGAACTTTCTCATACCCAGAACTCCCGGCGTTTTGACGTTTCCAGCAGAGGCTTGCGCACCGTTGCCGTCAGGATCTGAGCAGGTTGCGCGCGCCAGTAGCTTCGATCAGTTCGCGCTGATCTCCAACGGGTGATCGCTAAGATCAGCGTGTACCCAAACGCGCTGTGCCGAAGATTGCGCACTCCGTAAGGCGACAGCCTTGTCGTGTGCAACCCGGCTACCAATGTCCCGATCAGTGTTCAGCCACGGGCCGGTCCGGC
Organism: Actinoplanes sp. NPDC020271; assembly: GCF_044388125.1. Lineage (NCBI taxonomy): Bacteria > Bacillati > Actinomycetota > Actinomycetes > Micromonosporales > Micromonosporaceae > Actinoplanes > Actinoplanes sp. NPDC020271. The sequence goes on from NZ_JBIRWQ010000001.1 coordinate 660,110, forward strand.
CTGTTGTCTTCGCCTTCGTCCTGCCTGCTTGGGCGGGACAACTGAGACCAAAAGTGAGACCGGAGCGGACCGTCGATCCGACGGGGTCCGCTCCGATGCTGGTCCAGGTGGTGGGCGCGGTAGGTTTCGAACCTACGACCCCCCGCTTGTAAGGCGGGTGCTCTCCCACTGAGCTACGCGCCCGGCTGCGGCTAAGCGCCGGAGTGGTCATCCTACCCTGCCGCGGATCAGGGCCCGAGTGCGCCGCAGATCACAGCCCGGGCCGAGCCTGGATGGTGATGCCGGCGGCCCGGAAGGTGCCGGCGGCGACCGCCGGGCAAGGGACGACCGCAGGCGTGGCAGGGGTGAGAGCCGCTGCGAGCGGGGCGGGGAGAGCCGCTGCAAGCGGGGCGGGGAGAGCCGCTGCAAGCGGGGCGGGGAGAGCCGCTGCAAGCGGGGCGGGGAGAGCCGCTGCGGCGGGGGCAGGGAGAGCAACCGCGGGCGTGGCTGGGGTGAGAACCGCCGCGGGCGCGGCGAGAGCGTCCGCCGGGTGGGGCAGCGGGTCAGAGGGTGGTGAGGGCGGCTCGCCAGGCGGACTGGTTACGGGTTTCGCCCGGGCCGGTCATCTCGGCGAAGCGGATCACCCCGTCGGAGGAGATCAGGAACGTGCCCCGGTTCGCGAAGCCGGTCTCCTCGTTGAGGACACCGTAGGCGCGCGCCACCGCCCCGTGTGGCCAGAAGTCGGCGAGCAGGGGGAAGTCGAAGCCTTCCTGCTCGGCCCAGACCTTGTGGCTGTAGATCGAGTCGACGCTGACGGTCAGCACCTGCACCCGGTCGTTGACGTAGTCGGCCAGGTGCTCCTGGATCTCGGTCAGCTCGCCGTGGCAGCGGCGGCTGAACGCGAGCGGGTAGAAGACCAGCAGGACTGCTTTGCGCCCGTGCAGGTCGCTCAGACGTACGTCCTGATTGTTCTGGTCCTTGAGCAGGAAATCCGGCGCCGGCGCGCCCACCTCGATCGGCACGACCCCAGACTAGCCATGCCGCCACCTGCGCTGCGCTGCGGCGTCGGCATGGCTTTCGAGCCTGAAATCGCTCGTGCCGAAGGGCCGGCGTCCTCCGGGGACGCCGACCTGGCGGGGATGGCGGCGAGCTACTTCTTCTTGGCGCCCCGAGGGGAGACGAGCCGAGCCCCGGTCCAGTCCTTGCCGGCATTCACCGTCGAGGTCTGCTGCAGGCCGGCGGTCGGCGCCGACTCGCTGATCTCGCTCGGCTCGACGTGTCCGTCGCGGCCGGCTTTCGGGGTCAGCAACCACACCACGCCGTTGTCGGCGAGGGGTCCAAGTGCGTCGGTGAGCAGCTCGAACAGGTCACCATCGCCGTCGCGGTACCACAACAGCACCGCATCGACGACCTCGTCGGTGTCCTCGTCCACCAAATCACCGACGCGTTCGGTCAGGGCGTCACGGAGCTCCTCGTCGACATCGTCGTCGTAGCCCATCTCCATGACCACCATGTTCGGCTCGAAGCCGAACCGGTCCGCCAGGCTGCGTACGCCGTCGGCCTGACCCGCGGTCGCGCTCACTGTCCAAATCCTCCTAGCCGTGAAAAGCCTCGAATTTTGCACCGGAACTGTGGGGGTAGTCCACACACTCCGGGCTCCCGGCGCAAGTGGCGCACCGAGTGTGTGGCAATTTACCGCGCCAGCAGGGCCTGGGCACCCTCTGTGATGGCATCCTCTCCCACCAGCACATGCTGAGCGGCCGGTCCCAGTGGAACGGGTGCGTCGGCGGCGGCGACCCGGCGGGCCGAGCCGACGAACGCGCCGTCGACGAGCGCCGCCAGCACGCCCTCGCCGACGCCGCCGGAGCGACGGGTCTCGTCGACGATCAGCACGCGGCCGGTCTCCAGGGACTCGCGCACCAGGTCAGCGACGGGTAACGGGTTGAGCCAGCGTAGATCGACCACCCGGGTGCCATACCCGTCGGCAGCCAGCCGCGCCGCCACTCGCAGGGACATCCGCACCCCGCCACCGTACGTGACGATCGTCAGGTCCTGCGCCGTGCCCAGGGTGTAGGTGCGTGCGCGGCCGATCGGGGCGTGCTCGTCGGCCCATCGTTCGGGTGCCGGGTAGGGCGCCAGCCACCCGTTGTCGCCTTGCTGATAGAGGTCCCTCGTCTGATACAGCGCGGCCGGTTCGAGGAAGACGCTGACGGTCCCGTCCGTCTCGGCGGCGGCCAGGCAGGTGCGCAGCATCGGCGCGGCGTCCTCGGCCCGGGCCGGCGCGGCGACGACGATCCCGGGGACGTCGCGGAGCACGGCGAGGGAGTTGTCGTTGGCGAGCGGGCCACCGATCCCGTACGGGTCGGCGAGCGCCGGGATGCGCAGCACCATCGGGTTCAGGTAGGCGCCGGAGGACAGGAACGACATGGTCGCCGCCTGCACCCGCACCTGATCCTCGCCGTTGTGCAGATCGGCCAGGCCGGCCAGTTCGGGGACCGGGAGCAGACCGGCCAGCCCGGCACCGAGTGCGAGCCCGATCACACCGGTGGCGTCGGGCAGGGTGTCGAAGACCCGGTCGCCGCCGCGCTCCCGCAGCCCCGCGGTGACGCCGTGCCGCCCGCCGCGGGTGGTGCCGGGCCCGAAGACGCGCAGCTGGGGACGGTCGGCGAGGGCGTCGGTGAGCCCGGCGTTGATGATCTGGGCCAGGGTCATCGGCCCGGCCTGCTCGGGCAGCCGCCCGCCGAAGATCTGGGCGCGCCCGGCCGCGCCCGGCCCGGTGGCGCGCTTCGCGGCGTCGGCGACGGCGTGCGCGATCCGCAGCGGGCGGCGCGGGGCCAGGGAGGCGACGATCTCGCCGACGGTGGCCAGTTTCGCCTCGCCGAGCACCTCCTCGGCGGCCTTGCGGACCTGCCAGCCGATCTCGTCGTACCGGTTGATCAACTGTTCGGGCTCGATCAGGCCGGCCTCGATCAGCAGCCGGGCGGTGCTCACCAGCGGGTCCCGGCTCAGGTCGGGTTCCGGGTCGCCGGGTTCGCCGAGCAGGCGCACCGTGCCGAGGTGCAGCACCGCGGGGCGGCGTTCGCGGCGTACGAACTCCGCCGCCTCGGCCGCGGCCTCGAAGGTGACGGCGAGATCACACCCGTCGGCGTACGTGTACCGCACGCCCGGCCGGCCGCGCAGCACCGCCGCCACCCAGCCGTCGGGGGCGGGACCGCCGGGCGCGTCGTCCTCGCAGATCAGCAGCAGCGGGATCCGCTCACCGGCCCGGTCGTGCCAGCCCGCGGCGTGCAGGGCCGCGATCGCCCCGGGCTGGTCGACGCCCTCGTCGCCGAAGCTCGCCGCGACGATCGCGTCGGCGGGGCGGTCCGGGCCGGGTGCGCGGCTCAGCCCGTACGCCAATCCGACAGCTCTCGGCAGATGACCCGCCGGCGTCGAGATCACCGGGACCAGATGCAGTTCGCGGTTGCCGAAGACCTTGTCGCGCCCGCCGCTGATCGGGTCGCGGACCGAGGCCACCACACCGCGCAGGATGTCGCGGGCGGCGTCCTCCAGCCGCTGGGTCCGGCTCTCGCGGGACCGGATGGCGGAGAGCGCGGCGCGCATGCAGTAGAACGCCGCGGCCCGGTCGTGGAGCAGGGCAGGGTCGTCGCCGCGCAGGGCCGCGGCCACGGCGGCGTTGCCCTCGTGGCCGGCCGAGGCGACGGTGTGGAAACCCTCGTTGAAGCTGCGCAGCCAGCGCGCGGCGAGGTCGAGGTGGCGGCTGGTGAGCTGGGCGTCGAAGAGTTCCAGGGCACGGGTGCCGGTCAGCGTGACGCCGTCGCGGACCGGGTCGCCCGGGGCACGCCGGTGCTCCGGGGGTCGCAGGGCCGAAACCGCGTCGCGGAACCGCTCGTCGAGGCTTTGCGGGGTGGTCACGAAATCAGCATTGCGGACCGCGGCGTGCGCTGCCACCCGCCGGAAACCCGATCACACATGTCGATCTTCCGGCGCGCCGGCCGTACCGGTGATGGAATGTCTTGATGATCATGTCCCGGCCGGCGCTCCGGGCAGCGTGGCCGACGATCACCGCGGCGCTTTTCCTGGCGCTCGATCGCTACGCATAGGCTCGCCGGATGCGTACCGAAGTGATCACCGTACGAACCGGGAACTCGCCCGTCGTCGTCGACATCACCCGTGAGGCGGAGCGGTTCGTGGCCGCCGAGAAGGACGGCCTGCTGCACGTCTTCGTGCCGCACGCGACGGCCGGGCTGGCGATCATCGAGACCGGCGCGGGCTCCGACGACGACCTGCTGACCGCGATCGACGACCTGCTGCCGGCCGAGGACAAATGGCAGCACCGGCACGGTTCCCGCGGGCACGGGCGGGATCACGTGCTGCCGGCCTGGATCCCGCCGTACGCGAGCCTGCCGGTGATCGGCGGGCGGATCGCGCTGGGCACCTGGCAGTCGATCTGTCTGGTCGATCCGAACGGCGACAACCCGGTGCGCCAAGTGCGGTTCTCGTTCCTCGCCGGGTGAGATCTTAGAAGTTACTGCTCAGTACATGTGTCGCGTATCGCTGCGCCGACCGTTAGGCGTGACGATGCCCACCGTTAAGGGGCAGGATGGAGACCTCCGGGCGATACGCCACCTTGATCGCACCGGTTCCGACAACTCACACCAAGAGGATTGCCTGTGGCCACGGAGCGCAAGCGCCCGGTGATCAGCGATGGCCTGCCGAGCCAGCTTGTGGACATCGACCCTTCGGAAACGAACGAATGGATCGAGTCCCTCGACGGAGTCATCGACGAGCGGGGCGCCAAACGAGCCCGGTACGTGATGTTGCGCCTGTTGGAGCGCGCTCGCGAACGACAGGTGGGCGTTCCGCCACTGACGTCCACCGACTACATCAACACGATCACGCCCGAGCAGGAGCCCTGGTTCCCCGGTGACGAGTTCGTGGAGCGGCGCATCCGGGCCTACGTCCGGTGGAACGCCGCCATGCTGGTGCACCGCGCGCAGCGACCCGAGATCGGCGTCGGAGGCCACATCTCGTCGTACGCGTCCAGCGCCAGCCTGTACGAGGTGGGCATGAACCACTTCTTCCGGGGCAAGGACCACCCGGGTGGCGGCGACCAGATCTTCTTCCAGGGCCATGCCTCCCCCGGCATGTACGCCCGGGCGTATCTCGAGGGCCGGCTCACCACCGACCAGCTCGACGGCTTCCGTCAGGAGCTGTCCCACGCGCCGAACAGCCTCCCGTCGTACCCGCACCCCCGGCTGATGCCGAACTTCTGGGAGTTCCCGACCGTCAGCATGGGCCTCGGCCCGATGAACGCGATCTACCAGGCGCGGTACAACCGCTACCTGCACAACCGCGGCATCAAGGACACCAGCCAGCAGCACGTCTGGGCGTTCCTCGGCGACGGCGAGATGGACGAGGTCGAGTCGCTCGGTGCGATCGGCGTCGCGGCCCGCGAGGAGCTGGACAACCTGACCTTCGTGGTCAACTGCAACCTGCAGCGGCTCGACGGCCCGGTGCGCGGCAACGGCAAGGTCATCCAGGAGCTGGAGTCGTTCTTCCGCGGCGCCGGGTGGAATGTGATCAAGGTCGTCTGGGGCCGCGAGTGGGACTCCCTGCTCGCCGCTGACACCGACGGCGCGCTGGTCAACCTGATGAACGCGACGCCCGACGGTGACTACCAGACCTACAAGGGCGAGTCCGGGGCGTACGTGCGGGAGCACTTCTTCGGCCGGGACCCGCGCACCCGCAAGCTGGTCGAGAACATGACCGACGACGAGGTGTGGAACCTCAAGCGCGGTGGCCACGACTACCGGAAGCTGTACGCGGCGTACAAGGCCGCCACCGAGCACACCGGTCAGCCGACGGTGATCCTCGCCAAGACCATCAAGGGCTGGACGCTGGGCTCGCACTTCGAGGCCCGCAACGCCACGCACCAGATGAAGAAGCTCACGCTGGCCGACCTGAAGAGCTTCCGGGACCGGCTCTACCTCGACATCAGCGACAAGCAGCTCGAGGAGAACCCGTACCTCCCGCCGTACTTCCACCCCGGTGAGAAGTCCGACGAGTACCAGTACATGCAGGAGCGCCGGCGTGACCTCGGCGGGTACGTACCGTCCCGGCGGACCAAGGCGAAGTCCCTCGCCATCCCGGACTCGTCTGCTTTCAGCGGCGTCAAGGCCGGCAGCGGCAAGCAGAAGGTCGCCACCACGATGGCCTTCGTCCGGCTGCTCAAGGACCTGATGAAGGACAAGGAGTTCGGCGCCCGGTGGGTCCCGATCATCCCGGACGAGGCCCGCACGTTCGGCATGGACTCGCTCTTCCCGACCAAGAAGATCTACTCGCCGCACGGCCAGACCTACACCTCCGTGGACCGGGAGCTGTTCCTGTCCTACAAGGAGGCGACCAACGGTCAGATCCTGCACGAGGGCATCAACGAGGCCGGCTCGACCGCGAGCTTCATCGCCGCCGGTACGTCGTACGCGACGCACGACGAGCCGATGATCCCGCTGTACATCTTCTACTCGATGTTCGGCTTCCAGCGCACCGCCGACGAGCTGTGGGCCGCGGCCGACCAGATGACCCGGGGCTTCCTGCTCGGGGCCACCGCCGGGCGTACCACGCTCAACGGTGAGGGCCTGCAGCACGAGGACGGGCACTCGCTGCTGATCGCGGCGACGAACCCGGCCGTCGTGGCGTACGACCCGGCGTTCGCCTACGAGATCGCGCACATCATGGAGAACGGCCTCCACCGGATGTACGGGGAGAAGCAGGAGAACATCTTCTACTACCTCACCATCTACAACGAGCCGGCGATCCAGCCCGCCGAGCCCGCCGGTGTGGACGTGGAAGGCCTGCTCAAGGGCATCTACCGGTACTCCGAGGGCACCGGCAACGGCCCGAAGGCGCAGCTGCTGGCGTCCGGCACCGGCATGCGCTGGGCGCTGAAGGCGCAGGAGCTGCTCGCCCAGGACTGGGGGGTCAGCGCCGACGTCTGGTCGGTCACCTCGTGGGGCGAGCTGCGCCGCGACGCGATCGAGGCGGAGGAGCACAACCTGCTCCACCCGAGCGACCAGCCGCGCAAGCCGTTCATCCAGCAGAAGCTGGAAGGCGCCGAGGGCCCGTCGGTGGCGGTCAGCGACTGGATGCGGGCGGTGCCCGACCTGATCGCCCGCTGGGTCCCGAACGGGTACACCTCGCTCGGCACCGACGGCTTCGGCATGAGCGACACCCGGCACGCGCTGCGCCGCCACTTCCACGTGGACGGCGAGTCGGTGGCCGTCGCCACGCTGCGCGAGCTCGCGCTGCGCGGCAAGATCCCGGCGCACGTGCCCGGTGAGGCCGCGAAGAAGTACGCGATCGACGACGTCAACGCGGCCCCGGTCGGGGAGACCGGCGGCGACAGCTAGTTCGTCTGACCTTCGGGGGCCCGTCGCGAAAACGCGACGGGCCTTCGTCTTGTCCGGAAGACTATGGTTTGTGCGGCTACGTATCAGTCACCAACTGATGATCCTCGGCCTCGGCAGTGTCCTGGTCACCGCGCTGGTGCTCGTCCTGGTCGGCGCCTGGCAGAGTGGCCGGTTCGCCGACAGCACCGAGAACGCCGTCAATCAGTCGAACCAGACCGAGCTGGACCGGGCCATCACCGACATCAGCACGCTGGTGTCGTCGGTCGGCAACGAGGTGCAGCGCGAGGTCGACTCCGGCATGCACAGCGCGGACGGGCTGCTCGCCCAGCACGGCGGGATGAAGCTGGACTCCCGGACCGCCGCCTGGAACGCGACGAACCAGGTCGACCAGTCGAAGCGCAAGGTGACCCTGCCCCGGGTGACGGTCGACGGCGCCTGGCTCGGGCAGAACGCCGACTTCAAGAAGGTCACCCCGTTCGTCGACGACACCGCGGACCTGGTCGGCGGCGCGGTCACGTTCTTCCAGCGGATGAACGACGCCGGTGACCTGCTGCGGGTGGCGACCACGGTGAAGGCGGCGACCGGGGCACGGGCGATCGGCACGTACATCCCGGCGACCGGGGCGGACGGGAAACCGAACCCGGTGGCGGCGGCGATCAGCTCCGGCCAGGGGTACCGCGGGGTGGCGCTGGTGGTGGGCACGCCGTACATCTCCGCCTACGACCCGATCAAGAACAGCGCCGGCAAGGTGATCGGCGCCCTCTACGTCGGCCTGCCGCAGAGCGCGGCGCTGACCAACCTGACCACGGCCATCGCCGCCTCGAAGATCCGCGAGAACGGCTGGGTCACCGTCTACAGCACCTCCTCGACCGACCGGGGCCGGGTGGTGGCGTCCAGCCTGAAGGACGCGACCGGTGACCTGACCGCGACCGACGCGAACGGCACCACGTACGTCCAGGAGATCGTCACCCGGGCGCCGCAGCTCGCCGACGGCGGGACGTGGCGGACCACCTACCGGCTGCCGGGCGCGTCCGGGGCGGCGGCCGGGAGCACCACGACGACGGTGGCGTACTACAAGCCGTACCAGTGGGCGATCGCGGTCGGCGGGTACGACGCCGACGCCGCCGAGGCGATCGCCGTGGTCCAGGGCGGCCGGAAGACCATGCTGACCGCGTTCGTCATCGCCGCGGTGCTCCTGGCGCTGCTCGGCGCGGCCGCCGCGTACTTCCAGGCGTCCAGGATCGCCGGCCGCCTGGCCGGGCTGACCGGCGCGCTGAAGCGGCTCGCCGCCCGCGACCTGACGGTGACCGTGACCGACCGCGGCCGGGACGAGATCGGGCAGGCTTCCGAGGCGCTGAACACCGCCGCCGCCGAGCTGCGCGCGGTGATGGCCGACGTGGCGTCGGCCTCGGCCCAGGTCGCCGGCACGGCCGAGCGGGTGGCCGGTGCGGGCGCCGAGCTCTCCTCGGCCGCCGAGACCGCCGCGACCCGGGCCGGGCAGGTGACCGGTTCGGCGTCGACGGTGTCGCACGTGGTGCAGACGGTCGCGGCCGGTGCCGAGCAGATGGGCGCGTCGATCACCGAGATCTCGCACAACGCCCAGGAGGCCGCGCAGGCCGGCCGGGACGGGGTGGGCCTGACCTCGGCGGCGGCCGGGGTGGTGGCCGAGCTGCGGGAGTCCACCACGAAGATCACCGACGTGGTCCGGCTGATCGCCACGATCGCCGAGCAGACGAACCTGCTCGCACTGAACGCGACGATCGAGGCGGCCCGGGCCGGCGAGACCGGCAAGGGCTTCGCCGTGGTCGCGAACGAGGTGAAGGAACTGGCGCAGGAGACCGCCCGGGCGACCGAGGACGTCACCGCCCGGGTCGCCGCGATCGAGAGCGACACGGCCCGCGCGGTCAGCTCGATCGACGCCATCTCGGCTCGGATCGCGCAGGTCAACGACTATCAGACGGCGATCGCGGCGGCGGTCGAGGAGCAGGCCGCCACGACCGCGGAAATGGCCCGCAACATCTCCGAGGCGGCCGGCGGGAGCCGCGAGATCGCGGACGGGATCAGCTCGGTCAGCGGCGCGGTGGACGGCACCCGGCAGTCGGTGGCCGCGGCGCACCAGGCCGCGGACGAGCTGAACGCGACCGCACAGCGCCTGACCGGCCTGGTCGGGCGCTTCACCGTCTAGGCCGGCACGTAGGTGACGACCTGCACGCCGGTCGAGGTCTGCCACGACTTCTTCAGGCTGAGGGCGATCTTGGTGCCGTCGTCCCAGAGCCTGCGCCCCTCGCCCTGGACCACCGGGTAGATCATGATCCGGTACTCGTCGATCAGGTTGTGCCTGGTCAGATAGTTCACCAGCGTCGCGCTGCCGTTGATCAGCAGGGTGCCCGGCTCGGTCCGGAGTCGGGCCACCTCGTCGGCGACCTCGCCGGTCAGGAACGTCGCGTTCCACTCCGGGGTCTCCAGGGTGGTGGTGGCCACGTGCTTCGGCATCGTGTTCATCTTCACGCCGAAGTCACCGGTCGCCGCCTCCATCTGCGGCCAGGCCGCCTTGAAACCCTCATACGTCCGCCGGCCCAGCAGCAACGCGTCGGCCTCGGCGAGGTTCTCCGCCTGCCAGCCGCTCAGCTCCTCGTTGAAGTAGGGGCTGCTCCAGGCCGGCTCCTCGAACACACCGTCGAGCGTGACGTACTCCACCGCGACAACCTTGCCCATGGCTCTCAGCTCCTTATTTAACGACCACGTTAATTAACTGATCGGTAAAGTACGCCGTTCCCGACCGCATGTCAAATACCCCTCGCGGGCCTCGGTAGGCTGGGTGCGTGACTGTTCGCGTACGTTTCGCCCCGTCTCCCACCGGCATGTTCCACGTCGGCGGCGCCCGTTCGGCGCTGCAGAACTGGATTTATGCCCAGCAGCACGGCGGTGTCTTCGTGCTCCGGATCGAGGACACCGACGCGGCCCGCAACAAGCCCGAGTGGACCGAGGGCATCATCTCGGCGCTCGACTGGATCGGCATCGAGCGCGGGACGTACGAGGGCCCCTACTACCAGTCGTCATACGCGGCCGACCACACCGCCGCCGCCACGAAGCTCTACGGCGAGGGCAAGGCGTACTACTGCGACTGCAAGCGTGAGGACGTGGTCGCCCGCACCGGCAACACCCACACCGGCTACGACGGCTTCTGCCGCGAGCGCGGGCTCGGGCCGGGCGAGGGCCGCGCGCTGCGCTTCCGCACCCCCGACGAGGGCGAGACCGTCGTCGTCGACCTGGTCCGCGGCAAGCCCACGTTCGAGAACAAGCTGATCGAGGACTTCGTCATCGCCCGCAGCGACGGCTCGGCCGTGTTCCTGCTGGCCAACGTCGTCGACGACATGAGCATGGGGATCACCCACGTGTTCCGGGCCGAGGAGCACCTGCCGAACACGCCGAAGCAGCAGCTGCTCTGGGAGGCGCTCGGCGTCACTCCCCCGGTCTGGGGTCACGTCCCGGTGATCGTCAACGAGAAGCGGCAGAAGCTGTCGAAGCGCCGCGACAAGGTGGCGCTCGAGTCGTACCGGGACGAGGGCTACCTCGCCGCCGCGATGCGCAACTACCTGATGCTGCTCGGCTGGGCGCCCACCGGCGACCGGGAGATCGTCCCGTGGTCGGTCGTCGAGGAGGAGTACCGGATCGAGGACGTCAACCACGCCCCGGCCTTCTTCGACGTCAAGAAGCTGCGCGCGTTCAACGGGGAGTACATCCGCGCCCTCACGCCGAACGAGTTCACCCAGGTCTGCGCCCCGTGGCTGAGCGGCACGGAGACGATCCCGGCGCCGGCGTGGGAGCCGGAGAAGTTCGACGCCGAGGTCTTCGCCGCGATCGCCCCGCTCGCCCAGACCCGGATCGCGGTGCTCTCCGAGATCGTGGAGAACGTGGACTTCCTCTTCCTCGACGAGCCGGTCAACGACGAGGCGTCGTGGGCGAAAGCGATGAAGGAGGGCGCCGCCGACATCCTGGACGACGCCGCCACCGCGTTCGCCGGTCTCACCGAGTGGACCGCCGAGGCGTTGAAGGCCGCCCTGGAGCAGGTCGGCGAGGCCCGCGGGCTGAAGCTCGGCAAGACTCAGGCCCCGGTCCGGGTCGCGATCACCGGCCGTACTGTCGGGTTGCCGCTCTTCGAGTCGATCGAGCTGCTCGGCCGGGAGCGGTCGCTGGCTCGCATCTCCGCCGCCCGGGCACGTCTTTCCGCCTGATCGGCCCCCTTTTACCGCATTCGGCGGGCCGCGACCATAGCGGTTCGTCGAATGCGGTGATGCGGTCCGCTACATGGGTGGCCGCCGACCCCACGACTTGCGGGGACTGGGTAATATTCGGCCGCTGATCAACGGCTTTACCGTCCTCCCCCCACATAGCTCCAATTCACCCTGCCGCGAGATGCGGACAGGGCGGCGCTCGGGAAGGCTGGAGGCTGCGAACAGCGTCCAGTGACCATGTCATCCACGGGCGGGGGAGGTCGGATGGTGGTTCGACGAGTAATGGAACAGGTGGCCGCGGCGGCCGGTGCGCTGGCGATCGCCGCGGCGGTGACTCTGGGCACGACCCCGGCTGTGGCGCAGGCCGCACCGTCCGGGCAGACCGGCGCCGCCGCGACGCCCAAGGCGACGCCGAAACCGAAGCCCACGCCGGACACGATCACGATCACCGGCGGTGAGCTGCCGGAGAGCGGGATCAAGGTCCTGCAGGCCGACGACCCGAAGCTGTTCCGCATGCTGATGGAAGAGGTGAGCTGGATCGCCTCGGCCACACCGCAGACGTCGACGCCGGCGAAGGACAAACTGGGTCAGGGGTACACCGTCCAGGTCCTGATCAAGGACAAGGCGACCCAGCTCTACGAGCTGTACCCGCTGGCCGCCGGCGGTCCGCGGGCCCACCGGCCGGAGAACCAGCCGTCCGGGAAGAAGACCGACGGCTGGTTCTACGGCCGCCTGTCGATGTCCGAGTCGCTGCGTCTGAGCGGCGTCCCGCTGAAGGCGAAGCCCGACGTGGTCAACGGCGGCATCGGCGGCGGCATCGGGGAGAACCTGAAGGCCGACGACAGCGATCCCGCCGCCAGCGAGTACATCGGCGAGTTCCGCCGCCTGTTCCTGCTGAACGGCGCAGTGCTGCTGATCATCCTGACCGGCCTGGCCGGGATGGCGTTCCTGATCCGCCGCCGCATCTAGCACGACCTGCAGAGACCGCCCCGATCCGCGTCAGGATCGGGGCGGTTTCCTTTACCCCGAAGATCAACTTCAAGATCTTCATGTCCCCTCTCCGCTGTGGTCGCCGATCGTCGCTCCCGCGGGGACCCTTGCGGTCCGAGCAGGGCGCGGGGCGCCCAGAACGCTCAGACCGCAAGGGCGACGTCCGTGGGTGGTCACGGTCAGAGCAACAGACCCGTCCACGGCTCCCGCCCTGGCACCGCGCCTGCGCAGCCGCCCGCCGGCGGGCTGGAGCCGGCCGCGGAGTCCCGCCCGCCGGAGCCCGCGAGGCGGACGGCTGGTCACCGCCGCGGCCGCGCTCCCGGTTCCGGCCGGGGGTCGCGTCGGTGCTCGGACGCGCGCGGGTCAGGTGCGGTCGTCTGCGGGGTGAGGGGCGGCGTGGGCGACGAGCGTGATCAGGTCAGCCAGGTCGGCGTCGAACTCCGCTTCGCGGGCCGCCGCGTCCGCCGCCTCCGAGGCCGGGTCAGGGGCCGACTCCGGGTCGGGCGGAACCCGCGGGAGGCCGCCGGTGACCTCACCCGTGGTGTAGCCCAGCAGGAAGGCGCAGATCATCCGGGCCAGCCGCGGGATCGCGGAGGCGGGCACGCCCGCGTCGTGCAGGATGCCGCGCAGGGCCGCGGTCAGCCAGGAGGCCGAGGCACCGGCCGCGGAACGGTTCAGCAGGAGCGGGAAGGCACTCGGATGCGCGTGCGCCAGGGACCGCACCGCCCGGCCCAGCGCCCGGAGCCGCTCCCGCCAGCCGAATTCCGCCAGGTCGTCGCCGACGGACGTGCCCAGTTCCAGGTGCAGCAGGTCGACGAGGCCGTCGAGCAGGGCGTCCTTGCCACCGACGTACGGGTAGAGCGCCATCGACGTCAACCCGACCCGCTCGGCGACCGCGCGCATCGACATGGCGGCCAGTCCCCGCTCGTCCACCAGTGCGAGCGCCTGGTCCAGGATCAGCCGTCTCTTGTCGTCCACCCGTTCACCTGACCAGCGGGAGCACTCGGAGCGCCGGGACGCGCCCGGAGGAGCGTGACGCTCTCACCCGACGGGGTGACGGCTCGACGACGTACGGGAAAAGCGCGAAGCGTCAGCGGAGCCCGCGCCGATCGGCGGAGCGGAAGCTCAGCACCAGCGACCCGGGGGCCGGCCGCGACCGGCGGCCCGGCGGCGTGGACGGACCGCGCCGTGCAGGTGGGCGCCGGCCCAGCCGCGCAGATCGGTCCGGCAGCCGACCCGGCCCGGGTCCGACACGACGATCGGCTCCTCGTCGGTGACCAGTGGCAGGTCCTCAAGGGCAGGATCGATCTCGGCACGCATGTCGTCCCGGTCCATCGTCTCCCCTCCTCGATCCTCGGTATCGGCTGTCGATCGGTTGGTCGGCACCGTTTCTTCATCGGCATGCGCGGGCCCGGGTGAAGGTCCGGCACGGAGCACACGATGCCAGGTCACCGACCGGAATTGCGGGAGAGGCGCACCGCTACACCGGACAAATGTCATAAAAATCATTAAACAGGCGTGGTTCGCGTCAGCTCGAGGCGGCGTGTCACTCTGGGGCCCGTGTCCACCGAAATGTCGCCCGAGTCTCCCGCGAACCCTCTCCAACCAGCGACTTTGCGCCGGATCGAGCGGCACGCGGGCGCCCTGGCGAGTTCCGCGGTGACCCGGATGGACGAAACGCTGCCGTGGTTCCGCGCACTCCCGGCCGATCAACGGTCCTGGGTGATGCTCGTCGCACAGGCCGGGGTGCGGTCACTCGTCGAATGGTTGCGCTCCGGCGCCACCGTCGCGGCCAGCACCCAGGAGATCTCCGACGAGGTGTTCGCCGCCGCGCCACGGGCCCTGGCCAGGGCCATCACACTGACTCAGACCGTTCAGCTGATCAAGGTGACGATCGACGTGGCCGAGGTGGAGGTGCCCGGTTTCGCCGCCAAAGGGGAAACGGACCTCCTGCTCCAGGCCATCCTGCGGTTCTCCCGGGAGATCGCGTTCTCGGCCGCGCGGGTCTACGCCCGGGCCGCCGAGTCCCGCGGTGCCTGGGACGCGCGGCTGCAGGCGATGCTGGTCGACGCGCTGCTCCGCGGCGACTCGTCGGACGTGCTGGCCAGCCGGGCGGCCGCGCTCGGCTGGGTCGACTCGCCGCCGGTCGCCGTCGTGGTGGGCCGCTCCCCCGGCGGTGACATCACGGCCGTGCTGCACGCGCTCTATCGGGCCGCCCGGCGCGCCCGGCTCGAAGTGATCGGCGGGCTGCACGGCGACCGGCTGGTCGCGGTCGTCGGCGGCGCGACCGACCCGGTGGTCACCGCGGCGTCGCTGAGCTCGGGGTTCGGCGACGGGCCGATCGTGGTCGGCCCGGCCGTGCCGGCGCTGGAGCAGGCCACCGAGTCGGCCCGGGCCGCCCTGGCCGGGTTCCGCGCCGCGCCGGCCTGGCCGGGGGCGCCCACCCCGGTCGCCGCCGACGACCTGCTGCCGGAACGCGCGCTGGCCGGCGATCTGGACGCACGCCGCAAACTTCGCAACGACGTCTACGGCGCCCTCGCCCGCGCCGGCGGTGGCCTGCTGGAGACGCTCGACGCGTTCTTCGCCGCGGGCGGGGTGCTGGAGAGCGCGGCCCGCGAGCTGTACGTGCACCCGAACACCGTCCGGTACCGGCTGAAGCGGGTCGCCGAGGTGAGCGCGCTGTCCCCGCTGGACGGGCGCGAGGCATTCGCCCTGCGGATGGCCCTGAGCATCGGACGCCTCGACCCGGCCGCCTGAGTGCCGAGGGTCACAGGGTGTTGAGCACTAACGACCGCAGCATCAAATGGTGCCGAACCGGGTCAACTTGACCCCCTTTTTGTAGAGAACCTACAACGTCTGTCGTAGGGTTTCGTCGCGCCCGGCACCCCCGGAACGCTCCCCCATCCGGAAGAGTCGAAGACGTGCTCGCCGTACTCTCGCCCGGCCAGGGTTCCCAGAAGCCCGGCTTCCTGATCCCCTGGCTCGAAATTCCCGGTGCCCGGGAGCGTCTGACCGCCTGGTCGGCGCTCGCCGGCGTCGACCTGGTGCACCTCGGCACCGACGCGGACGCCGAGGAGATCAAGGACACCGCCCGCACCCAGCCGCTGCTGATCGCCGCCGCACTGCTGGCCGCCGAACAGCTACCGCTGGAGCAGGTCGGCGTGGTCGCCGGCCACAGCGTCGGTGAGCTGGGGGCCGCCGCGGCCGCCGGGGTGCTCACCCCGGAGGACGCGATCACCCTGGCCGGCGTCCGTGGCCGGGAGATGGCCGCCGCCTGCGCGCTGGAGCCGACCGGGATGTCGGCCGTGCTCGGCGGCGACCCGGACGAGGTGATCGCCACGATCGAGAAGCACGGCCTGTACGCGGCGAACCGCAACGGCGCCGGTCAGGTCGTCGCGGCCGGTGCGCGGGACGCGCTCGCCGAGTTCGCGGCCACCCCGCCGGCGAAGGCCCGGGTGATCCCGCTCGCGGTCGCCGGGGCGTTCCACACACCGTTCATGGCGCCCGCCGAGACCGCGCTGGCCGCTGTAGCGAAAAACACAGCCGTCACCGACCCGGCCCGTGCGCTGTTGTCGAACCTGGACGGCACGGCGGTGGCGAGCGGGCGCGAGATGCTCGATCGCCTGGTCCGCCAGATCACCGCCGGCGTCCGGTGGGACCTGTGCATGGGCACGCTCAAGGACCTCGGCGTCACCGCGGTGATCGAGCTGCCCCCGGCCGGCACCCTGGCCGGCCTGGTCAAGCGCGAGCTGAAGGGTGCCGGCGCACCGGAGATCGTCACCCTCAACACCCCGGACGACCTGCCCGCCGCGCGCGATCTGATCGCCCGGCACGCCACACCCCAGCACTGACGCGCGCAGTCGCGACTGAAGGAGGAACAGGATGGTTGCGGGTTCCCGCATCGTCGCGATGGGTCACTACCAGCCCTCGCGCGTGGTCACCAACGAGGATCTGACGAAGACCCTCGACACCAACGACGAGTGGATCCGGAGCCGGGTCGGGATCGCGGAGCGGCGCATCGCCGACACCGAGACGGTCGCCGACATGGCCGGTTTCGCCGCCGAGAAGGCGCTCGCCGCGTCCGGGCTGACCGCCGCCGACATCGACCTGGTCGTGGTCGCGACCTGCTCGTCGATCGACCGCTGCCCGAACGTGGCCACCCGGGTGGCGAACAAGCTCGGCATCACCGCCCCCGCGGCGTACGACCTGAACACCGCCTGCTCCGGCTTCTCCTACGCGGTCGGCAGCGCGGACCACGCGATCCGCGCCGGCGCCGCCCGCAACGCGATCGTGATCGGCGCGGAGAAGCTCTCCGACGTCACCGACTGGTCGGACCGCAAGACCGCGGTCCTCTTCGGTGACGGCGCCGGCGCCGCGGTGATCACCGGGGTGCCGGACGGCGAGGAGCCCGGCGTCGGCCCGGTGCTCTGGGGTTCCGCCCCGGACAAGGGCGACGTGCTGCGGATCGAGGGCTGGCGCCCGTACATCGAGCAGGAGGGCCAGATCGTCTTCCGCTGGGCGACCACCGAGCTGGCCCCGTTCGCGATCGAGGCCTGCCGCCGGGCCGGGGTCGCCCCGTCCGAGCTGGCCGCGTTCGTGCCGCACCAGGCGAACACCCGGATCATCGACGGCATCGTGAAGCGGCTCGGCCTGAACGAGAACGCGATCGTCGCGAAGGACCTGGTCGAGTCCGGCAACACCTCGGCGGCGAGCGTGCCGCTGGCCCTGTCCAAGCTGATCGAGCGGCGCGAGGTGCCCTCGGGCGCCCCGGTGCTGCTGTTCGGTTTCGGCGGCGGTCTGACCTATGCCGGTCAGGTTGTCCGCTGCCCGTAAGCTCATCCAGCACAAACCGTAAAAAACCGAGAGGAAAAAGAACAAAAATGGCTACTCGTGAAGAGATCACCTCCGGCCTCGCCGAGATCCTCGAGGAGGTCGCCGGGGTGAACCCGGACGACGTCGCCGAGGGCAAGTCCTTCACCGACGACCTGGACGTCGACTCGCTGTCGATGGTCGAGGTCGTGGTGGCGGCCGAGGAGAAGTTCGGGGTCAAGATCCCGGACAACGAGGTCCAGAACCTCAAGACCGTCGGCGACGCCGTCACCTACATCGAGGCGAACGCCTGACATGAGCACTGTCGACGTCGTCGTCACCGGGCTCGGCGCGACGACCCCGCTGGGCGGGGACGTCGCGTCCACTTGGGACGCCATGCTCGCCGGCCGCTCCGGGGTGAGTCCGCTCACCCAGGAGTGGGCCGGGCAGTTGTCCGTCCGCATCGCCGCGCAGATCGCCGTGGATCCCTCGGAGGTCATCGAGCGCGTCCGGATGCGGCGGCTGGACCGCAGCGAGGCGATGGCCATCGTCGCCGCCAAGCAGGCCTGGGCCGACGCGGCCCTGGAGGGCACCGGGCTCGACCCGGAGCGCCTCGCGGTCAGCTTCGGCAGCGGCATCGGTGGCGCCATCACCCTGCTCGACCAGGACGACATCCTGGAGCAGTCCGGCCCGCGGCGGGTCAGCCCGCACACGGTGCCGATGCTCATGCCGAACGGCCCGGCGGCGTACGTCGGGCTCGAGGTCGGCGCCCGGGCCGGGGTCCGGGCGATGGCCAGCGCGTGCGCCACCGGCGCCGAGGCGGTCGCCCTGGGTCTCGACCTGATCCGCGCCGGTCGGGCCGACGTGGTGGTGGCCGGCAGCACCGAGGCCGTGATCCACCCGCTGCCGATCGCCGGTTTCGCCTCGATGCGCGCCATGTCGACGCGCAACGACGAGCCGGAGCGGGCGTCCCGCCCGTGGGACAAGAACCGGGACGGTTTCGTCCTCGGTGAGGGTGCCGGCGCGCTCATCCTCGAGCGTGCCGACCACGCGGCTGCTCGCGGCGCCCGGGTGTACGCCCGGCTCGCCGGCGCGGGCATCACCTCGGACGGCTACGACATCGTCCAGCCCGACCCGGAGTGCAAGGGCGGGATCCGGGCGATGTCCATGGCGATCCGGGACGCGGGTCTGACCGGCGCCGACATCAAGCACGTCAACGCCCACGCGACGTCGACCCCGGCCGGCGACATGGGCGAGGTCAAGGGCATCCGGGCCTCGGTGGGTGACCACCCGGTGATCACGTCGACGAAGTCGATGACCGGGCACCTGCTGGGCGCGGCCGGTGCGCTGGAGTCGATCGCCACCATCCTGGCGATCCGCGACAGCGTCGTTCCCCCCACGATCAACCTCGACGACCCGGACGACCGCCTGGACCTCGACGTGGCGGCGTTCAAGGCCCGCCCGCTCGACATCCCGGCGGCCATGAACAACTCGTTCGGCTTCGGCGGCCACAACGTGGCTCTGGTCTTCACGCGTCCCTGACGCCACGGACCAGGGGAAAGACATGGAGGAGCCGTGATCCGCGACCCGGGATCACGGCTCCTCGCCCTTTTCGACCACGACACGATGCGCCCGCTCGCCCCGCCGGACGAGTCGGGCGTGCTGCACGCCCGTGGCTCGGTCGACGGGACCCCGGCGATCGCGTTCGCCACCGACGCCTCCCGGATGGGCGGCGCGATCGGGGTCGACGGCTGCCGCCGGGTCGTCGAGGCGATCGACCTCGCGATCCGCGACCGGGTCCCGGTGATCGGCGTCTGGCACTCCGGCGGGGCGCGGCTCGGCGAGGGCGTGGTGGCCCTGGACGCGGCCGGGCAGATCTTCGCCGCCACGGTGCGGGCGTCCGGGCGGATCCCGCAGGTGTCGGTGCTGGCCGGGCCGACCGCCGGCAGCGCGGCCTACGCGGCGGCGCTCACCGACGTCGTGATCTCCGCGACCGGTGGCTCGCCGCGGATCGCGCACGTGCTGGCCGACGGCGACGAGGCCGCGACCGGCGCGGCCCGCCGGACGGTCCGGATGCTCGGCCATCCCGGCCGGCTGTCGCCGGACGACGTGCGGCCCGGAGGCTCGCTGGGCCGGTCACCGCGGTCCCTGGTCCAGGCCGACGCTTATGACGTACGGCCATTGCTCCGCTCCCTGCTCGACGAGGACGGCCTGGAGTTGCACGCCGGCTGGGCCCCGAACCTGGTGACCACGCTGGGCCGGTTCGCCGGTCGCACGGTCGGTGTCGTGGCCAACAACCCGCAGCACCTCGACGGCTGCCTGGACGCGCCCGCCGCCGAGAAGGCCGCCCGGTTCGTCCGCATGTGCGACGCACTGGCCCTGCCGCTGATCGTGCTCGTCGACACCCCCGGCTACCTCGCCGGCCCCGATCCGGTGGTGCTCGGCGGCGCCCAGCTCCTGCACGCGTTCGCCGAGGCCGTGGTCCCCCGGGTCACGCTCGTGACCCGTCGCGCGTACGGCGGCGCCTACCTCGCCATGAACTCCCGCGCGCTCGGCGCCTCCGCCGTCTTCGCCTGGCCCGGCACCGAACTCGCCGTCCATGATCCGGTCGCGGCCGTCCCGATCCTGCACCACCGCCGGATCGCCGCCACCCCACTCGCCGACCGCGGCGCCCTCCACGACCGGTTGGCCCGCGAGCAGGTCGAGACCGCGGCCCGGGCCCACGAGATCGGCCTGCTCGACGCCGTCATCACCCCCGACGAGACCCGCCGCCGGATCGCCGACGCCCTGGCCGCCGCCCCACCGGCTCGAGGCGCCCACAGCAACATCCCCCTGTAACCACCCCGCCCGCGGGCACGTCGCCGCGCGGCCCGCCGCGGGTCCGGCAAGCAGCGCGACTCACCGCCCTCGGCCGGCCCCCGGGGTGTCTCGACCTACCCGAACACCTCTCGAGCCCAGCCACCACCCGGCGGCCGGGCCCCGGCGGTGCCTCACCGCCCGAACACCCCTGTCCCCGCCACCGGGGGTGCCTCCACCCAGCTGAGGCCCCCGGGATCCAGCCACGAGCCGGCGGCCGGGGTGGGGGCTACTTGGCGCAGGCGCTTCGGGGCAGGCCGGCCACGGCGATCGGCGACCGGCCCGGCGCGCTCGCCTTCCCGGCGATCACCGCGGCGAGCGCCGTCAGCGACAGCCGGCTCGACGAGTACGTGGCCAGCAGCGTCGGCGACTTCGCGTAGGCGAGCAGCCCGGGCAGGTCCATCATCACGGTCACCGGCGCGTCCGGGGACAGGTCGATGGGCTTGTCGCCGTACCCCACGAGGTGGATCTCGGCCCCACCGGCCGCCCGCACCTCCACGCCGGCCGCCTGCAACGCCTTGACCAGGGTGGACCGGGCGAGTTCGCGCGACGACGGCGCGGTCACCGTGACCGGCCCGTTGACCAGCGGCCCGCTGCAGTTTCCGCGCAGCACGGTCACCGCGGCGGCGTCCAGCGCGGCGACCGCCTGCTCGTGGGCCTGCGCGCCGACCACCGACAGGTCGGGCCGGGCTGTCGCGGCGGTCCGGAACTTGAGCGTGAGGATCCGGGTGACCGCTTCCATCAGCCGCTCGCGCTTGAGGGTGCCGTTCTTGAGCCCGGCCAGGATCCCGTCCCGGGCGGCGCCGATGTCCGGCGGCATGAGCAGCATGTCGTTGCCGGCGTTGAGGGCGCGGACGGCGGCCTCGCCGGGCGCCCATTTCTTGGCCGGTTCCATGTTCATCGCGTCGGTGATCGCCACCCCGGTGAACTTCAGCTCGCCGCGCAGCACGTCGGTCATCACCTTGTGCGAGAACGTGGCGGCCACACCCTTGTCGATGGCCTGCAGGTCGAGGTGGCCGGACATCACCACGCCCACCCCGGCGTCGACGCCGGACTTGAAGGGCGGCAGGTCCTCCGCGCGCCACTGGGCCGCGGTCTGCTTGATCACCGGCAGCACCTCGTGGCTGTCGCCGGTGGTGTGCCCGTGGCCCGGGAAGTGCTTGAGGGCGGCGGAGACCCCGGCGCCCTGCAGGCCGCGGACGGCGGCGGCGACCTGCGCGGCGTTGGCCTTGGCGTCCGAGCCGAACGACCGGGAGCCGATCACCGAGCTGCCGGCCGCGCCGAGCGTGTCGGCGACCGGGGCGAAGTCGACGGTGACGCCCATCGCGGCCAGTTCCTCGCCGGCCGCGTGCCAGGCGGCCTCGGTCAGCTCGGGCCGGCCGGCGGCCCCGGCCGCGAACGCCGACGGGAGCGCGGTGACCCCGTCGGTGATCCTGGTCACCACGCCGTACTCCTGGTCGGTGCCGATCATCAGCGGCGCCCCGGCCGGCAGCTGTTTCGCGGCCGCCTGCAGCCCGTCGGTGAGCGCCCGGACCTGCTTCGGGTTCTCCACGTTCGACGTGGGATTGGTCTTGCCGGTCGGGTCGTTCTGCGTGAACGAGACCAGGATCAGACCACCGATCTTGTACTTGGCGATCATCTGGGCGGGCGTGTCCACCCCGGCCAGGCTCCGGTTGCCGGCCGCCGACCCGGCGTCGACCTGGGTGGCCGAGCCGCCGTAGGCGTACGGCATCAGCACCTGACCGGCCAGGTCCTCGTCGCTGAGCCGGGCCACCGTCTCGGCCGCCCGCACCAGCGGGTCCGCGGCCGGCGCCGAGGCCGACTCGGAGACCGCGCCGGACGCGGCGGACGCGACCGGCCCCGCGTCCGGTGGAGCCGTGGGAGCCTTCGCGTCGTTCCCGCAGGCTCCGGCGAGCAGCAGCAGCGGTGCGACAAATGCGACACGGGACAGCTTTTTCACGAACGCCATCGAATCAGGTCGCGGAAACCGCCGCCATGTGAACCCCTCAGCCCACCCGGGTCAAAAGGGTCACCGGCGCGCCGTCGCCCGCGTACCGGTACGGCTCGAGCTCGGCGTCCCACGCGGTGCCGAGTGCCTTCTCCAGGGCATGCGCCAGCGCTTCGGGAGCCCGGGCGGACGCCATGATGGCGCGCAGCCGGTCCTCGCCGATCTGGATGTCGCCCGAGGCGCCCATCGTGCCGTGGAACAGCCCACGACCGGGGACGTGCATGAAGCGCTCGCCGTCCAGTCCCGGACTCGGCTCTTCGGTCACCTCGAAACGGATCATGGGCCACTGCCGGAGGGCAGCAGCCAGCTCGGCGCCAGTTCCCGCGCGTCCGGTCCAGCTGCACTCGGCTCGGCGCATGCTGGGGTCGACCTGCTGCACGGTCCAATGAAGATTGACCGGCGCAGTCAGGACGCGCGCTATGGCCCATTCGACGTGCTGGCACACGGCGAGCGGGGTTGAGTGGACGTATACGACGCCACACGTTGGCACGGTGACCTCCCGGAGACCGAGGTGCGTCTTCCCCTACGACCTCGACCGCGGTTGATCGTGTCCCATGATGCCGGTTGGTACGGATGGTGCGCCAGAGAATCCGCAACATCGACTGCGGGACCAGTCGTAGTGGCACATCCAGTCCAACGCCTGTACCTGCTCCGACGGTGCGGTTCACCAGGCGTCGTGTAGAGTTGCCACGGCCTTTTTCTTTGCCCGCAGCTTTTCCTCAAGGAGTACCGCCGTGGCAGGCAACACCTCAAAGACCGCCCGCGCATCAGTCCGCGCCGGCCAGGGCACCGGTGGCGCCCTCAGCGTGCTCGGTGAGTACAAATACCTCATCCCGCTGGCCAACGGCAGCTACGCCTACGTGCGGAACCTGACCAACGGCAAGACCACCCACCTCGCGACCAACTCGGACGCGTTCGTGGAGGAGATCCGGGTGCTGGTCGGTGCCGGTCACGGCGCCAAGATCCGCGCCGAGCTCCAGGCCCTGAACACCGTCAGCCCCAAGGACGGCTGGGACGCCACCGAGAAGCGTCTCGTCGACGCCGGCGTCTTCGAGGGCTGAGCAGCCTCACGCGTGACGAAAAGGCACCTCCCGGCTCGGCCGGGAGGTGCCTTTTCACGTTTCCTGAAGATCAGACCAAAAGATCATGACAGGATCAGGGTCGAAATCCGATTTGCGCGTACGGCCATGAGCCGCCCTCAGGAGCGCTCCAGGAACTCCACCCACCCCGTGTCCAGGTCGTAGATCGCGCCCACCACGTCCACCGTCCCGGCCACGATCGCCGCCGCCAGCTCGGGCGTCTCGCGCAGCCGCTCCACGGTCCGTTCGACGTGCGCGCGGATCACGTGGTCGGCCGCGCCCGGGTCGTCCAGGTCGACCCCGTCGGCGGCCGGTGCGATCTCCTCGACCAGGTATCCGACGTCGCCGCCGGGACGGTCGCCGGAGCGCACCGCGCCGACGGTGGCGGTCACCGCGCCGCACCGCTTGTGGCCCACCACCAGGGCGAGCCGGACGCCGAGCGCCGACACGGCGAACTCGACCGACCCGATCAGCGAGCGGTCCAGCACGTGCGCGCCGGAGCGGGCCACGCAGATCGCGCCGAACGGCTGGTCGAAGACCGCTTCGAGCGGCACCCGCGAGTCGATGCAGCCGAGCACGACCGAGTGCGGCTGCTGGCCGCCGGCGGTGGCCGCGGCCTGGGTGACGTTGTGCCCGTATTGCGGATTCCCGTACACGAAACGCTTGTTGCCCGTGATGAGCTCGCCCAGAGCAGTCCTGGGCGTGATGGCCTGGGCAGCGCGGATGGCTGTCATGACGTCGATTCTCGCCGTCCGGACGGCCAAGAAAAGTAATTGGGAGGCAGCTCACGGTCACCGCGTCGGACAGTACCGATTCGGGTGATCGCGAGTGATGATTATTACCCGTGGGTACGACGGGGAGCGTGACCAGCGCGGAGGTGCCCATGTTCGAGCGAACCGAGATCGAGATGCCCGACGGCGTGCGTCTGCACGCCGAGATCTCCGGTCCGGCCGATGCCCCGGTGACCGTGGTGCTGCTGCACGGCTGGTGCCTGGACCGGCGCACCTGGCGGCGGCAGGCCGAGGCGCTGAGCGGGCTGGGCCGGCGCGCGCCGCGGGTGATCGTCTACGACACCCGGGGCCACGGCCGGTCCTCGGCGATCCAGCGCAGCTCGGCCACCCTGGATCAGCTCGGCGACGACCTGGCCGAGGTGCTGCGCCGGCTGGCCCCGTCCGGTCCGGTGGTGCTCGGCGGGCACTCCATGGGCGGCATGACGATCATGGAGTTCGCGCACCGGCATCCGAGCGAGTTCGCCGCCCGCGTGGCCGGGTTGCTGTTCGTCTCCACCACCGCCGAGGGGCACACCCACACGCGGTACGGCCTTCCCGAGAGCCTGGCCGGTGTCCTGCGCGTCGGCGAGACGCTGGGGGCCGGCGTGCTGGCACGGTCGGGCGCCTGGCGTCCGCACCGGGCGGTGCTGCCCGCCCTGGCCCCGGCGCTGCGCTGGCTGCTCTTCGGGGACCGCTGCGCCGACGACGCGCTGGGCCTGACCCTGCGCAGCGTGGGCCGCACGTCGTTGCGGTCGATCGGCGGGTTCCGGGCGTCGATCGGCGCTCAGCAACGGCTGGACACGCTCGCCTCGATCGGCGACGTGCCGGCCGCGGTGCTGGTCGGCGACCGGGACCGGCTGACGCCGGTGCCGTGCGCCGAATCGATCGCGGGCGCCCTGCCGCACGCCGCGCTGACCGTCTGCCCGGGCGCCGGCCACATGCTGCCGCTGGAGCGCCCCGAGGAGGTGTCGGCCGCGCTGGTCGAGATCGTCCGCCGGGCGAACCGTGCCACTCGCAAGGCCACGCGCCGCACTTCCTACAGCAAGGCGGCCTGAACCGGGTATCAGCGGCCACGCCGGACGCCCTCCCGCGACGAGCTTGAGCGGAACATCCGCGCGCCTCCGGTCGTTTCTGTAACGCTCGAACGATGCGGTGAAACACCAGGCCGCTTTTCGGCGCGTTGCGGGGCAGGAGTAAGTTCGATTGCCCCCTTCGCGTGAGCGCTGGTGGTGCGCATGAAAGGGAGAACGACCGACTTGAGCGACGCCACCGTCCTGCAACAGGAGATCGCGGTCGAGCAGCAGCACGTGGACCGGGTCTACGCCCGTCTCGCCGAGCTGCGCAAGGACGCGTCCCGCGCCGAGAAGGAGGGCTATCAGCTCGCCGGAGTCGGCACGTTCGGCGCCCTGGTCGAGCGCGACGCGATGGTCTTCCACGCGGCCCGCCGCCGGCACGCACTGGACACGGAATACGAGGGGCTGGTCTTCGGCCGCCTCGATCAGAAGGACGGCGCTACCCATTACGTGGGCCGGATGGGCATCCGCGACGACACGTCCAAGCCGCTGGTCGTCGACTGGCGTGCGCCGGCGGCCGCGGCCTTCTACCGGGCCACCCCGGCCGATCCGCTGGGGGTCGTGCGGCGCCGCATGATCCAGTCCAGCCGGGAGAGAGTCACCGGCATCGAGGACGACCTGCTCGACCCGGAGTCCGCGCCGGACGGCATGCGCGTGGTCGGCGACGGCGCGCTGCTGGCCAGCCTCTCCAAGGCGACCGGTCACGGCATGCGCGACATCGTCGCCACCATCCAGCGCGAGCAGGACGACGCGATCCGCTCCCCCGCGGGTGGCGTGACGATCGTCACCGGCGGCCCGGGCACCGGGAAGACCGCGGTCGCCCTGCACCGCGCGGCGTACCTGCTCTACTCCGACCGCAGCCGCTTCGCCGGCGGCGGTGTCCTGGTGGTCGGGCCGTCCGGGGTCTTCGTGGAGTACATCGCGACCGTTCTGCCCTCGCTCGGCGAGGACACCGCGACGCTGCGCTCGCTCGGCTCGCTGGTGCCGGGCTGGAACGCGACCCGGGTGGACTCGGGCGAGGTAGCCGCGATCAAGGGCTCGCTCCGTATCCGCCGAGTCCTGGAGCGGGCCTCGCACGACGCCGTGCCGGGCGGCCCGACCGAGTTGCGCCTGCTCTACCGGGGTGCGCTGCTGCGGCTGGACGCGGCGCAACTGGATCAGATCCGGCGCAAGGCACTGCCCCGCGGAGCGCGCCGCAACGAGGTGCGTGGGCACGGCTTCGACCGGCTCTTCGACGCGCTGTGGGCGCAGGCCCGCGACCAGAAGCTGAGCGGTCTGCCGGAGAAGCGTGAGTTCGAGGCGGAGCTGGCCGACCGCTCCGACTTCCGGAACTTCCTGCGGGAGTGGTGGCCGCGCTTCACGCCCCTGCGTGTCCTGCGCTGGCTGGCCGACCGGGGACGGCTCCGGGCGTACGCCAATGGGATCTTGTCTCGTGAAGAGATCGAAACCCTGCAGGGCTCTTTCGACGGGCTCGCGGAGTTCGGACCGACGATCGCCGACGTGGCGCTTCTCGACGAGCTCGACGAGTTGATGGGTCGCCCGCGGCAGCCGCAGAAGAAGAGCAAGAACCCTTTCCATGTACGGGACGGAGTCCAGGAGGTCAGCACGTTCGCCGATCGTCAGGCGGCCGCGCGGACCCAGCACGCCCAGCGCGAGGAGGACTACCGGGACTTCGCGCACGTCGTGGTCGACGAGTCGCAGGACGTCTCGCCGATGCAGTGGCGCATGATCGGCCGCCGCGGGCAGTACGCGTCCTGGACGATCGTCGGCGACCCGGCGCAGACCGCGTGGTCCGGCGACCCGGACGAGCTGGACCGGGCCCGGGAGAAGGCGCTCGGCTCGCGCAAGCGCAACAGTTACGCGCTGACCACCAACTACCGCAACTCGTCGGAGATCTTCGCGGTGGCCGCGGGGGTGATCCGGGCGATCCTGCCGGATCTGCCGCTGCCCTCGGCGGTGCGGTCGACCGGCGTGGACCCGGTGGACCTGGTGACCGGCGCCGCCGCGCTGCCGGCGGCGGTCCGTGACCTGACCGAGAAGCAGCTCGCCGACGTGGACGGGACGATCGGCGTGATCACCCCGGTGCCGCGGCGCGACGAGATGGCCGCGTGGGTGACCGGCCTGCCGGAACGTGTCCAGGTGGTCACCGCGCTGGAGGCCAAGGGTATGGAGTACGACGCGGTGGTGCTCGTCGAGCCGGGCGAGATCGCCGTCGACCGGGCCGGGGTGCGCACGCTGTACGTCGCCCTGTCCCGCGCCACCCAGCGCCTCACCACGGTCGGCACCGACCCCGGCTGGCATCCTTAGGCCGGCTCAGGGACCCGCGTGCCACCGGCTGGGCCACAGGGGTGCCTCGACCCACCTGAAGCACCTCGGACAGCCGGCCACGACCGGGTGGGTGGGCCGCAGAGGTGCCTCGACCGGCCGGAGGCGCCTCCGGGGCCGGCCGACGAGCCGCGGCTGGGCCGCAGGGGTGCTTCGACGCGCCTGAGGCACCCCTGGAAGCCGGCCACGGGTGGGCTCTCGGGCGGGTGATTGTGCTGGTCGAGGCGGGCGTCGGCCACGCCGGGGCGGGCCCGGCCGTTACCGTCACCGCGAGAGCGCCGGCCGTCGATTGCATACATTGCGATGTGCGCATACCTTGGCGGCGGCGCGCCCGACGACGGAAGGTGGAGACATGGGAGCCGGTCACGACCACGGCGCCCGGGCCCTGCACGCCGGCGCCCGGCATCGGAGCCGGCTGTGGTGGGCGGCGGCGCTGCTCACCGGATTCATGCTGGTCGAGGCGGCCGCCGCCGGGCTGACCGGCTCACTGGCACTGCTCTCCGACGCCGGGCACATGTTCACCGACGTGCTGGCGATCGCGATGACGCTGGCCGCGATCACCGCCGCCGGGCGCGCCGGCTCGGATTCCGCCCGCACGTTCGGGCTCTACCGGCTGGAGGTGCTCGCCGCGCTCGCCAACGCGACGCTGCTGACCCTGGTCGCCGGGTTCGTGGTGGTCCAGGCGGTGCGCCGGTTCACCGGCCCGCCCGAGGTGCCGGCCGGCGCGATGCTGCTGGTCGCGCTCGGCGGGCTGGCCGCCAACCTGGTCGTGTTCGCGCTGCTGCGGTCGGGCGCGAAGGAGAACATCGGGGTCCGCGGGGCGTACCTGGAGGTGATCGGCGACCTGCTGGGCTCGGCCGGCGTGATCGTGGCCGCGGTGGTGATCTGGCTGACCGGCTGGGCGTACGCGGATCCGATCGTCGCCGTCGGCGTCGCCCTGATGATCCTGCCGCGCACGTTCGCGCTGGGCCGTTCGGCGGTGCGAATCCTGGTCCAGGCTGCCCCGGAGCACGTGGACGTGGCCGCGGTCCGCGAGCGGCTGGCCGCCGTCCCGGGTGTCTGCGACGTGCACGACCTGCACGTCTGGACACTGACCGAGGGCATGGAGGTCGCCTCTGCGCACCTGCGTCTGGAGCCGGCCGCCGAGCTGGGCGCGGTCCTGACCGTGGCCCGGGAGGCGCTGCACGACGAGTTCGCCATCGAGCACGCCACCCTTCAGGTGGAACCGGCCGGCGTGGGCGGGGACTGTACTCCTACCGGCTGGTGATTCAGGTATGGCGATCATCACATCGATGGCGGAGTATCCAGCCATGACGGTGCAACATCTGCCCCGCGTGGTCTGGGACGGCGCCCGGGCCTTCGTCCGCGCCGCCCGCGGCCCGGACTTCTTCGACTTCGTCTGGGCGGCCCGCGAGCTGCTCGGCAAGGACACGTACACCGAATTGATCGCCACACGGGAGCGCCTGACCGAGGCGGACGTCCGGGCCGGCGGCGATCCATCCGCCATCGACATGGAGGCGGGCCGGTGGCGGGTACGTCTGGACGAGCTGCTGCACGCCCGCCCCGATCTGACCTCCGCCGTCGTAGACCTCACCGCCAGGTCCTGTCCCGCGGATCACGCCGGGCTGCGGCGTGGCCCGGGCGGCGGGTGACCGCGTCCGGGGGCGGCCACATACAACACCGGTAGGCGACTTCCGCCCGGCCGAAGCCACCCGCCGCCCGGACCACGCCTCGCTCCCCCGTGATCCGCGGGCCAGAACCTGGGGTCTTCACGGTGTAGAACGTGGCTTCTGTTCTTTTTGCGATCCGCCACGCCGGATGCGCAAAAAGATAAGAATGCGAATCATGAGTGACGGCCGGGTCATGGTCTTCGCGCCGGCTCCCCAGCTGACGGTGACCATCGAGCAACACCACGACGAGCCGGAGCTGCACGTGCATCCGGGTGGCCAGGGCATCTGGCAGACCCGCATGATCACGTCGCTCGGCGCCGGGGTGACGCTCTGTACCGCGGCCGGCGGCGAGGTCGGCCGGGTGCTGGCCCCGCTCATGTCCGAACTGCCGGGCGTGACCATCCGCCTGGTCCGCCGCGAGCACGGCAGCGGCTGGTACGTCCACGACCGCCGCAGCGGCAGCCGCCAGGAGATCGCCGAGCGCCCCGGCGTCCCGCTCTCCCGCCACGAACTCGACGAGCTCTACAACCTGTCCCTGGCCGAGGGCCTCCGGGCCGGCATCGCCATCCTCAGCGGCCCCGCGCACCCGTCGGTGATCAGGCCCGAGGTGTACGGGCGACTCGCCGCCGACCTGCGCGCGAACGGCTGCCGCGTGATCGCCGACCTGTGCGGGCGCTACCTCGAAGAGGTGCTCGCCGCCGGCCTGGACGTCGTCAAGATCAGCCACGAGGAGCTGATCAAGGACGGGCTGGCCGCCGACGGTTCCACCCGGGAACTGACGAACGCCCTGGTCAAGCTGAACGCGGACGGCGCCGGAGCGGCTCTCGTCTCGCGCGCCGGCGAGGGCGCGCTGGCCCTGATCGACGACGAGATCTACGCGGTCACCCTGCCCCGGCTGACCGCCGCCGAGCATCGCGGCGCCGGCGACTCGATGACCGCCGGTGTCGCCGCCACCCTCGCCGGCGGCGGCACGATGACCGACGCCGTCCGCACCGGCGCGGCGGCCGGCGCCCTCAACGTCACCCGGCACGGACTCGGCACCGGGCACGTCGACGCCGTCCGGGTACTGACCGAACGAGTCCGGCTGACCCCGATCAAGAAGGCATCATGACCCCTCGCGACCTGCGCATCCTGATCACCAACGACGACGGCATCGAGGCACCGGGCATCCGCTGGCTGGCGCGGGCACTCGCGCATGCCGCCTACGACGTGGTGGTCGCCGCACCCCTGAGCGAATCGAGCGGCAGCAGCGCGTCCATGACCGCCGTCGTGCAGGACGGAAAGATCGTCTCCGAGCCGCGGGAGATTCAAGGAGCCAAGAACATTCCCGCGTACGGCGTGGCGGCCTCCCCCGCGTACATCGTCCTGCTCGCCCTGCGGGAAGCGTTCGGCCCGGCGCCCGGCCTGGTCGTCTCCGGCATCAACCGGGGCGCGAACGCCGGAGCCGCCGTGGTCCACTCCGGGACCGTGGGAGCCACCCTGACCGCGTCCCACGCCGGCCTGCGCGGCCTGGCGGTGTCGCTGGACGTGCTCACCCCGGCCCAGGCCACCGCGGCCAGCGGCGGAGCGGCGATCGACGCCATCCACAAGGCCGACGAGGAGCAGCACCACTGGGCCAGCGGCGCCGAGCTCGCCGTCCGGATCCTGCCCGCTCTCCTGCACACCCCGCCCGGCACGGTCTTCAACCTGAACGTCCCCGACCTGCACGTGGACGGCATCCGCGGGCTGAGGCAGGCGTCACTGGCCCGGTTCGGCCAGGTGCAGATGAGCATCGCCGAGGCCGGTGACGGTTACGTCCGCACGGCCGTCCAGGCCGCCGAGGAGGAACTCGAGGCCGGCACCGACCTGGCCGCCCTCGCCGACAACTTCGCGGTGGTCACGCCACTGCGGGCCCCGCACGAGGACACCGGCATCCGCATCAACGTCGACGGCATCCGCATCCAGACCCCGGCGATCTGAGCGTCGCCGCCCGGCCCGACCACCGCGAGGGCCCGGCACCGTCCAGCCCCGGCGATCCGAGCGTCGCCGCCCGGCCCGACCACCACGAAGGCCCGGCACCGTCCAGCCCCGGCGATCCGAGCGTCGCCGCCCGGCCCGACCACCACGAAGGCCCGGCCCCCACGAGCGGGGACCGGGCCGTTTCGAGTCCGGGTCGGTGCTGCCTCAGGCGCCGGAGAGTGCGGCGTCGTCCTGATGAGGCTGCGGGTTGCCGAAGAGGCCGAGAAGGCCGGTGACCCACAGCTGTCTGTGCGCGAACCGGCTGGGCCGGGTCACGACCACCTTGACTCCGCTCACGCCGGCGAGCTGGAAGGCCGCCACGAGTGCACTGATGCCCACGGAGTCGATGAAGGTCACGTGCTGCATGTTGAGCTCGATGCGAGCCGGGATGCCCTCGCCGAGCTGGGCCGCGACGGCCTCACGGATCTCATACGCGTTCTCGACGTCGATCTCGCCGCGCGGCGAGACCTCGACGGCGCCGTCAGCGAGCGTCGACGTCGTTATCGACAGCGTCACGCCTTTTCCCCTCCACCCGCCCGGGTCGTTCCGGGCGTTGTTCCTCTGTTCGCGGGTCGTCACGAGCACCCTGTTTGCAGGGCGGACGGACTACCCCCGGAAGGTTCGGTGAAACTGACCGAAAGGTTAGGCCCCGAACCTGTTAGACACCTGAGTGGCCCGTGTGAACGTGGTCAAGAGTACTGCGGAGCGTCAAATCGTTTTGGAACTGTGATGCCGTCCATACCGGACGTTTGACGTCACCACCATCGGGGCAGGAATCTTCAGAGCTGGGCGAGCGCAGGAGGTAACCGACGATGTTCGCGACAAGGAAGAACCGGGCCGAACGGACGACCGCCCAGGCCTGGGAGTACCTGTCCGCTGCCATGGCGTCCGCGGGCGAGGCCGCCCGGGATGCCGGTAAGCAGGCGGCGGCCACGGCCGACAGCGCCGGCCGGGGCACTCAGAGACTGGCCGATCGGGCGAACCGGCGCGGGCGGAAGATGGCGGCCCGGGTCGACAAACGGAGCCAGAAGCTGGCCCGGAAGGCGAGTAAGAAGGGTCACAAGTTGGCCGGCCGCGCGAGCGGGGCCGCCGACGAGGCCTGGAGCCGGGCCAACGCCGCGGCGAACGCGCTGGCCGGGCAGAAGCCGGGCCGCCCGTGGGGCCTGATCGCCGGGTTCGGCCTGCTCGGGCTGGCCGCCGGCTGGGCCGCGGCCACGACCGCCCGCGCCGCGGTGGAACGCGCGGCGGAGGACGAGCAGATCGAACTGGCGGAGACCGCGCTGGTGGTCACCCCGACGTACGACGGGAAGTAAAGCCGGAAAAAAGGGGGTGTGGCGGCCGTCTCAGGGCGCCGCACCCCCTTTCCGCGCACCGCATCGACGAAGGCCGCGGATCGGCTCTCCAGGGCACGCCGGGTGCCGAGCGCGACGCCTGCGGACACCCGGGAACGACGTCCCGCCCAGCTCATCGCCGATTCCGCAACCGGGCAAAGGGTGTCTCCGCTGACCTCCCGTTGATCCGCCGGGCTCTGTACTCTTGAGCGGCATTGCGTTCGATCAGAGATCCATCCGAAGTTGATCAAAGATCGATCAGAACTTGCCAGCGGCCCGGCCGCCCGATCAGAAAAGGTCCACCTGGTGCTCAGTGCGGGACATCTCCTGGACAACCGCTACCGGTTGGACGAACGGATCGCGACCGGTGGCATGGGTGACGTGTGGCGTGGCACCGACGTGGTGCTGGGGCGCACGGTCGCGGTGAAGGTGCTGCGCACCGCGATGCTGGACGATCCCGAGTTCGCCGCCCGGTTCTACGGCGAGGCGCGGATGATGGCCGCGTTCCGGCACCCGGGCGTCGTCGAGGTCTACGACTACGCGGAGGCCGGCGACTCCGGCGGGCCGGAGAAGGTCGCCTACCTGGTGATGGCGTTCGTCGAGGGCGAGCCGCTGTCCAACCGGGTGAAGCAGGGCCCGATCCCGGTCGCCGAGACGCTGTCGATGGTGGCGCAGGCGGCCGACGCGCTGCACGCCGCGCACGAGGCCGGCATCGTCCACCGGGACATCAAGCCCGGGAACCTGATCGTGAAGCCGTCCGGCGCGGTCATCCTGATCGACTTCGGCGTCGCCCGTTCCAATGCGCTGACCAGCATGACCGGGCTGAACGCGATCGTCGGCACGGCGCTCTACATGGCACCCGAGCAGGTCGCCAAGGGCAACCTGACCCCGGGGACGGATGTCTACGCCCTGGGCGCGGTGGCCTATCACTGCATCGCCGGCCGCCCGCCGTTCGACGGGGACAACGCGCTGCAGGTCGCGCTGCGTCACCTGGAGGACGAGCCGGATCCCCTGCCCGACCACGTGCCCTACGAGGTGCGCGAGCTGATCGCCCGGGCGATGGCCAAGCAGCCCGCCGACCGCTATCAGAGCGCCGCCGAGTTCGCCGAGGCGGCCTACGCGGTGGTCGGCAGCCCGCAGGACTGGAAGCGGCTCACCGGCACGGCCATGATCGCGCCGAGGAGCCCGGTGCCGGTCAGCCCGTCCGGCCCGCCGTCGGGCGCCTACACCGGCCCGCCGTCGGGGGCCTACTCCGGCCCGCCGTCGGGCGCCTATGCCAGCCCGCAGTCGGGGGCCTATCCGACGATGCCGGTCGCCCGCCCGCGGATGTCGCCGTCCCCGCCGCCGATGCCGGCTCCGGTCTACACGCCGGAGAAGCCGTTCGCCCAGCGTGGCCTGATGATCGCCGTGATCGCGCTGTTCATCGTGGCCGGCGGCCTCGGGATCGCGTGGGCGGTGAGCGACAAGGACAAGCCCGCCGACGCCAGCACCGACGGCGGCAAGAAGGACAACCCGGGCATCTCCCAGCAGGACACCAGCGAGGCGACGTTCGACCCGGAGTCCGCGGCCCCGGTGGTGGTGCCGTCCGCCCATGCGCCGTCGAGCAGCAGGAAGCCGTCGGCGAAGCCGTCCGTCACCTCGGCCTCGCCCTCGGCCACCTCGGCGTCGCCCAGCCCCACCCCGTCCAGTGCCGCTCCGTCCTCGTCGGCGCCCAGCAGCCCGCCGCCGAGCAGCCCGGCCACCAGCACGTCGCCGGCCACCCCGACGGAACCCGACACCAACGGTTGACCCTGACACAGTGTCAGACGGGACGGTGGACCGGCCATGTTGAGTATCGGAGACTTCGCCGGCCTGGGCCGGGTGTCGGTGCGCATGCTGCGCCACTACGACGCCATCGGTCTGCTGCTGCCTGCTCACGTCGACCCGCACAGCGGCTACCGGTTCTACACCGCCGAGCAGTTGCTGCGGCTCAACCGGATCCTCGCTCTCAAGGATCTCGGCTTCACGCTGCAGCAGGTGCAGCTGATGGTCGAGGAGAAGCTGGACCCGGCGGAGCTGCGGGGGATGCTGCGGTTGCGGCGGGCCGAGCTGACGGCTCAGGTGGAGCGGGACAACGCCCGCCTGGCCCTGGTCGACGCGCGTCTCCGGATGATCGAGACGGAGGGTCACATGAACACCGCGGACGTCGTTCTGAAGCAGGTCCCGGCGCTGCGCGTGGCAGAGTTGTCCGCCACTGCGCTGGGCTACGACCATCCCACGTCCATCACCGAGAATCTGACTCCTCTCTACCCGCGCCTGATGGAGCTGATGGAGGCGGCCGGAGTCACGATGACCGGGTCACCGCTCGCGTTCTACCGGCCGGCACCGACCGGCCCGGAGGACGAGACGATCACCGTGCACGCGGCTTTCCCGATCGGTGACGCCGACGTCGCCGGGGCCGGGTTCGACGTCACGGTGCTGCCGCCGGTGGAGGTGGCGGCCGCGGTGCACAAGGGTCCGATGTCGGAGGCGTTCCGCACCGGCGGGCGGATCGCGACCTGGATCGAGGAGAACGGGTTCCGGCCGGTCCCGCCCGGCTATGCCCGCGAGGTGTACCTGCACTGCCCGGACGGGCGCCTCGAGGAGTGGCTGACCGAGATGCAGGTCCCGCTCGCCGGCACCGGAAATGCAACCGGCGGCAACTGAATCCTCAACTGGGCCGGGTGGCGGCCGATGAACCCGGGTGGCACGGAACTGCACCCGAGCCGCTACCGGAAAGGCCGCACGATGACCGTCCAGACGCCGCACAACGAGTACCCCGTCGACTACGCCGTGTCACCGCCGTGGGCGCAGGAGACGGAGACCATGCCGTGGACGGACGGCCACCGGGCCGAGGCACCGGCCTGGCCGAACGAATCCCGGACGGCCGCGTACCGAACGGCCGGACATCAAACGCCCGGCGGCCCGGCGGCCGGCCACCGAGCCCCGGTCGCGGAGAACGGGGAGGCGGCGACCGAGGAGCTGGGATCGTTGCCGTTCGGCGGCACGATCCCACCCTACGGCTCCCCGGCGAACCGGCACGGCCAGCTCCTGGTCCGCTTCCCGCAGGCGGTTCTGGGGGAGAGCCGGCCGGACGCCCCGTCCTGGCGGCCGGTGGTGGCGTGGACGTTCTTCCTCAGCGTGCTCGGCGTGGTCTCCGCGATGCGCCGGTCGGGCAAGGCCAAGGCGTACGGCCGCCCCCGCGCCCCGTACTGGATCGCCTTCCTGGCCACCCTGGTCGCCGGGGGCGCGTTCTGGTCGTTCCTGATCGCCGACGTGGTGGTGCCGATGCACCGGAGCAGTGTGGAGAGCGCGGCGACCACGGCGGTGCAGGCCAAGGTGCTCGGCGACGGCCGGATCGAGGAGGCGGTCGGCACGAAGGTGAAGTCGGGTGGCTGCGCGCCGGCCGGGGTGCGGGGCGATGACGGGCTGCGCCCCTACACCTGCACGTTCCGGCTGGCCGACGGACGGTCGGCGTCGGTGCAGATCAAGGCCGATGCGCGCGGCAACTGGGAGACGGCGAAATAACGTACCGAAGGGGCGCCTTTGATCGTCGAAGGCGCCCCCGCGGAACCGATCGTCAGAAGGTGACCGGGACGCCCTCGCGGACGAGCTGCCAGTTCTTCACGAAGAAGTCGGCCGGGTTGATCTGGCCCTTGGCCTGCGCCCAGTCGATGAGGAGCTGGCGGATCTCCTTCTGCTCGTTGTAGACCTGGGTCTTCACGATGCCGGGGAACGCGCCGCCGCCGGACCGGCGGTAGTTGTTGACCGCGACGACGAACTGCGCGTCGGCGGCCACGTCGACGCCGTCGAGCTGCAGCTTGGTGATGCGGCTGCCGATCGGCTTGCTGATGTCGATGTCGTACTCGACCCCGGAGAGGATGTCGTAGTTGTAGTCCGGGATGGTGCTGTCGCTGATGGTGGCGACGTCGACCGGCGCGCCGGCGGCGAGGGTCTTGAAGAACTTCGCCGAGTACTCCAGGTACGCCCGCACCTCGGCACCGGTCAGCACGACCGCTTCCAGGGTGTTGTCGTAGATGTAGAGCCCCGCGACGTCCTTGATCTTGACGTCGCCCTTCGGGAACACCGCGGTACGGCTGAACGGCGCGGCGATCGACAGCACGGGCAGGCTCGCGTACTGCGTGCCGGCCAGCGCCTTGGTCACCTCGTCGGTCTGCACCTTGTTGATGTAGTCGAGGATCGGGGTGTCCTCGTACCGCGAGGTGGCGGCGGAGAGTTCCTCGGTGGAGGCGGCGACGACCTGGTTGACGTAGGCCACGGTCTTGTTGTGCTGGCTCTTGGTGACGGCCAGCACCTTCGGGTCGGCGTCGACCGTGTTGGTGTTCAGGGTCGCCGACGCCGCGGTCGTGACCTTCCACTTGCCGTGCTCGCGGACCAGGTCGAAGTCCATCTTGGTGACCCGCTGGCCCCACTTCGACGGCTCCGAGGTGAGCACCTGCTTGCCGGTCGCGGTGTTGGTGACGAACTTCTGCGCGATCTCCAGGTGCGCGTGTCCGAAAAGGATCGCGTCGATGCCGGGGACCTGCTGGGCGATCAGACCGACCGGGTTCTCGTTCGGCAGCTCGGAGCCGTAGCTGGAGACGCCGCTGTCGCCGCCGTGCGCGACCACGATGACGATGTCGGCGCCGCGCTTGCGGATCTCCGGCACCCACGTGGCGGCCGTCTCGACCATGCCGAGGAAGTTCAGCTTGCCCTCGACGTTGCCCTTGTCCCAGATCGCGACACCCGGGTTGGTCAGGCCGAGGATGCCGACACGCAGAGTGGGTGCGTGCCTGCCGACAGAGACCTTCTTGATGACGTACGGCGTGAAGGCCGGCTTCCCGGTCCTGGCGCTCACCGCGTTCGCCGCCAGGGCGGGGAAGCCGAGCTGGCGGATCCAGAGGTTCAGCAGCGGCAGGCCGTAGTTGAACTCGTGGTTGCCGAGCACGACCGCGTCGTAGCTGAGCACGTTCATCGACTTGGCCATCGGGTGCTTCTCACCGGTGGTGGTGATCGGCTCCTGCTTGGCGTAGTACGTGGCCAGCGGCGTGCCCTGGATCGTGTCGCCGGCGTCGAGCACCAGCGTGCCGCCGGTCGCCTCCTTGCGCAGCTTGTTGATCAGCGCGGCGGCCTTGGCGACACCGACGTCGTTGTGCGCGGAGTCGTCATACTCGGCGTCCTTGTAGTAGTCCCAGTTGTAGATGTTGCCGTGCAGGTCCGAAGTGCCCAGGACGGTCAGGTGGAAGGTCTCCGGAGCCTTCGGCGGCTGCGGGTGACCGTGGCCCTTGCCGCCGGCCTGCGCCGCGCCCGGGAAAGCGAGGGGCGCCGCGGCCGCGGCAGCCGAGACCGCCAGCACACCGCGCCGCGAAACGCCGTTGGGAAGCGTCATTGCGAACCTTTCGAGAAGATCGATGAGCCGCGCCTCGTGGGCGCCGCAACCCCAGCACCCTAACGGTCGATAGGGTCATCGGTCGATCAACGCAAGATTGCCCCCGCGTCAAGTTTGATCAAATCTCCTCCGGTGCCTCGATACCCAGCAGAAACAATCCGGTGTGGAGCGTCCGCGCGGTCAGGTCGGCCAGTCCGAGCCGGCCGGCCCGCACCTCCGGCTCGGCCCGCAGCACCGGGCACCGCTCGTAGAAGACCGAGAACGCCTGGGCCAGGTCGTGCAGGTAGACGGCGAGCCGATGCGGTTCGGCCTGCTCGGCGGCGGTCGTGACGGCCGCCTCGAAGCCGAGCAGCGTCAGCGCCAGCGCCCGTTCCGCCGGTTCGGTGACGGTCACCGGGCCCGGCTCACGGCCCGCCTTCCGGAAGATCGAACAGACCCGGGCGTACGCCATCTGCAGGTACGGACCGGTGTTCCCGGTGATCGCGAGCATCCGGTCGAGGTCGAAGACGTAGTCGCCCCGCCGGTCGCCGGAGAGGTCCGCGTACTTGATCGCGCCGATCCCGATCGCCGGTGCGGAGGCCCGGCCGACCGCCTCGTCGAGCAGCGTGGCCAGCTTGACCGAGTCACC
Source organism: Actinoplanes sp. NPDC020271 (assembly GCF_044388125.1). Classification (NCBI taxonomy): domain Bacteria; kingdom Bacillati; phylum Actinomycetota; class Actinomycetes; order Micromonosporales; family Micromonosporaceae; genus Actinoplanes; species Actinoplanes sp. NPDC020271. Next base: position 698,677 of record NZ_JBIRWQ010000001.1, read on the forward strand.
GGCCCGGGACTTGAGCATTTTGCCGTCCGCGCCCAGGATCGAGCCGAACCCGATGTGCTCGGCGGTCACCTCCGCGGGCAGCCACCCGGCCGCTCGCGCGACCGCGAACACCATCGCGAAGTGGGTCTGCTGCGGGCTGCCGACCACGTAGAGCAGCCGCTGCCCGCCGAGCGTCCCGGCCCGGTACCGGATCGCGGCCAGGTCGGTCGCGGCGTAGCCGTACCCGCCGTCGGCCTTGCGCACGATCAGCGGCAACGGCTCGCCGTCCCGCCCGGTGAACCCGTCCGGGAACGCACAGAGAGCGCCGTCGCTCTCGCTGAGCAGCCCCTTCTCCCCCAGCTCGGCCACGATGGTGTCCAGATCGTCCTGATACCGGCTCTCCCCCGCGAAGTCGGCCGGGCCCAGCGTCACGCCGAGCCGCGCATACACGTCCAGGAAGTACCGCTCGGACTGCGCGACCAGCTTGCGCCACAGATCCCGGGACAGCGGATCACCGGACTGCAACGCCACCACCCGCAGCCGCGCCCGGGTCCGGAAATCGTCATCGCCGTCGAACTTGACCCGCGCCGCCTGATAGAAAGCGGTCAGGTCGCTGATCGAGTGCTCGGCGTCGCCGCCCAGGTCGACGAGATGCTCGACCAGCATCCCGAACGGCGTGCCCCAGTCGCCCAGGTGATTCACCCGGACCACGTCGTGGCCGAGCCACTCCAGCATCCGGGCCAGCGCGTCACCGATGATGGTCGACCGCAGGTGACCGACGTGCATCTCCTTGGCCACGTTGGGCCCGGAGTAGTCGATCACCACCCGCTGCGGGTCCGGCACCAGCGGCACCCCGAGCCGATCGTCGACGGCGACCGACTGCAGCGACCCGTCCAGCAGGCCGGCGGAAACGGTCAGATTCAGGAAACCCGGCCCCGATACGGCGATCTCGGCGAGACCGGTCAGATCGGCCTTGGCGGCCACGTCGGCGGCGATCTCCCGCGGCGGCCGCTCCAATTCCCGGGCCAGCGCCAGCGGCGCCCCGGACTGGAAGTCGGCGTGCGGCGACGACCGCACCGCGGGATCGACGGGCCGGCCCGCGACCGCTTCCAGGGCGGGCGCGAGCCGATCATGCAGAAGAGATTCCAAGTTCAAGGTCAACACCCGATTTCCTCGTACGGACGAGGCGGGTCGACCAGGACACACATGCGTCACCGGCGGGATCGACCCGCCGGCGGAATGCACAGATCAGCGGCGGCCCTGGGGACGCCGGCGTCGGGAGACGAACACGCTGTGCATGCCGCGAACTATAGCGGGCGCGGGCGTCGTGAGCGACGTGCTTCCTAACGCGTCCGGAGGGCGATCAGTCGTCGTGAGCGACGTGCTTCATCTGCGGCCAGAGGGCGATCAACGAGATCAGCGCGCACACGAACGCGACGCGGAACGGGGTGACCACGCCGTACCGGGAGGCCAGCACCCCGCCGAAGGCCGCGCCGACGACCAGGCCACCGTAGACGCACATGACGGTGACGGCGCCGACCCGGCCCTGGAGCTGCACCGGGACGGCCCGCTGCCGGACCGTGGTGGCGGTGCTCCGCCAGACGAACTCGTGCACTCCGAACAGGAAGAACGTCGGCAACGCGACCCACGGCGAACTGGTGACCCCGAGGATCAGGTGGGTGCCGGTCTCGATGATCAGGCCGATCCGCATCAGGTTGCCCAGGCTGATCCGGGCGGTGAGCCAGCCGTAGGCGACCGTCCCCAGGATCCCGCCGACCGCCCCGACCGTGGTGATCAGGCCGTAGCCGACCGCGCCCAGCCCCAGCCGCTCGGTCGCGTAGAGCACCAGCACCGACCAGGCCGCCCCGAACGCCAGGTTGAAGATCAGGACGATCAGGCAGAGGGTACGGACGGCCGGGTGCCGCACCACCCAGCGCACCCCTTCGAGCACGTCCCGGCGCATGCTCGCCCCGGACTCGGCCCGCCCGTGCGGCGGCAGCGACACCCGGGACACCAGCAGCGTCCCGGCACACAGCAGCAGCATCTCGGCGACCAGCGGCCAGGCCCGGCCCGCGGCGAAGAGCGCGGCGCCGATCGGAGGCCCGGCCAGCTGGTTCAGGGTGACGAAACCACCGGTCAGCCGCGCGTTGGCCAGCGTCAGATCCTCCCGGGCGACCAGCATCGGGGCCAGCGTCGCGGTGGTGTTGTCGGCGAACACCTCGGCCGTGCTCAGCAGCCCCAGCCCGGCCAGAGCGATCTCCACCGTGAGCCGCCCGGAGGCCAGCGTGCCGGCCAGCCCCAGCAGCACCAGGACCCGGACCGCGTTGGCGATCAGCAGGATCCGGCGGCGGTCGTGGCGGTCCGAGAGCACCCCGGCGTACAGGCCGAGGGCCAGCGGCGGTGCCCAGGAGAGCAGCGCGGCCAGCGAGATCCGGAACGGGTCGTCGGTGAGCGAGGCGACCAGCAGTGGACCGGCCGCCGCCGAGATGCCGTCACCGAGATTCGTGGCCCACGACGACGCGACCAGCCAGCGGAAACTCGACCCCAGGCGCGGGGGCAACAGGGTAGCCATCACAAGGCGTGCACGTTACGGAATAACATCCGGGAACATGACCGAATTTGCGGGCTGGGAGCCGGCCGGGGCCGGGGTGCTGCGGCTGCCGTCCGGGCGACTCGTCCGCGGCCGTGGGCTGCGTGCGCCCATGCCGACCGGGCATCCACCCCACCTCGGGGTGTACGTGCTGGGCTCACCGCCACCCGAGTTCGGGTGGGAGAGCCGCTGGGTGAGGTGGCCGGACTTCTGGCTTCCGGCCGACCCCTCGTACGCGAAATCGGTCTTGGCCGAAGCCCTGCGCCGGGCCGAGGGTGAGCGGGTCGAGATCGCCTGTTTCGGCGGCGTCGGCCGGACCGGAACCGCGCTGGCCTGCCTCGCCGTGCTCGACGGCGTCCCGGCGGCGCAGGCCGTGGCCTGGGTGCGCGAACGCTACAACCGGCACGCGGTCGAGACGCCGTGGCAGCGTCGTTTCGTGGCCCGCTTCGAAAGCGTCGGTGCCCTGCCCTAGGGTGCCGGCATGTCGATTCTCGCGACCGACGATCAGTACGTCGATCATCGGTTCTGGCCCCGGGTGTGGCGGTGGATCGCCGTGTTCGTGGTGGCGATGACCGTCGCCGCGCCGGCGGCCGGGTTCGGCGCCTGGCTCGGGTGGCGGGGTGCCGCGTCCCTGCCCACCGATCAGCGGGCGCGGGAGATCGCCGCCGCGGTCGTGCCCGGGATGACGGTCGGTGAGGTCGAGCGGCACGACATGGTCTTCGGCAGCTACTACCCGACGGGCTGCGAGGCGTTCGCCGGGGCGGAGGAGTACGACGCGGGCTCGGTGTCGGTGGTCAAGGCCGGTGCCGTTCCGGTGATGGATCTCGCCGGGGCCCGGGCCGCCCTGCGGCGGGACGGCTGGCAGCTCCGGCCGGATCAGGAGCCGGGCTCGGTGACCGCCCGGCGCGACGGGATCCAGATCGCCGTCCACCAGGGTCCCGGCCCCGGCGGTGTGGTCTTCCACCGGGTGGAGCCGGCTCTCGTCCGGGTTCTCGCCTTGGTCGGCTGGGGCGCGGGGCTGCTGCTGGGCGGGTGGATCGGGTTGCGCTTCAGCCGCCGGTCACGGCCGGCCGCGGCCCGGGTTCTGGGCGGCATCGGCACGGTCCTGCTGCTGGTCCCCACGATCGCGGTCACCGGGGGGCTGTTGCTGCCCGGGCCTGCGCCGATCCCGCCGGACGGGCCGGACGCGCTGTGGGAGCCGTATGTGGCCTGGCCGTTCACCTTCTTCGTGCTCGTCGCGCTGTGCTGCTGGGCGGTGGCCGGCGTGCTGCGCTGGTCGCCGCGGGCGGCCCGCTTCACTCGCGAGTGGACACGCTTCCTGTTCGGCTGAGGCCCCGGCGACCTCACCACGCGCATCCATCGAAACTCGTCATTAAGCGGCGGGTAACGGGCCGGAAATCGACGGCTCCAAGACTGGCGGTGCCCCAGCCGGCGACCCCGGAGGCATGGATTTCCGCTTTCTGTGAGCCAGGAGACTTCATGTTCAGAAATCGCGCGGCCCTCGTCGCGGCGGTCACCGCCGTAGCGCTGCTCACCGCCTGCGGTGCCAGGACCAACGACTCCGCGACGGCCTCCGGGGCCGGCGCCACGATCGACACTTCCGGCTCGTCCGTCAAGGTCGGCCTGCTCAACTCGCTCTCCGGGACGATGGCGATCAGCGAGGTCACCGTCCGGGACTCGCTGAAACTGGCGATCGACGAGATCAACACGGCCGGCGGTGTGCTCGGCAAGCAGATCGAGCCGGTCAGCGAGGACGGCGGGTCGGACTGGCCGACCTTCGCCGAGAAGGCACAGAAACTGATCAGCCAGGACAAGGTCGCGGCGGTCTTCGGCTGCTGGACCTCGGCGTCGCGCAAAGCGGTCAAGCCGGTCTTCGAGAAGAACAAGTCGCTGCTCTTCTACCCGGTGCAGTACGAGGGCCTCGAACAGTCGCCGTACATCTTCTACACCGGCGCCACCACCAATCAGCAGATCGTGCCCGGCCTGGACTACCTCAAGGCGCAGGGCAAGACCTCGCTCTACCTGGTCGGCTCCGACTACGTCTTCCCGCGCACGGCTAACAAGATCATCAAGGCGTACGCCGAGGCCAACGGCATGAAGGTGCTGGGCGAGGACTACGCGCCGCTGGGCTCGACCGAGTTCTCCACGATCGTCAACAAGGTGAAGGCGTCCGGGGCGTCGGCGGTCTTCAACACGCTCAACGGTGACAGCAACGTCGCCTTCTTCAAGGAGTACAAATCGGCCGGCCTGACCGCGGCCGCGATGCCCGTGGTCTCCGTCTCGATCGCCGAGGAGGAGGTCAAGAGCATCGGCACGCAGTACCTGGCCGGGCAGCTCACCGCCTGGAACTACTACCAGACCACGCCGGGCGCGGCCAACGAGAAGTTCGTCAAGGCGTACAAGGCGAAGTACGGCGCGGACAAGCCGACCAGCGACCCGATGGAGGCCGCCTACACCTCGGTCTACCTGTGGAAGTCGATGGTCGAGAAGGCCGGCTCGTTCGACGTGGAGAAGGTCAAGGCGGCTTCCGAGGGAATCACCTACGACGCGCCCGAGGGCAAGGTCACCGTGGACGGCGCGACGCAGCACATCTTCAAGACCGCGCGGATCGGCAAGATCGGTGACGACGGGCTGATCACCGAGGTCTGGAACTCCGGCCAGCCGATCAAGCCGGACCCGTTCCTCAAGGGTTACCCCTGGGCGAGTGGCCTGTCGTGACCCTCGTCCTGAGCCAGCTGTTCACCGGGATCAGCATCGGTGCCGTCCTCCTGCTGATCGCTCTCGGACTCTCGCTGACCTTCGGCCAGATGAACGTGATCAACATGGCGCACGGTGAACTGATCGCGGCCGGCGCCTACACCGTCTACGTGCTGCAGAAAGTGATCAGCGGGGCCGGGGTCTCCCTGCTGATCGCCCTGCCGGTGGCATTCGTGGTGGCCGGGCTGCTCGGCGTGCTCATCGAGGTGCTGCTGATCCGGCGGCTCTACGCCCGGCCGCTGGACACCCTGCTGGTCACCTGGGGTGTCTCGCTGATCCTGCAGCAGGTGTTCCGGGACGTCTTCGGCGCGCCGAACGTGCAGACCCGGGCGCCGTCGGCGCTGACCGGCAGCATCCACGTCACCGACGACCTGGTGATCTCCAGCAGCCGGGTCTTCATCCTGGTGCTGGCCCTGGTCGCGGTCGCCGCGCTGACCGCCGGCCTGAAGACCACACCGCTGGGCCGGCGGATCCGCGCGGTGGTGCAGAACCGGGATCTGGCCGCCGTCTCCGGGCTGGCCACCGGCCGGGTGGACCGGCTGACCTTCTTCATCGGCTCCGGGCTGGCCGGGATCGCCGGGGTGGCGCTCACCCTGGTCGGCCCGATCGGCCCGACCATGGGCACCAACCTGATCGTGAACGCGTTCCTGGTCGTCGTCGTGGGCGGGATCGGGCAGCTCAAGGGCACCGTGATCGTGGCGTTCACGCTCGGTGTCCTGCAGTCCACCGTGGAGTACACCACCACGGTCAGCGTTGCCAGCGTGATCGTCTTCGTGGTGATCGTCGCGTTCCTGCAGTGGCGCCCGCAGGGCTTGTTCACGCTCCGGACGAGGAGCCTGGCATGACGAGCGGGATGAATCGGCCGAGGGCGAGGAGCCGACGATGACGTTGCTCCAAGATCCGCCGGAGACCGCGGTGGAGGTGCGGCCGACGAGGAGCCGCGCGCTGGTCGGATTCGGACTCGGCGCCGTCGTTCTGTTCGGGGTGGCGCCGGTCGTGCTCGGTGACTTCCGGCTGAGCCTGCTCGCGAAATACCTGTGCCTGGCGATCGTCGCGGTCGGCATCGGCCTGGCCTGGGGCCGCGGCGGCATGCTCACCCTCGGCCAGGGCGTCTTCTTCGGCCTCGGCGGCTACGCGATGGCGATGCACCTCAAGCTCGCCGACGCGGGCCCCGGCCGGCTGCCGGACTTCATGCAGCTGTACGGGCAGTTGGACGCCCTGCCCTGGTGGTGGACACCGTTCGCGAACCCGGCGTTCGCGCTGGGTGCGACGGTCCTGCTGCCGATGACGGTGGCGCTGCTCCTGGGCCTGCTGATCTTCCGGCGTAAGGTGCGCGGGGCGTACTTCGCGATCCTCTCCCAGGCGCTCTGCGCGGCCCTCGCGATCTTCCTGATCGGACAGCAGGGCACCACGGGAGGCACCAACGGTCTCACCGACATCCAGGGCTTCTTCGGGTACGACCTGAACGACCCGGTGAACCGCCGGACCGTCTACTTCGTCGTGGCGGCCGCCCTGCTCGCCGTGCTCGGCCTCGCCTGGCAGCTGATGCGCAGCCGGTACGGGGAACTGCTGGTCGCGGTCCGGGACGGCGAGGAGCGGGTCCGTTTCCTCGGCTACGACCCGGCGAACGTCAAGCTCGTCGCGTACGTGGTGGCGGCCGGCATGGCCGGGCTGGCCGGGGCGCTCTTCGTCCCGGCGGTCGGGATCATCTCGCCGGCGATGATCGGGGTGGTGCCGTCGATCGAGTTCGTGATCGGGGTCGCGGTCGGTGGACGGGCCGGCCTGGTCGGGCCGGCGGTCGGCGCGATCGCCGTGGCCTGGGCGCGGACGGCACTGTCCGAGCGGCTTCCGTCGGCGTGGACGTACTTCGAGGGGCTGCTCTTCATCCTGCCCGTGGTGTTCCTTCCCGGCGGACTGGCCTCGCTCGCGGTGTTCCTGCGGCGCCGCTCCTCGAAGAAGGAGGTGACTCCCGCGTGAGCGACTGCACCGAGCGGCACCCACCGGAAGCGCCAGGCGGCCCCGCAGGCGAGGGCCAGGAGCGCACGCGAAAGGCAGGCACAGCGTGACTGCTCTGTCCGTACACGATCTGCGGGTCGTCTTTGATGGTTTCGTGGCCGTCGACGGGGTGGATCTCGAGATCCCGGCCGGGGACGTGCGGTTCATCATCGGGCCGAACGGCGCCGGCAAGACCACCCTCGTCGACGCGATCACCGGCCTCGCGAAAGCCACCGGCTCGGTCACTTTCGACGGCCATGAGCTGCTCGGACGCAAGGTCCACCGGATCGCGCGGCTCGGCGTCGGCCGGACGTTCCAGAACTCGACGGTCTTCGAGGAACTGACCGTCCTGCAGAACCTGGACATCGCCGCCGGGTGGAACCGCGGGCCGCTCACGTTGCTGCGCCGCCGCTCGTCGGTACCGCCGGAAGTCCAGCACGCGCTGGAGACGATCCGGCTCACCGCGGTCCGCGACCAGCTCGCCGGCACGCTGCCGCACGGGCAGAAACAGTGGCTGGAGATCGGCATGCTGCTGGTCCAGAACGCCAGGCTGTTCCTGCTCGACGAGCCGGTCGCGGGCATGAGCCACGAGGAGCGCGACGCGACCGGCGAACTGCTCGGCGAGCTCAGCCGCGACCACACGGTCGTGGTGATCGAGCACGACATGGACTTCCTGCGGCGATTCGCCCGGACGGTCACGGTCATGCACGCCGGCACGATCCTCTCCGAGGGCACGGTCGCCGAGGTCCAGGCCGATCCACGGGTCCAGGAGGTCTATCTCGGTCACGCCCTGGAGGCCGGAAATGCTTGAGATCACCGACCTGCATTGCGGGTACGGCCGTAGCACCGTCCTGCACGGCGTGTCGCTCGACGTCCCGGCCGACGGGGTGGCCGCGATCCTGGGACACAACGGCGCCGGCAAGAGCACGCTGCTCCGCGCCGCCGTGGGCCTGCTCAGACCCCGGACCGGCGCGGTCCGGCTGGACGGCGAGGACATCACCCGCCTCGCGCCGCACGAGCGGGTGGCGCGCGGCATGGCGTACGTCCCGCAGGGTCAGCAGAGTTTCCCGCACCTGACCACGCTGGAGAACCTGCAGCTGGTCGCGGACGGCCGCAAGGACGGGCGACCGGCGATGGCCGAGACGCTGGACCTGTTCCCGGCCCTGAAAGAGCTGCTCGGGCGGCGGGCCGGGCTGCTCTCCGGCGGGCAGCGGCAGCAACTGGCGCTGGCCCGGGCGCTGATCACCCGCCCGCGGCTGCTCCTGCTGGACGAGCCGACCGAGGGCATCCAGCCGTCGGTCGTCGCCGAGATCGAGCAGACCATCCTCGGGCTGGCCGCGCGCGGCGGCATGTCGGTCCTGCTGGTCGAGCAGCACGTGGGCTTCGCCCTGCGGGCCGCGGCCCGTTACTACGTCCTGGAGGCGGGCCGGGTCACCTCGACCGGCGACGGCGGCACGGGCGCGGAACCCGCGGTCCGCCAGGCCCTGACTGTTTAGTTGATCACTTAGTGGTACGTGGTCCGGCCGCAGGCACAAGGCTGTGACCATGTGTGCTGCCTGCGGCCAGACCGCGCATGTGCCCGCCGCGCCCCGGCGATTCGCGGCGCTGCGGAACTCCGACGCCCGGACGTACCTGGTCGGCGCGGCACTGGCGATGATGGCCGACAACATCGAGCACGTGATCACGTACTGGGTGTTGTGGGAGAAGTTCCACTCGCCGGTGCTCTCCGGGTTCCAGGTGATCAGCCACTGGCTGCCGTTCCTGTTCCTGTCGGTCTGGTTCGGCTCGCTGGCCGACCGCTACGACTGCCGCCGGGTGATCCAGGCCGCGCAGGGCCTGTTCGCGCTGGTCTCGGTGGCCTGGGGCGTGCTCTTCCTGACCGGGACGCTGCAGATCTGGCACGCGTGCGTGCTGCTGGTGCTGCACGGGATCGCCGGTGCGCTGTGGGGTCCCGGCGAGCAGTTGATGCTGCACGACTTCGTCGGGGACGAGGAACTGCCCAGCGCGGTCCGGCTCAACGCCACGTTCCGCAGCCTGGGCGTGCTCTTCGGGCCGGCGGTCGGCTCGGCGCTGCTGCTCGGGCTCGGCCCGACCTGGGGCATCTTCGCGAACGTGGCCTTCTACCTGCCGCTGACCGTGTTCCTGTTCGTCACGAGGTTCACCGGGCACACCCGGGACGGTGGGGTGCCGCGGAACCGGCAACGGGTCGGGATCAGGGACTCGGTCCGGGTGCTGCGACAGGTCAGCGCCGATCACACCCTGGTCAGCATGATCGTCCTGGGTGGGCTGGGGTCGTTCTTCGTGGGTGCGTCACTGCAGTCCGCGATGCCGCTCTTCGCGCAGGATCTGGGCAGCGGGAGCGCCGGGACGGCGTACGGGATATTGCTCTTTGCCAATGGCGCCGGAGGCGTGCTCGGCGGCCTGGTCCTCGAGGCGACCGGCTGGATCAAGCCGACGGTCCTGTCCGCGGTGATCAGCACCGGGCTCTACGGCCTGTTCACGCTCTTCTTCGCGGTCACCCCGAGTTATCCGGTGGCGGTGCTGCTGCTGGTCGCGGGCGGGGTGGCGAACCTGGCGTCGATGTCGGTCGGGCAGACCGTGGTCCAGCTGATGGCGCCGCCGGCCGACCGCGGGCGGGTGATCGGCGTCTACGGGATGTCCGCGAACGGCCTGCGTTTCGGCAGCGGCGTCACCGTCGGACTGTTCGGCGCGGTCGTCGGGATCCACTGGTCGCTGGGCCTCAGCGCGGCGGCCCTGTGCCTGGGCACGCTGGTGGCCGCCTGGTACGCCCGGGGTCAGTTCGCCGCCAGCGGGGCGTGATAGCACTTCAGGTCCCAGGCGACCGCGTGCGGCGGCGCACCCCGCCGGGCCTTGCGGTGCCCCGCGGCGAACGTGACCGCGGACGAACCGGCCAGGTAACACCAGACGTCCATCTCCTCCTCGTTGCCGTAGTAGAAGAACTCGAACGCGGTGACCCGGTCACCGGCGACGAACGGCTGCTGCAACCGCTGCTGGGCCTCGGCGGGCAGGTTGCCGAGGAAACCGCGCAGGCTCTCGCTGAGCCCGAGATCCACCGGCGGTGGCCCGGCCGCGGTCAGGCCGCCACCCGGGCCGGTGCTCGACGGACTCTGTCGCACCCGCGTCTGGGTGAGTGACCGGCGCACGTAGCGGTGGGCGATCAGCCGCTCCGGGGTCCACACCACCAGGGCGTTCGCGCCGAGCACCACGGCGACCGGCAGGCTCTCGTCGTCGTAGGCGTACCACTCGACGGTCGCGCCGGCCGAGGCGGCGATCCGTCGCCGGGCCTGCTCGGACAACCGGCCCCACCAGTGATCGCGGCCCTGGCCGGGCACCAGGCCGAGCTCGCCGGCCGCGTGCAGAGGGACGGAGGCGGATTTCCCGGGCAGGAAACTCATGGACGTCAGCCTATGCGATCACCAGGTGAAATCACCCGGGTACGTCACGTCGGCGAGCTCGTTCTGGCCCTTCAGGTTCGGGTGGAAGAAGTCGAACGTGTTCAACAGGTCGATGCTGAACCGGACGTCGTGCACCCGGCCCTCGTCCCAGCGGCACCGGCTGCCGTACTTCGCGCAGGCCTCGCGCAGCTCGGCGTCGTACGCGTCGATCCGGTCCCGCACCGCGCGCCGCCGCTGCTCGTCCGCAGCCGCGCTCGAACCCGGGTTGACCAGCATCGACGGACAGACCCCGCCGGCCCGCCACACCCGCACCACCTCGGCGTCGTCGCGCCCGACCTGCCACAGCCGGTACAGGTCGGGGATGCTGGCCACCAGCACCCGCGCCTTCGGCAGGCCCTTCTTCAGCCGGCTCAGCGCCGCGTCCACCCCGTCCCGGAACCTCGCCACCGAGGTCATGCCGCTGACCGAGGCGGCGCAGGCGTCGTTCGCGCCGATCAGGACCGTCACGTAGGACACCTTCGCGTCGACCGCGCGGGTCGCCTGCGCGGCCAGCGCGTTCGCCTCGGCACCGGGCTCGGCGAAGTTGTGCGCGTGACCCTTGATCTTCGGGTTCTCGGCCAGGATCCGCCGGTAGTGGCTGTCCACGTCGTCGCCGGTCCCGGTCGACCAGGAGTTCCGGCTGCACGCCAGGTAGGCCAGGCAACTGCCGACCCCGGCGGTGATCGAGTCGCCGAGCGCGGCCATCGACGCCGGATAGCCGCTGACCGCGGTGGCCGGAGGCTTCGTCCGCGTCCGCGTCGGCTGGGCTCCGGAGTCGGGATCGGCCGCACCGGCGCCGCCCTCGCAGGCCAGCGCCGTGACCGCGAGCAGGGCCAGGACAGCGAGGTGCCAGCGGCGCAGCATCATTCGACCCAGCCTAGGTTCTGTCCGACGATTCCGGCGGCCACGGCCCGGAAGTGGGTGTGCCGAAAAAATCGCGTACAACCAACAGGGCATCCATCGCGTCGGATATGCGGAAGAGGCCGTCACACCGGAAGCAGGGACCATGTCGGACGGGCTGGACAGGGAGTACCTGGCGTACGTGCACGGACGTGTCCAGGAGTTACGCCGGACCGCGTACCTGCTCAGCGGCGATCGGCATCAGGCCGACGACCTGGTGCAGGAGACGCTGACCAAGCTGTACGCCCGATGGCCGCGCATCCGCGGGGTGGACAACGTCGACGCGTACACCCACACCATGCTGGTGCGCGCGTTCCTCGACGACCGGCGTCGCGGCTGGTGGAAGGTGCGCCTGCTCAACTGGACCCCGGAACCGCCGCCACCCGACCAGGGCGAGCCGGAGGACCGGGCAGTGGTGCGCGCGGCCCTGGCCGGGCTCCCGCCCCGGCAGCAGGCCGTGCTCGTGCTGCGCTACCTGTGCGACCGCCCGATCAAAGAGGTCGCCGAGCTGATGCGCTGCTCCGAAGGCACCGTCAAGAGCCAGACCGCGCACGGGCTGAACCGGCTCCGCGAGCTGCTCGGCCCCCGATTCCCGCAGAACACCGTCGCCCGGAGCCGAGGATGAACAACGACAACATGACGATCGACGACGAGGGTGCGGTCCGGTTGCTCGCACCACTGCGGGGGGAGCCGGACGTCCGTACGGCCGTCGACGTTCCCCGGGCCATGGCCGAAGGACTGCGGCGCCGCCAGTTGCGCCGCTGGTCCTCGGCCATGGCGGCACTGACCCTGACCGGCGTCACCATCGGCGGCGGGTCACTGGCCGTCTCCGCCCTGCGCGACTCCCCCGCGCCGGTGCCGAAACCGACGACGACGAACACGCCGGCCGTCGTCCCGACCGCCGCCGCGCCGACCGGCATCACCTCGTGCACGGTCGCCCGCCTGCCCACCGGCGGAGTCGAGAAAGCCGTCGCCACCGCCGGGGACCCGAGCGGACGCTGGGCCGCCGGGCGGCTCTACTCCGTCCAGGGGCACCCGTCGGAGACGATCGTCTGGAAGGACGGCGCGATCCACCAGCGGCTGCCACTGCCCGGGGCGGACGCCGACATCGTCGACCTGAACCCGGCCGGCGTCGGAGTCGCCAACGGCAACGACGCCGACGACCACGAGCTGGCGTTCCTCTACCAGGACGGGAAGTTCACCCGGCTGCGCGGCGACGCCGTGAGTGCCCGGGCCATCAACGAGAACGGCGTCATCGCCGGCTCCGCCGGCACGGCCGAGCAGGACCCCTACCCGATCCGCTGGGCCTCCGGGGCCGCGGTTCCCGCCCGGCTCCCGCTGCCGCCCGGGGCCACCTCGGGCACGACCGCCGACATCGCCGAGGACGGCACCGTCCTCGGATCGGTCGCCACCGGCAAGAAGTCGGGGACCGCGTACCTGTGGTTCCCCGACGGCACCGGACGCTACCTGCCGCTGCCGGTCATGCGGGACGGGAAGAAAGCCACGTCGTTCTCAGGATCGGCGATCAGCAACGGGTGGGTGTCCGGGGAGGCGGTCTACGAGACGCCGGACGTCACGATGTTCACGCCGATGCGGTACCGGATCTCGACCGGAGAGTTCGAGACGCTGACCACCGACATCGGCAGCGCGCCCGTCATCTCGGCTGACGGATGGGTCGCCGGGGAAGGGCGGGTCTCGCCCGTCATGGTCGGTGCCGGGCGGACGGTGGAACTTCCGGCGTACGGGGCGAAGAGCGCCGGTCCGGGCGATGTCAGCTACGACATACGGGCGATCAGTGCGGACGGGCATGTTGTCGTCGGGTATCGGGTGGGGTCCGGGGTGACCGACGATCCGCTTCGGTGGAGTTGCCGGTGACGGGGTGACGGCGGTCCCGGCCGCCCCGTCCCGGCTGGTGCTCAGCGTTGTTCCGGAGTCGGGTCGGCCCCGGCCGGCAGGCGGGGGTGTCGCGTTCTCAGGTGGGTGGCTCGGCGGTGACCGTGCGGATCTCGGCGAGTCCGGCGTTGGCCGTCGTGGCGGAGACTCCGGTCACCGTGAAGCGCAGGCCGGACACCGTCCGCGGCGGGAACGTGACCTGCAGCGGGGCGCCGCCGTCGGGCAGCGGGCCGACCTCGACCCGGCTGCCGTCGGAGAACCGCAGGATCCCCGCGGTGATCCGGTCCACCGGGTTCGGGCGGTCGTAGAGGACGACCCGGTCCAGCCGCTGCGGGGCGGGCCAGCGCAGGTCGAGCCACGCGCCGGCGGTCTCGCCGGCGGTGACCCATTCGCCGGTGAGGGCGGGGCCGAGGCGCCCGTCCACGGCTTTGGCCGGCAGTTGCACGGTGGCGACGTTCGCCGAGGACGCGGTGACCCGGGCCTGGGCGGCGACGTTGCGGCCGGGCCCGACCGGGGCGGCGACCAGCACGTTGCGTCGCAGGTAGGCGCCGTACGTCCCGCGCATGCACCAGTCTGCGGTCTGGCACACCACCGGGTCGTGCGGGGCGTAGGTGAGGAAGTGGCCGAGCTTGGTCGCGTACTGTTCCCCGGTCAGGTTCGCGGGGTGCCGGTCGACCGGGTACCCGAGGTGGCCGATCGTCCGGTGCGGGCCACGATAGCGCTGCTGGGCGGCCCAGACGAGGTAGCCGACGGTGTGGTGGTCGTCGTGGTCGCCGTCGCCGTAGGCACCCCGGAAGTCGAGTGTCCGGATGATCCGCGGCCGATGGGTCTCGAACAGCGAGCCGAGCACGCCGAGCAGGCTCGCCCGGGTGTAGGCGGGGCTGCCGTCGAGCGGTCGTACCCGGGTCGACGGGTCGAGCCAGAGCAGTTGCAGGGTCTGGTCGGGCCAGCCGCCGACCCGGTCGGGCAGGCGCAGGAAGAGCAGGGTGATCGCGGCGCCGTCAAGGGTGGCGCGGTGCACGGCGTGACCGTTGACGGTCAGCGTGTCCTCGGTCCAGCGTGACGGGCGGGCGGCCATCCGGGCGTACGCCGCCATCTCGCCCTCCTCACGCCCGCGCCAGTACGCCGGCCCGCGGGCGGCGTCACCGGACGTGACGTAGAGCGTCGTGACGCAGCGCCCGGCGCGGACGTCGTCGCTGATCTCCGGGTTCACGAAGAGCAGGTCGTCGTCCTCGTGCGCGACGACGGTCATCGCGTCGGGGCACGTCACGGCGGTGTGGGCGGCGGGGGTGGGCACGAAGGCCGACGCCAGGGCGAGCAGCACCGCGGCGAGCTTGACCAAATGCGTACGAAACGGACACACAGCGGGTCGAACGGTCGGGGGCCGGGTCCGGTGATGACCTCCGTGCGTCGGAAAGAGAAATCATTTGGTGAATGAAGTTACGTTCTCTTTGCAAGGTCTTGCACAGCGCCGTTCCGGCCCTAGGCTGAGCGAGCCCTGTCCGAAGAGGATGGTTCCGGCTTGCCGGACATCATCAGTCACCTCCAGGAGAGTTATGCGTTCGCTCAGCAAGGTGCTGATCGCCCTGATCGCCGGGTTCGCCGGAGTGCTCGCGGCGATCAGCCCGGCCACCGCGGCGTCCTCGGCGCCCGAGCAGCTCGGCGGGCTCGATCTCGGCGCCTACTGCCGCTCGATCGGCTACACCGATGCCGCGCTGACCGGTTCGACCGCGTACGACTGGCACTGCACCGCCGGTGACGGCAGCCGGCACGACCTGACCTTCGAGGCCGCCTGCCGGTGGACCTACGGCACCGACGCCGCGGTCGACCGGATCGACAGCTTCACCGACCCCACGTCGGTGCGCTGCTGGAAGGTCACCTCGACGGTGATCACCCCGGCGATCGACGACTACTGCACCTCGACCGGCCACAGCGGCGCCGCGCTGCTGGGCTCCACCGTCTACGACTGGCACTGCGTCAACTACAGCCGGGTGGACCCGGTCTACTTCGACGTCAGCCTCCCGGCGGTCTGCCGGTACACGGTCGGCAGCACCGCCACGATCGACCGCTTCGTCGACTTCCACGACGCGAGCACCTGGCAGTGCCGGGTCTGACGTGACGGCCCGGTGGGCGGGTGACCTCACCCGCCCACCGGGCTGTTTCCCCCCATATTCGAGCGAATGTCGTTCCCCGCGACGGCGGCAACTGGCACTATGCACCCGTGCCGGCCAGCGTTCAGCAAATCGTCCTCAAGGTGCACAGTCGATGCAATCTTTCGTGCACGTACTGTTACGTCTACGAAAGTGTCGACCAGACCTGGAAGCGGCAACCGTTCACGTTCCGTCCCGCCACTCTGCAGCGCATCGCCGAGCGCATTCACGAATACCTGTCGGAACATCGGCCGCCGGCACTCTCGGTGGTCCTGCACGGCGGTGAACCGCTACTCGCCGGGCACGACGGGATCGCCGCGACCCTGGCCGCGATCCGCGCCGCGGCGCCGGACGGGACCCGGCTGCGCTTCGGGATCCAGAGCAACGGCATCCTGCTCGACGACCGTTTCCTCGACCTCTTCCACGAGTACGGCGTACGGGTCGGTGTCAGCCTCGACGGCGGCCGGGACGCACACGACCGGCACCGGACGTTCGCCGGCGGCGCCGGGTCGTACGACCGTACCGCCGCCGCCCTGCGGACCCTGGCCGAGCCACGGCACCGCGCGATCTACAGTGGCCTGCTCTGCACCATCGACGTCCGCAACGACCCGGTCGGGGTCTACGAGGACCTGCTGCGGTTCGACCCGCCGGCGATCGACCTGCTCCTGCCGCACGGCAACTGGACCAACCCGCCGCCCCGCCCGCCGGGTGCACCGAGTTACGCCGAGTGGCTGATCGCGATCTTCGACCGGTGGTACGACGCGCCGGTCGCCCGGACCAGGATCCGCCTCTTCGAGTCGATGATGTACCGGATGCTCGGCGACGCCAGCCCCACCGAGTCGGTCGGCGGCGACCAGGCCGGCGTCGTGGTGATCGAGACCGACGGCAGTTACGAGCAGACCGATTCGCTGCGCACCACCGAGGACGGTGCCGCCGCGACCGGCCTGAGCGTCGACACCGCCTCGCTGGCCGAACTGGCCGCCCGCCTGGACGTGCCGTCGCCGCTGGCCGGGAAGTGCCTGAGCTGCCCGGTGCTGCGGGTGTGCGGGGGTGGGCTGCGCGCGCATCGCTGGTCCGACGGCTCGTTCACCCATCCGTCCGCGTACTGCGACGACCTCTACGCGATCATCCGGCACGTCGAGCAGCGCGTCGCCGCGGACCTCGGGGTGCGGGTGTGATCCTCACGCCGGAGCAGCTCGACGGCATCGCGGCCGGTCGGTGCACGCCCGCGGCGGCGGTCCTGCTCCGCGACTTCCAGCTGGCCAAACGCAAGCTGCTGATGTGGCGCCTGATGGCCGGGGCAGGCGGCGACCCGGCGATGGACCTGCTGATCCGGGCGGACGCGGCGAGCCCGGCGACCACCGCTGACGTGCTGCGGCACCCGTATCTGGACGCGTGGGCCACGCACACGCTGAACGCCGGCGGCGACCTCGGATACCTGGGCCAGTTCGCGGCGGCGGCGGCGGTGCGGGCCGGGCTGACCTTCAGCGTCGAGGTCCCGGTCACGCACGGCGGCGTCTACCTGCCGACGCTGGGCGAGGCCCGGGTCGGCGGCGCGACCACGACCGTCCGCCGCCTCGCCGACGGTGACACCCTGGTCGGCCCGGTGCGGCTCGGCGGCGCGGGCTGGGCCGACGCGCGGCGGGCCGAGCTGGAACCCGGCTTCGGGGTGAGCATCGAGGACCAGGAGCCGTACCGGGACACCTACGACTTCCGGCCGGCCGGGCGCCTCGACGCGGCGACCGCCGAGCGGCTCACCGGGCTGCTGCGCGAGGCCTGGCAGATCCTGCTGCGGCGGCATCCGGACCATGCCGCGGCGATCAGGATCATGCTGCGTACGGTGGTGCCGCTGGCCGCCCGTCCGACCGCCGGCGGGATCAGCGCCGCGTCCCGGCAGGCCTCCGGTTCGATCGCGTTCGCCGTCCCGGACACCGCCGAGGAGCTCTGCCTGCTGATCCTGCACGAGTTCCGGCACATGCAACTCGACGCCGTACGCGACCTCACCGACCTGCACGATCGGGAGTCGGCCGGGCGGTTCATGGCGCCGTGGCGCATGGACCCGCGGCCCGCACCGGCCCTGCTGCAGGGGATCTTCGCGCACGCCGGGGTGGCCGAGTACTGGCGGCAACGGCGGGACGAGCCGGGGGCGCCGGCGATCACGGCGATCGAGTACGCGTACTGGCGCCGCCAGAGCCGGATCGCGCTCGACGCACTGGCCGGTTCGGGCGAGCTCACCGAGGTCGGCGAGCGGTTCACCACGGTGCTGCGGGAGACACTCGACTCGTGGCCGGCCGACGACCCGCCGGAGGTGGCGGCGATGGTCCGCGCCCAGACGATCCGCTGGCGGCTACGGAACTGGCGGCCCGCCCCGGGCGAGGTGGACGCGGTCGTGAAGGCGTGGCGCGATGGCCGTACGCCGGAAGGGGTGGGATTTTCCGGGGTTCTGCGGGGCGACGCGGACGGCGAGCCCTCCGGGATACCGGGGATCGTCGGGGTGATCCGGCGCGCGCTGGCCGGGGCGGAGATCGGCGACCCGGCTGACCGCCTCTTCCTCAGCGGTGATCGTGCGGGGGCGGCGGCGCTCTACGCGACGGCGCTGGACAGCGACGACGACTGGGTGAAGTTCATGCTGGCGACCGGGGATCCGGTAGTCCGGCAGCGTCCCGACCTGTTCCGGGCGGTGGCGCGCGAGCTCGGCGCCGATCCGGTCCGGCTCGCCGGATGGTTCGGTGCTTGTCACCTGACCGCGGGACGATCGGGCGAAACGGTTGCTCAGAACTCCCGGTCGATATAAGACTGGAAGGGGAAGATCTCGCCCATGGAGCGCAGGAAGCGCTCTTCCAACAGCTTCATCAACACCGGCGAGACGTCACGGGACCGAAGGTCGGCGAGAGAGACCTGCGTCAGGTCGAGCATTTCGGACTCGACCTCCCCCACGGGGCCACTCTTCAGACGCATGACCGATCCTCGCAGGTTGGTGGGCGCGGGCAAACCCAGAGGGTTTTCGCGCAGGCGGAGTCCGGGTCCTGGAGAAGTAAATCACAGCGGCGAGTACACATACGAATGATCCCACCGCAACGGTGGTCAAAGCGCACACGAACAGGGAAAATTCCGTCACCCTGTCGGGTGTGGCGGGGTGCGGCGGCCCTCAGATCGGCGGCGGGGAGATGTCGCAGTTCAGGCGACGCCCGTTGATCATCGCGGTGACGTTCGGGTGCGCGTCGCCGAGGATCCGCTTGGCCCGCCGGATCGTGTCGAACCGCAACTCGTCCGCCCCGCCCCGGTCGCCCACCTGCCGCCGGCTGACCGCCAGGTTGGCCGCCACGGCCAGAGTGTCCGGATTATCCTCGGTGAGTACCTCCCGCAACGCGACCCACGTCTGCTCGTCCTGCCGGAGCGCGGCGTCGTACTCCCCCGACTCGAACATGTCACTGGCCAGATTGGCCTGCGAGGACAGGGTGTACGGGTGCCGTGCGCCCAGGGTAGCCCGGAAGGCGGTCAGCACGTCGGCGTTCAGGCGACGGGCATCGGTCGGCGCCCCCGCGAGCCGGGTGAAGATCGCCAGGTTGTTCAGCCCGGCCAGCACGAACGGGTGCTCCTGCGAGTAGACCACCTTGAACCCGTTGACCGCCTGTTCCGCGGTGATCCGGGCCGTCACGTGATCACCCAGGGCCGATTCCTCGCACGCCCGGTTCATCAGGCAGGACAGCGCTTCCGGGTGCTCGGTGCCGACCGTCTCGCGGTACCGCCGGAGGGTGTCGTTGGTGAGCGCGTGCGCGGCGTTGAACTCGCCCAGTTTGCGCAGGGTCGCCGCCAGGCTCTTCGCGGTCCGCAGGGTCAGGGACGCACCGGAGCCCAGCACCTCCTGGTACCGGCCGAAGATCCGTTCCAGCAGCTCCCGCGACTCCGCGAACCGGCCCAGGGCGCGCAGGTCGTGCGCCAGGTTGTCGGTCGCGCCAAGCGTCATCGGGTAGTCGTCGCCGAAGTAGCGCCGCCGGTCCCCGACCACCCGCTCGTCGATCTCGGCGGCGCCCGCGAAGTCGCCGACCAGCCGCAGGGACACGGCCAGGTTGGTGGCGGCCTTGAGGGTCCGGTCGTCGGCCTCGCCGAACACCTCCAGCGCCCGGTCCCGGGTGTTGCGGGAGATCTCCAGCGCCTCCTGGTAGCGACCGAGGGCCCGCAGGTCCGCGCCGACGCTGCCGGCCACGATCACGGTGTACGGGTGGTCCGGCCCCGCGGTCTCGGTGAGCCGGTCCAGCACGTAGCGGTCCAGGTCGTACGACTCGGTGTACCGCGCCTGCCAGCGCAACGCGTTGCCGAGGTGGAACGCGAGCAGATGGGTGTGGGTGTCCTCGCCGAACCGGTCGCGCCAGATCTGCAGCGCGTTCCCGGCCAGCTCCCGGCTGCTGGAGTAGTCGCTGCGTTGTTCGAGGTAGCGGGCCATGTCCGACACCAGTTGCCGGACCGCCGGGTCGGCGGACTCCAACGCGCCCGAGGCCCGCAGGTGGGGCCAGATCAGCGCGTACGTCGGCCAGTTCTCCGGGTTCTCCGGGCTGCCCCGCTCGAACGAGGAGAGGATCGACTGGACGTCGGCCCGGTCCTCGGCCTGCGCCGCCTCGTCCAGGCTGTTGCGGATGACCGCCTGCACCAGCCGGTGGATCTGGATGCCGCGGCGGCCGCTGTCCATCGTGGCCAGTGCGTAACGCCCGATCTCGCGCAGCAGCTGCCCCTGCAGGATGGGGTCCCGCAGGGCCGGGTCGAACGGCAGCAGCACCTGGGTGAAACGGCTGCTGTAGATCAGTTTCGTGGAGATCGGCTCGGGCGCGAAGAAGGCACAGATCTCCAGCAGCTTCGCCGCGGCCGGCTTGGTCTGGCGCAGCCGTTCCAGCGAGAGCAGCCAGGTCGCGGCGGTGGTCTTCTCGTAGCCCAGCGGCGGGTTCTCGTCGAGCACCCGGATCAGCTGGGTGTCCAGCAGGCCGAGGTACTGCGAGACCGACATCGCGGTCGCGGTCAGCCAGGCACCGGCCTGCTCGATGGCGAGCGGCAGATGACCGAGGCGCTCGGCGACCTGCTCGGCGTCGGCCAGGCTGATCTGCGGCACCCGGCGGCGCAGCAGTGCCACCGACTCCTCCAGGGTGAACACGCCCAGCTGCAGGGCGTGCGCCTCCTGGTTCCAGGCCTGGTTGCGGGAGGTCAGCAGTACGTGACCGGCGCCCTGCGGGATGAAGTCGCGGATGTCCTCGGGCCGGTCGACGTTGTCGAAGATGATCAACCAGCGCTGGTACGGCCGGCCCTGCCGCAGCGCGTCCAGCACGATCCGGACCGCCTCGTCCAGGTTGTCGCCGCTCTCCAGGTGCAGCGCGCGGCCCAGCTCGGCCAGCGACGAGCGGACCATGTGCGGCTGTTCCGCGGAGATCCACCACACGGCGTCGTAGTTCGCGGCGAAACGGTGGGCGTACTCCAGCCCCAGCTGGGTCTTGCCGACGCCGCCGAGGCCGAACAACGCCTGCGGCACCACCGCGGTGATGCTCGCCGAGAGCCGGTCCCGCAGCTGCTCCAGCACCACGCCCCGGCCGGTGAAGTCGGCGTTGCGCTGCTGCACGTTCCACACCGGGGGCAGCAGACCGGGGAAGCGCGGCCCGACCCGCGGGCCGTTCGTCGTGTTCGGCACCGCGCCGACCGCGGCGAGCAGCAGCTCCCGGGCCCGTTCGGCGGTGGCGCCGGCCAGGTCCACCGGGGGCCGGTCGGTGTACGGCGCGTCGATCCGCGTCCCGTCCAGCCGCACCGGCACCAGCGGCACCCGGCTGCCCGCGTCGAGCCGGGCCACCTGCTGCCAGACCGTCGCGGCGTTGCGCGAGGCCACGTAGTCCCGGGAGAGCAGGACCAGCGCGAACCGGACGCCGGCCAGGGTGCGATCGATCTGCTCCTGGACGTCCACGTCGGCGCTGGTGGCGAAGTCGACATCGGACAGAGTCGCGCGCAGGCCGGCCGCGGTGAGCTCGGAGACGACCCACTCGGCCCACATCCGGTCGACGGCGACGTAGCTGACCACGACGTCGGCGGTGGCCGGTGGGCGGCGGCGCTCGAACTCGACCAGCCAGTTGCGGCGCAGGGTCTCGTCCATCGGCGGCAACGACTGCACGTGGCCCCGGGTGATCCAGCCGGTCAACCGCTCGTACGCGGCCAGCAGCGAGTTCTCCACCAGGGGACGTTCGGCGAAGGGGGCGAGGATCTCCTCGTACGCGAAAAAGGGTTTGTAAGGAACCTCGACCTCGCCCCAGTAGCGGTCGGCGGCCTCGCCCATCTCCCCCAGGAACGGGCGGAACTCCTGGCGGGCGTAGTCGCGCCCGGCCTCCAGCTTGAGCGCCTCGGCGTTCTCGATCCGCATCGGCACCGGCAGGACCCGGACCGGGCGGCGGTCGCGCTGGGCCACCACCGAACGGGCGACCGAGGCGGCGCCGTCGATGCTCTGCGCGCTGAGCGTGAAGCAGTTGACGATGGTGTCCGGCAACTGGATCGTGCAGATGCCGGCGCTGTCGCTCAGCCCGGTGCGACTGTCGATCAGGATGTAGTCGTAGTGCTGCCGCGCGTCGGCCGCGATCGCGTTGATGAAGTCCCCGCCGCCGAGCCGGTCCCAGAAGCTGGCCCAGTCGAAGGTGCTGACCCGGCGTGCGTACGACCGATCCTGCCGCCCGGCCGGCAGCAGGTCGATGCCGCCGCCCTCGGGGAACTGCCAGTCCAGCGAGACCGCGTAGTCCAGGACCGCGGCGTGCTCGTGGACCCAGTCGGTGGACTCGGTGTGCCCGGGCTCCATCGCGGCCGAGGCGTAGTCCCACATCATGTCGATCACGCCGGGCGACGAGACCAGCTTCTTGTCGAGCAGGAACGGGTGGAAGTAGCGGTGCAGGCCGGGCGACTCCAGGTCCCAGTCGATGGCCAGCACCCGCAACCCGTTACCGGCCAGCAGCCAGGCCGTGTTGGCCAGGCTCATGGTGCGGCCCGTTCCACCCTTGTACGAGTAGAACGTCACGATCTGACCGGCACTCATGTCGTCTCCTAGCCGTCGAGAATGGGCCGGCTGCCCGCTGAGTCGGGGGTCGGACGGCGGAGGCTGCCGTTGGCGATCGCCCGGCTCCGGCACTCGGTCAGCACGAGTTGGAGCTCTTCCCCGAAGGTATCGCTGCTGAGCACGGCGGGGCGATATGTGGCGGTATGCGGACGAGCGGCGTTGCGCGGGAACGTCCGGCGGACCGACTCCAGCAGTTCCTCGGACTTGGCCTGGGTCTCGGCGTCGTCCCGGCTCCACGGGATCATCACGGCCGCTTCCTGCTCGTCGCGCTGGTCGTAGTCGCGCAGGATCCGGCTGTGCCGCTCCATCCGGGTGCTCCACGGGTCGACCAGCAGCACCACGATCTGGTTGTTGCGCCGCGCCTGCTCGATGCAGTCGGCCAGTTCGCCGACCTCCATCACCTCGGCCTTCAGCTCGCGGCCGTGCGCGATCCGGGTGGCGAACCGGGCCAGCGCCTCGTCGGTGGCCGGACGGTACGGCGACCAGTCACCGGCCTGCTCGCCGTAGAACATCCGCTCGTCGCGGCCCAGCGACGCGTCGGCGGACTCCTCCAGCGTGGGTGCCGACATGACGAAGTAGACCTGGCTGGAGAGCGGGAGCATCGCCGCGGTCCGCCCCGGGTCGAGGACCAGGCCGGCCGCGTGGGAGTTGGGCGTGGTCCGGGTGTGGAAGGCGCTGGGCAGGCGGCGGCGCTCGGCGGCCGGCGGCAGCCCGGCCTGCAACGCCTCGACGACACACTCCGCGACGTCGGTGACGAACGCCAGGTAGTCGTCCCGGTTGCGTTGCAGCCGCAGCAGCTGCCGGATGCCCCGCTCGCGGCGCGAGTCACCCTGGAACGGCTCCGACATGTACTGCACGGTCTGGGCGGCCGCGGGCAGGGTCCGCGAGGGCACCCAGCGCAGCGGGATCAGCGTCGAGTTGCCGACGCCGGTCCGCAGGTGGTGCCGGTTCACCCGGTCGGCGAAGATCGCCCATTCCTCGCCGCAGGCCTCGCTCAGGAAGTACGCCGGGGAGCAGAGCGCCAGGAACGTCCGGCATTCCGACAGCGCGTCGTGCAACCGGTCCGGCCACCGATTGCCGGGGCGGATGCCCTGATAGTCGATGAAGCCGACCTCGGCGTCCGAGTCCAGCCCCTCGAGAACGCGGATCTCCTCGCAGAGATCATTAAAGAATTGGCGCACGTAAATGTCGTCGCCACCGCGGGCGTAACTGAGGAAGAAATACAGCACACACGTCTCCGACACGGCTCGGACCCATGCGGCGGACGTTGCCGCGTAACGCACAGTACATGAACTGGAACGTGACGTGAAACCATCCGCGTCGATCTGTCACAAACCCCGAAACCGAAGAGTGTTGTCGTAGTGCAGCCGATGGAATACCTATAAGTAGGGTCCTCGCGATCCGCGGGAATCGTCAAACTATGGCATGCCGTCGGCCCGGTTCCAGACCAGACAAACGATCGCCGCCGCCCTGCGGGCACTGGGCGTGCCCCGCGGCGGCGTGCTGCTCGTACACAGTTCGCTCAGCTCGATCGGCTGGGTCAGCGGCGGGAGCGTGGCCGTCGTGCAGGCCCTGCTCGACGTCCTCGGGCCGGACGGCACCCTCGTCGTCCCGAGCCTCACCACACCGAACCGCGACCCGTCGCGGTGGGACCCGCCGCCGCCGGAGTCCTGGTGGCAGGATATCCGCGACTCGCTGCCGGGCTTCGACCCGGCGATCACTCCCAGCAGCAACGTCGGCGTGATCACCGAGCAGGTCCGCACCTGGCCCGGCGCCGTCCGCAGCGTGCACCCGCAGACCTCGTTCGCGGCGCTCGGCCCGCGGGCCGCCGAGCTGATGGCCGGCCACCGGCCGGACTGCCACTACGGCGAGGAGTCGCCACTGGCCAGACTGGAGAAGGCGGGCGCGTGGACGCTGCTGCTCGGCGTCGGGTTCTGCCGGACCACCGCGTTCCATCTCGCCGAGTACCGGATTCCGGGGGCCGGCACACGGACGTACGGCTGCGCGGTTCTCGACGCCGACGGTGAGCGCCGCTGGATCGAGTACCAGGACGTCTCGCTCGACGACGGCGACTTCGCCCTCCTCGGCGCCGACTTCGAACGGGCCGCCGGGCACGTGATCGCCCGGGGTCTCGTCGGGACGGCCTCCTGCCGGCTCTTCCCGATCGCGGACGCCGCCGCCTACGCCGAGAAGTGGCTGGCAGCCCACCGCTGATCGCACACGATCGCACAAGCTTTCGTACTTGTTGACATCGATCACGAATATTGCGAGTGTGCGTCCAGCATGTTTCGTGTGTGAATTTGTGAACGTCTCCTCAAGGAGAGGCTCGATGTCACCGACCACTCATCGCTTCGGCCGTGCGGGTGTCGCCCTGCTCGGCACCCTGCTCTTGACGCTTACGTCTGTGAACGTTCCCACATCGGCTTCAGCAGGCACGATACCCCGAACGGACACCTCCTGCGCCACCACCGGCTCGGTCGATTTCGGCGTGGACCTGGCCGGCTCCGGCTGGAAGTTCACCACCGGCGACGACACCGCGTGGGCAGACCCGTCGTTCGGTGACGGCGCCTGGCGGGACTGGACCGTCCCGGACAACTGGGGCGACCACGCCGACCTGTCGAACTACGACGGTTACGCCTGGTATCGCAAGACGTTCACACTGCCCGAACGGCCGGCCGGGGTCACCGACTCGGCCGTGGTGGCCGCGCTCGGCAAGATCGACGACGCCGACCAGACGTACCTCAACGGGCAGGAGATCGGGCGCACCGGCGGGCTGCCGCCCACCTTCGACTCCACCTGGGAGGTACCGCGCGAGTACTACCCGGCCGACGGACTGCTGCACTGGGGCGCGACCAACGTCCTCGCGGTCCGCGTCTACGACGGCACCGGGGGCGGCGGCTTCTACCAGGGGCCGGTCGGGTTGTTCTCCAAGGCTCGGCTGCGAGCGCTCGCCGGCACGACCGGGACGGCGGCAACCCGTACCCAATTGGCTCATGTCTGCGAGGTTCTGAACCGCCAGCATCGCGCCATCGCCGCCGGGGACCTCCGGACCTACGCCGCGACCCTCGCGCCGGGCTTCTTCCACCAGGGCGACACCACGCAGCGACGGCTCGCCTCCCTCCGCGGCGGCCGCACGACGCTGACCGACACGCAGGCCGAGGTCTTCGTCGACAGCCAGGGCCGGCTCGTCGTCGACACCATCCGCACCTGGGGAAACCTTTCGCCGACCCGGGAACTGCTCTACCTCGACCCGCGCAAGAACCTGGAACTGGGTGACCACGCGCGCTTCTTCCGCGACGACTACGACTCCGCGGCGATGGGCCGGCGCACACAGTTCAACGTCTACCTGCCGCCGAGCTACACCCGCACGACCAACCGGAAATATCCGGTCGTCTACATGCTCAACGGCTTCAACGGCAGCAACATCGAGTGGGAGGCGCGCGACATCGACAGCGTCCTCGACAAGCTGATCAAGGACAACGGCCTGGAGGAGAGCATCGTCGTCTTCCCGGACGGCGGCAGCGGCTGGTACGTCGACACCTCCGCCGGCAACTACCGGACCATGATCGTCGATGAGATCGTGCCGCTCGTCGACCGCAGCTACCGGACCATCGCCGATCGTGACCACCGCGGGATCAGCGGCGTCTCGATGGGCGGCCAGGGCGCGTTCACGCTCGGCCTGAGGAACCCGGCCGTGTTCAGCTCGATCGCCAGCCACATGGGCGCGCTCAGCCTGTCCCCGCTGGTCGGGACCGCCGCTGAGCAGGCCACGAACGCCGGACTGCGCCCGCTCACCCTGGTCGCCGGCATGACCGCGGCCGAGCTGAACCAGCACCGGTACTACTTCGACGGCGGCGACTCCGACGACTACCGCTTCGGGGTGGCGGCGCAGCAGATGAGCACGGCGCTCGCGGCCAAGGGCGTCCGGCACGACTACCAGCTCGGCCCGGGGCGGCACGACGACGCGTACTGGATGCCGAAACTGGACCGGTCGTTCGGACTGCACAGTGAACAGTTCCGGGCCCATCCGGTGCGGCAGGCACGTGAACCGAAGCCGGTGCGAACGCCGTACACCTGGCCCTGATCCGGAATCTCGATCCTGCTGGGCTCTCGATCGCGGACCCAGCAGGATCAACCCCCTTCCGCCGTACGGCGTCAGCCGTTGAAGCCCGTCCGCGACGCGCGGTAGCGTGCCGTCCATGCAGCCCGTCACGAAGCTGGAGAAGCGGGTGGTGACCGCGGCCGATCAGGCACTGACGAGTCAGGGGCACGTCTGCCCGATCGACGTCCTGTCCGGAATGGGATGGTTGCCACTCGGCCTGGTGACCGACTGGCGACAGGGCCGGGTCGCGCACCTGGAAGCGGTCGCGGCCGTCCCCGCCGACCGACTGAGCGACGCGCTGGAGATCTTTCACCGCTGGGTGCGCAGCCGTGGCCTGCGCGCGAGCGAGATCGACTACGTGTCCGCCACCCGGGACAGGCGGCCGTTGCGCTTCACCGAGGACGGCGACCCCGGCCGGGAGCTGGCCTACCGCACCCACTGGATGCCGGTCGACCTGCCTGAACGTCAGCGCGAGAAGATCACCACCCGGCAGAGCAAACCACCCGACCTCGTCGTCGTCATGCCGCTGCGCGCATTCACCTGCGCCGCCTGCGGCGAGGAACGCGACGACATGCTCACCATGGACGACGCCGGCCCGCTCTGCCTCGGCTGCGCCGACCTCGACCACCTCGTCTTCCTGCCCGCCGGCAACGTC
This sequence comes from Actinoplanes sp. NPDC020271, assembly GCF_044388125.1. NCBI lineage: Bacteria > Bacillati > Actinomycetota > Actinomycetes > Micromonosporales > Micromonosporaceae > Actinoplanes > Actinoplanes sp. NPDC020271. The sequence continues at coordinate 726,222 of NZ_JBIRWQ010000001.1, forward strand.
GCCATGACCCGCCGCGCGAAACAGGCCAGCCGGCTCTCCGCGGTCGTCGTCCGCTTCAGCCGCTCCCGCCGCCGCCACGAACGCCAAGGCCTGCTGGTCGAACAGGCCGCCGTCGAACAGGCCGAGGAACAATGCCTCACCGACGAGGAAGCCCGGGCCCGCCGCCGCGACCGCGAACGCGAACGGCGCGAAGCCCGGGACGAGACGTTCACGGAAGACCTGGCCGCGGAGATCGGGCGGCTGTTCCCCGGCTGCCCGCCGGAGCGGGCCGTGGCGATCAGCCGGCACGCGGCGGTCCGGGGCAGCGGCCGGGTCGGGCGCAGCGCCGCCGGGCGCGCCCTCGACCCGGAGGCGGTCACCCGGGCCGTCATCGCGTCGATCCGGCACGAGGACACGCCCTACGACGAGCTGCTGATGGGCGGCGTCCCGCGGGACGAGGCCCGCAGCCGGATCCGGCAGCGGATCGACGAGGTCCTCGACCACTGGCGCCACCCCGCCTGACCTTTCCGGCGCGCCACCTGCGCCCGGTGGCGACCCGCTGCTGGTGTACCGGACGCTGGGGCACTATCACGCGCATCCCGGACAGCGAGCGCATCCCGGACAGCTCACGCATCCCGAACAGCGCGCGCATCCCGGACAGCGCGCGCATCCCGGACAGCTCACGCATCCCGAACAGCGCACGCATCCCGAACAGCGCGCGGAGCTTTCCACCGCTGCGGGGCTCAATGGCGTACGCCGAATCGGGGTTTGTCGTGAAGAGCGCCGTCAGGGGGCGTAGCCGCGCTGGATGAAGGCGATCGTCTCGGCCAGGCCCTCTTCGATCTCGTCGTCGGAGAAGCCGCCGCTCAGCGCGAGGTCGGTGACGCCCTGCAGGATCGCGGCGAGGGGGACGGCGAGCAGGAGCACCGGGCCGTCGCGGACCTCGCCGCGGCGCTGTCCGTCTTCGATCAGGCCGGTGGCGAGGGCCATCAGCCGGTGGGTCGCCTCGATCAGGTCGGCCGGGGCGCCCGGCTCGTGCTTGCGCGAGAACATCAGCTCCAGCAGCGCCGGGTTGCCGGTCGCGAACGTCACGTAGGTCCGGGTGAGCACGGTGAGCCGGGAACCGAACGCGTCGCCGGCCTGCTCCAGCGCCCCGGTCATCGCGGTGGTGAGGCGATCGAAACCGGTCATCGCGAGGGCGTCCAGCAGGGCCTGCTTGGTCTTGAAGTGGCGGCTCGGCGCCGCCGGGCTGACCCCTGCCTCGCGGGCCAGCTCGCGCAGCGACAGCTCGCCGGGCCCGCGCTCGCGCAGGGTCTCCTCGGCCAGGGCGAGCAGGGCGGCGCGCAGGTCCCCGTGGTGGTAGGAGGGGCGGGTCTTCATGACCGCCAGCCTACCGTGATGTAGGCGACGAACACATTGTGATCGTTGCCTACATTGTTATCACCGCTTACATTGAGCGCATGCCCTTCACCATCGCAGCCCAGATCGGCGGCAAGTCCACCGGCGCCCGCCTCGCCCGCGTCGAAGCCTCACCCCAGTTCGCCGACGGCAAGTTCCGCAACAGCGTGCCGACCCCCTCCTCGCTGTCCCTGACCGCTCTCCCCCGGATCGCCGTCGCCGCGTTCACCGGGACGGCCGAGCGCCGCCCCCACCACGCAATTCCGCTGGTCAACCCGGCCCTCGACGAGGCCGGCGGCCTGCACGTCACCTGGCTCGGCCACTCCACCGCGCTGATCGAGATCGAAGGGCGCCGCGTCCTGCTCGACCCGGTCTGGAGCGAACGCTGCTCCCCCACCCGGTTCGCCGGCCCGCGGCGCCTGCACGAGCCGCCGCTGCCGCTGCACTCGCTGCCGCCGATCGACGCCGTGGTGATCTCCCACGACCACTACGACCACCTGGACATGACCACGATCCAGGAGCTGGCCGCGCACCACCGGGCGACGTTCGTCGTGCCGCTCGGCGTCGGCGCGCACCTGGAACGCTGGGGCGTCTCCCTGGCCCGCATCGCCGAACTCGACTGGAACGAGACCCATCGGCTCGGCGACCTGGAACTGATCGCCACGCCGGCCCGGCACTTCTCCGGCCGCGGCTTCAGCCGGGACGAGACCCTCTGGGCCAGCTGGGTGATCAAGACGTCCACCCGGCGGGTGTTCTACTCCGGCGACACCGGCTACTTCCCCGGCTTCGCCGCGATCGGCGCCGAGCACGGCCCGTTCGACGCGACGCTGGTCCAGGTCGGGGCGTACGGGACCGACTGGCCGGACATCCACATGGTGCCCGAGGACGGCGTCGCAACCCATCTGGACGTACGCGGTGGCCTGCTCATCCCGGTGCACTGGGCGACCTTCGACCTGGCCACGCACAAGTGGGCCGAACCGGCCGAACGCACCTGGCGCGAGGCGAAAGCCCGGGGCGTCCAACTGGCCATTCCGCGCCCCGGCGAACGCGTCGACGTGGACAACCCGCCCGAGGTCGACGCCTGGTGGGAACAGGTCGCCTGATCACTTTCCGCCAGACTGGCCCGGTGGAGCCACTGATCCGTCAATCCGGCAGATAGAACCGGAGGGCGGCCATCTGCCCGACGGTGACGAAGGAGGGATTCGCGGCCTGCGGCTGCCGCAGCACCTCCAGCGCGGCGAGGCCCTCATCGGCCCGCACCGTGTCCCGGTGCACGCGCTGATCATCGTCCAGCCAGCGCCACTCCAGCGGCACGCGCAACTTGCCGTCCATCATCGCGGGCGGGCCGGTCAGTTCCCCGACCGCCCAGATGCCCGGCCCCACCCGGCGGCGATCACCGCTGACCCAGAGCATCACCGGCTGCCCGGCCGCCATGAGCCGCGCCCGGTAGCCGGGCCGCACACACCACCGCCGAACCGACTCCCGCCGCCCGGCCACGCCGACGATGCCGGACGTCATGCCATTGGCCTTGAGCAGCCAAGACCCCAGGTTCTCGACAGTCACGGCCGGCACCGGCTCACTCACCGTTCAACCCATCGCCGGCATTGCTGAGCGGCCGCACGCGCCAAGGATAACCACCGCCCCCACACCATTTTCCGCGTACGTCGTTCGAGTGCCCCACGACCAGGCAGCTCTTCCGACGCCGGCCGCGCGGCAAGGGAACGTACGGGTCGGGCATTCCCCGCCGTACACCGGGTGGGTCAGGTTGGTCGTAGCTCGGCCGTTCTGCCGGGCCTTGGCGAAATCCGAAGGTGGTCTTTGCCAGGGGGATGTTCAAGGAAGTGCCGCGTCCACCGGCCTGGCACGGCACCTGGGACATGGCGGAGATCAACGAACCGGGTTTGTGGGGGTGACGATGGCGACGGGCGGGACCTCGACTGTCGATGCCGCCGAGGAGGTGCTGCACGAGAGCGACCGCACACGGGTGACCCGGATACGAACGGACGCCGGGGCGGTGATCCGCAAGGAGGCAGATGAGGGGACTCCTGCTGGTCGGCGCGTACCGGGAAACCGAGATCGACGGAGTTCATCCGCTCACCGCACTGTTGTCCCGGTCGGCGCTCCACGGACCGGCACCGGACCGGATCCAGCTGGTGAACCTGCCCCCGGCCGACCTGGGCGTACTGCTCGCACAGATGCTGCGGCTGGATCCGGACCGTGCGGCCGGCCGGGCCGACGCACTCACCGCCCGCACCGGTGGCAATCCCTACGACTGCGTCGAGGTGGTCAACTCGCTGCGCCGCGAAACGGAGCTCCCGTCAGTTTCGTGTCGCGCCTCGTCACGTCGCCGAGAGCACAGGCACCCCCGGCATACGCATGTCGATGATCCAGCCAGAGGACTACGGGCGACCAGGCGCGCCGTTCGGCGTCGGGCCGATCTCGTATCCGTCGGAACAGGTCTGGTCTCGCACATGGCACTGACGAGATCGTCTCGGCATTCCGGTGGCCCGCAGACAGCCGGTTCCGCCCGTACGTGGCCGATACCAGGAGCGGCGAAAACCTCTCCTCATGACTGGTTCAGGGGCTTGCATCCATTTGTCAGTGTCTATCGTGGAGCCGGGACGGGCCCGGCACGGGGAGGCACCAGATGCGTCGACGAAGACTGCCCGCCGTTCTGCTCATCTCAGCCCTGGCCATCGGGGCGTTGCAGGCACCGGCGGCAGCCGCTCCGTCCACGAACACCGGCACACCCGCACAGGTGAAACCCGGCTCGGTCACGCTGATCACCGGCGACCGGGTCGTCACTCGTGGCACGACCGCCTCGATCCAGCCCGGCCCGGGGCGCAACAAGATCCGCTTCCTGAGCTACACGGCCAAGGGCCACCGCTACGTCATCCCGTCCGACGCGCTCGCACTCCTGCGCGCCGGACGGCTCGACAAGCGGCTCTTCGACGTCAACGACCTCACCACCCAGGGCGGCAGCGACCTTCGCCTGCTCGTGACGTACGCCAAGAACGGCGCGAGCGGTGCACGCGGCGCGATCACTGCCGGCGGAGCGCGCGTGACACGGGACATCGCCCCGGCGAAAACCCTGGCGGCGAGCGTCGACACCGCAGAAAGCACGTCCCTCTGGTCCGGCCTGACCAGCGGTACGGCGAAGGCGAAAGCCCTCAAGCCCGGCGTGCAGGGCATCTGGCTGGACGGCAAGCGCAAGGTGACGCTCGACCACAGCGTGCCGCAGATCGGCGCGCCGACCGCCTGGCAGGCGGGCTACGACGGCACCGGCGTCACCGTCGCGATCCTCGACACCGGCGTCGACGCCACCCACCCGGACCTGGCCGGGAAGATCGTCGGCGCGGAGAACTTCACCACCACCGCGTCCACCGACGACGAGGTCGGGCACGGCACCCACGTCGCCTCGATCATCGCCGGCAGCGGGGCCGCGTCGGGTGGCCGCTACAAGGGTGTCGCCCCCGGCGCCAAACTGCTGATCGGCAAGGTGTGCGAGACCGAGTTCTGCGACGACTCGGCGATCCTGGCCGGCATGGCCTGGGCGGCCGCGCACGCTCCGGTCGTCAACATGAGCCTCGGCGGCGGCGACACCCCCGAGATCGATCCGCTCGAACAGGCCGTCAACGACCTGACCGCGCAGTACGACACGCTGTTCGTGATCGCGTCCGGCAACGCCGGCCCGAACTCGGTCGGCTCGCCCTCGACCGCCGACGCGGCGCTGTCGGTCGGCGCCGTCGACCGTGACAACCAGATGGCGGACTTCTCCAGCACCGGCCCGCGAGCCGGGGACCACGGCCTCAAGCCGGAGATCACCGCGCCCGGCGTGGACATCGTGGCCGCCAAGGCGAAGAACGGATTCATCGGTGACCCGGCGCCGGTCGACGGCTACGTCGCCCTCTCCGGCACGTCGATGGCCACCCCGCACGTGGCCGGCGCCGCGGCGATCCTGACCCAGGAGCACCCCGGCTGGTCGTCGAGCCTGCGCAAGAACACGTTGATGGGTTCGGCCGAGCCGACCGCCGGGGTCAGCGCGTTCGACCAGGGCGCCGGCCGGGTCGACGTGGCACGGGAGATCACCCAGTCGGTCACCGCCGACGAAGGCAGCCTCGGCTTCGGCCTGCAGAACTGGCCGCACGGCGACGACAAGCCGGTCACCAGGACCGTCACCTACCGCAACTCGGGCACGGCCGCGGTCGACCTGACCCTGTCCACGCCGGCCGCGCCGTTCACCGTCGCCGCCACCCACCTGAGCGTCCCGGCCGGCGGCACCGCCAGCACCACGGTCACCGCCGACACCAGCAACCCGGCGCTCGCCGACAAGCTGTACGGCGACCGCCTGGTGGCCACCGCCATCGGCGGCATCCGCGTGGTCACGCCGATCGGCGTCGACCGCGAGGTGGAGAGCTACGACGTCACCGTCGAGACGATCAACCCGGACGGTACGCCGAGCCTCGACCACTACGCGTCGCTGTTCAACCTGGACGGCACCGGGTTCTACGACGTCTACCAGGCTCAGGGCACCGAGAAGCTCCGCCTGCCGAAGGGCACCTACGGCGCCTACGTGTGGATCAACAACGCGGAGGCCGAGACCACCGCGATGCTCACCCACACCGAGCTGGTCGTCGACGGACCCGCCACGATCACCTTCGACGGCCGTAAGGCCAAGCCGATCACCGTGACCGCGCCGCAAGCCGGCGCGGGCGTCGCGCTCGCCGCCGTCAACGCGGAGTGGCTGCTCGACGACCTCGTTGTCGGGACGACCACGCTCGGCGCCGACTTCACCTCGCTGTCCGCGGCGCCGGCCTCCCCCGTCGCCAAGGACTACTTCCTGGCCAGCGTTAACGGCTCGTTCGCAGAGCCGGGCCCGGCCGGCACGTTCGAGAACAGCACGTGGAGCACCGACCTGGCGTACGGCCGGCGCGGCAAGATGTTCGACGGCCTCACCAAGAAGCCGCGGCTGCGCGACCTGGCCACCATCAAGGCCGACTACTCGGTGTCGGCGATCGGGGCCGATGGCGTACGGAGCAACTTCGCCCAGTTCGACGAACGATCCAGCGGCTGGGCGGCGGCCGTGCCGTTCGACCTGCCCGCGCACCGCACCGAGTACCTGAGCGTCGAAGCGCCCTGGATGCTCGACTTCACCCAGCAGACGCCTGCCGCCACCGAGCAGGACCACCCGGAGCTGATCACCGACCAGACCGCCAGCGGGGCCACGTTCCGTGCCGGTCACACTTACCATCAGGCATGGAACACGGCCGTGTTCGGCCCGAACGTCACCCAGCCGTCGTGGGAGGGCGGTTGGGCCGGCCGCCAGGGCGATCACCTGTTCGCCGCCGTCCCGCTGTTCGGTGACGGTGCCGGCCGCCCCGGCTGGTCCACCGGCGACAGTGAGGTGGTCGCGCTCTACCGGGGCAAAACCAAGATCGGCGAGGGGAACGAGTACGACCTGCCCGCCGAGCAGGCTACGTACCGGTTGGAGGCAGCGGCCACCCGCGGTGCCCCGCACCTCTTTTCCACCTCGGTGAATGCGGCGTGGACGTTCCGATCCGGACACGTCTCCGGCACGACGTACACGCGGCTGCCGATCTCGACGATCCGTTTCAGCCCGCGTCTCGACGTCAACAACGCGGCGCCCGCCGGCCGCCGCTTCGACATCCCGCTGACCGTCGAGCAGCAGCCCGGCTCCACAGCCGGTAAGGCCCGCACGGTCAAGGTCGACGTCTCCTACGACGACGGCAAGACCTGGCACCGCGCCGACGTACGCGGCCTCGGCAACAACCGGACCGTCACGGTCAACCACCCGCGCGGCACCGGTTTCGCCTCGCTGCGCGTCTCCGCCACCGACACGAGGGGGAACACGGTCACCCAGACCGTCATCCGGGCATACGCCCTGCGCTGACACGTCCGGTGACACCGGGCCGGGCCACTTCTGGCCCGGCCCGCCTGCGGCCGCCATCGGTACACCTGGCTCTATGGCGCACCATCAGGCAACGAGAGGTCCAGAATCCCGATCGCCTGCCGCAGCCGGCCACGGTGACAGATCGCCACGATCCCCGACGAACGCCGACCAACCTTCCGGACCACCCATCGGCACCCCGGGAACCTCGATACCGAACAGCACCGCCCGATCGTCCTCGATCGATGAAGCAGAGGCCACTGAGCTGCTCATGCTCGCCGTAGCAAGCCACAACCGCCTCGGCACCAAAGGCACCCAGCGCGGCAGCTCATTCGACCCGCGAGGAGTCGCAGGTCAACAGGTTGTGGGCCGGACGTTACACCACACGAACCACCTGGTCATCGTCACCGGCGACCCGCTACCGGGACGTTTGACCAGCTCACGCGGCAGCCAAGGTCCGTCGTATGCACTGGCAGCTGTCAACCGGCCGCCGCTCGAGCACTCGAAACTCAAGGCGGACAACGCCTCAGAAGATCTGCCGGAGGTCATCGCCGCAGTCGAAGATGTTCCGCATCCGGCGCTCTCGAATACCAGCTCAGCTGACGCGGGCCAGTACCGCACCTTCCCGGACAGAGTCAACGACGTCTACCTCGACGGCGACCGTGGTCTTCGACGATGCGGCGTGCAGTTCGATGGACCTCACCACTGCAAGACCGGAGGGTGTGCCACCGTCCAAGACCGTGAGTTCGTCACCGATGCGTAGGGCGTCGCCCTCAAGTTGCCCGGTGACGAACAGCCAGGGGCGACTCGACAAGCGGTGCACTCGCTCGATGGTGAGCCGGGTCATGCGCGGTTCCTCCTCCATGTCTCGACGAAGCCTTCCTCAGCCCCGTACGCCTCATCCTCCAGTGGTCCCGTCATGGTCGTGATCCGGCCATCCTCGTGCTGGCGGACATGCACGCTTTCGTGCCCGAGAGTCCGTACCAACGTCTCCTCATCCTGAAACGCCGCAGGGCCCAACTGGACGCCGAGCGAGTCAGTCCTGGCCACAGCACCCTGAAAATCCAGGTAGGCGATATCATCGGCGCTCTCGACGACTTCGACCGACACTCCCCGAAAATCAACGCCAGCCATTTCGGCATAGTGCTGAACGGTATCCACGGTTAGCGGCAAACCGACGTCCTGCTCGAGAACCTCACGATTCGACAATGCGCCGGATCGCGAGTACAAACTCACACCACGAGGTGCTGTCGAGCTTGCCGGCTCGCTGCGACTGAGTCGTGCGAGTAGCCGCTTGAGCCGGTCGAGGATGCCGGCGAGTTCGCCGAGTTTGCCGTTCAGACGTCGCAGGCTGTTCAGCAGCGCCCGGATGAAATGCTGGATCCGGTTGACCCACTTGGCGACCAGCGTGGCCACCTGGGCGGCGACCACCGGGGTAGCCAAGCCGAGCGTGACGCCCTCCGCAGCCAGCCACTGCGGCAACCGCACGGCGAGTGTCGCAACGAACTGGGTGACCAGATCCCGCACGATCTCCCGGACCAGCCCGACCAGTAGACCAGCACCTTCGACCGCATACGAGATCGCGTTCGCCACGGTTGCGATCCCGTCGACTGCGGCGATCTGCTCACCAGCATGGGCGCGATAAGCGTCGCCGGACGCACCGAACCAGCCCGCGGTCTGCGCGCGGACTGCAGCCGAATATTGAACCTTTTCCAACCTGATCTTGCAGGTCAGATCGGCCGGCAGGGCCGCTGATCGACGAGGGCGAGGCTCCAGGTAGGACAGCTGTCGACCAAGACTCGAAGCCCCAACCGGGAGCCTCGCCATGCTGTCCTACCCTGCCACGATCTCGTTGTCCAGCCGCACCCTGAACCACCTGGCCGAACGCATCCGCATCCACCGTCAGCAGCGACGATCCCGCTGGCGGCGCCTCAACCCAGGTCGCCAGGCCCTACTCGCCCTCGCCCACCTGCGCAACGGCGACACCTACATCCGCCTCGCCACTGGCTTCGAGATCGGGATCGCTACCGCATGGCGCTACGTGCAGGAGGCAATCGCCCTGCTCAGCGCGGCCGCCGACAACCTCGCCAGCGCGATGCGGCGCATCCGGCAACTGGCGTACGCCATCCTCGACGGCACCCTTGTCCCGATCGACCGGGTCGCCGACCAGCGGCCGTACTACTCCGGCAAGCACCGACGCCATGGCGTCAACGTGCAAGTCATCGCCGACGCAGCCGGCCGTCTCGTCTGGGCCTGGCCAGCGCTGCCCGGCTCGACCCATGACCTGACCGCCGCCCGGACTCACGGCATCATCGACGCGCTGACCAGTGCAGACGTCATGACCTTCGCAGATAAGGGATACCAAGGTGCCCGCGGCAGCGTGCGTACCCCATTCAAGCGGCGGCGCTTCCGGCCGAAGCTGTCACGCCGGCAGACGGCGGTCAACCGCGCCCACGCGAAGATCCGTGCCCGCGGTGAACGAGCGATCGCCACGCTCAAGACTTGGAAGATCCTCGTCAAGCTGCGCTGCTGCCCACGCCGGGCCACCGCAATCGTGCAAGCCATCCTCGTCCTGCACCACGTCGAAGCGAACCGCTACGCAGGATGAAAAAGGCTCAATGTGCGGGTCAACCGAGCTGTGGGCCGGACGTTGCACCATACGAACCACCCGGCAACCGTCACCGGCAACCCACTGCCGGGGACATTTGGCCAGTTCAAGGGGTATTCGACCAGCCCGATAGTCTGATTCAGACCCACCCTCAGCCGCCTCGGAGTGCTGCGCTACCAGGCCGGGGGGCCAAGATGGCGTCGTACTTCAGCCGCGAATCTAGGTACGCCGGTGCGTTGCAGAAGGACGAGGACCTCCGGCACGGTGTTCGGCGCTCGTCGGTAGGACGCGGCTTGGTGACGGAGCACGTCCATGGTCAAGCCGGGGTAGAGATCGAGTTGGTCGAGGAGGAAATCGTCGGGGTGGATGGCAGCGATGTCGTAGGGCTTGAGGGCCGGCTCGGGGAAGTCGCTGAGGTTGAAGGTAACGATGACTTCGGCATTGGCGCGTACAGCGGCAGCCAGAACGTGCCGGTCCTTCGGATGGTTCGTCATACCGTCGACAAGTGACTCATAGCCAGTGACCAGGGCGTCGGGAAATGACCGGCTCATCTGGCCGAGCCGCCGATCGACCCGGTCCGGTGGTAGCCCACGCTTGGTGAGGTTGTGACGTAGTTCGGCCGAAGACGTCGGCCGACCAGAGCGGCCGGTATGCGGAGGCTTCGGCGAGGCGAAGCAGGGTGCCGCACAGGTAGGCCGGGTAGAGCACGCAGATGTCAAGGAACGCGGGAAACGCCACCATGACCGGCTGTCACCTCGACGGCGGTGAGCCGAGGGTGATCTCGTACAGGTCGTCGTCCTCGGCGTCTGCGGCCATCTGGTCCAGGGCGCGGCGGCGTTCGGTGCGGGTGCGTTCGGAGTAGTCGAGGATGTCACGCAGCAGAACTCGCCGATGCCGGCCGCGCAGGCTGTGCGGAATCTCGCCGTCGGTCAGCAGGCGGACCAGCGTAGGTCGTGAGATGTTGAGCAGGTCAGCTGCCTCTTGGGTGGTCAGCATCGTGTTGTGCGGGGCGATCGAAATGGCCATCCCCTGCGACAGGGCACCGACGACGTCACGTAGCAGTTCGTAGAGTTCGGCGGGGATGTCGAGCTGCGAACCGTCCGGGCCCACCAGCTTCGCTCGGGCGGGGGCCTCGGCGGCGGCCATACCGCGCGCGAAGCGCACCAGGTCCGCGGGATTTTCAGGTGGCAGAACGGTTCGTTCACGCAGGGTGCTCGACATGAAGCCAGCATACCGCTATTCGAAAAATCCGAAAGCCGCTACGGCTTGGTGAAGCCCAGCGCGCGATAGCCGGGCATTCGGCGTTGCAGCGAGACAGCCAGGATCGGCGTCGCCGGGTCGTGGTAGTCGTGTACCTCCGCGACGTCCTTTCCGGGCGCCGATCGGATTACCCGGCCGGCGCACTGGACCAGGAGGCCGTCGAAGGAGATCGGCCCGGCCAGGAACAGGGTGTCGAGGACGGGTGCGTCGAAACCTTCACCGATGAACGGAGTGGTGCCAATGACGAGGATCCCATCGCCGGCCTTCGCCTCGGCGAGCCGGTCGACTGCCGCACGACGATCCGCAGCGGTCATGCCGCCTTGCAGCAGGAGTGCTTGATATCCGCGATCCGCGAGGAGGGAAGCCAGGGTCTCGACATGGGCGACCCGGCGGGTCAGCACGAGACAGTTGCGCCCCTTGGCGAGGGCAGCCGCGACATCGTCGACGATCTGGGCGTTTCGTGCTTCATCCCCGATCAGGGATCGGTGCACGGCCGCCAGTGCGCCCGGTGACGACAGGTCCTCGTCATCGGCCCGGAGCTGGGTCTCGTGGACGAACAACAGGCGGCGTGGACCGGTCTCGTCCTGCCAGACGGCGGCGAGCGTGTCCGGGTCCTCGTTGGTCACGGTGTGCCGAACAGGGCCGAGCTGCCAGGTCACGAGTTCCCCGAGGCCGTCCCGGCGGGTCGGCGTCGCGGTGAGGCCGAGCCAGAATTGCGCGCCGATCCGTTTGACCGCATGGTCGTACGCGGCTGCGGCAAGGTGGTGACATTCGTCGACGATCACGTGCCCGTACCCTGCGGTGAGGTCCGCGACGTCGGCACGACGGGCCAGCGAGGGCAACATCGCGACATCTACGACACCAGTGAGCTTGCGCCGGCCGCCGCCGATCTGCCCCGGCCGTACGCCGAGGAACCGCTCGATGCGCGACCGCCACTGTTCGGCCAGCGCTTTGCGATCGACGAGAATCAGGGTCGAGGTGGCGCGTTCGGCGATCATCGCGCAGGCCATCACGGTCTTGCCCGAGCCCGGTGGGGCCACCAGCATGCCGTCGTCATGGGCAAGCATCGCACTCACCCCGGCGCTTTGCCTGGTGGTCAGTTCAGCGGTGAAAGCGACCTCGATCTCCCTGCCGGCATCCCGCGTATCCGTGACTGCCAATCGGGATCCGGCATCCTCAACAATTCGTCCGACTGCGTGCCGCAACCCGCGCGGAAGGACCAAGCGGCCGTCCAGCGTGATGTCGTAGCCCCGAAGGAATCGTGGTGTATCCCAGGTCGACTTGCGAAACCGCTGCAACTCGTAGAACTTCGGATTGGCCAGCGAGGCCGCGTGCTTGAACGTGGTCAGCGCGGCCGCCGGCAGTTGCGAGATGTCGATACTCAGGCCCGCCGCGAGATCTGCCTTCACCGTCGTTGGCAGCGGCGGGTGGACCTTGGTGGCATCCGACCTACTCATCTTCGCCACACCGGTGCCGACGACGGCCTGTTTCGCGCGACGGGCGACTCTCTCCGCATCGCCCGGGCTGAGCCGGTCGAGGACCGACAGGAAGGCCCACTGGTCCTCGTACGGTTCCAGGGTCGCCAGGTCGAGGAAAAGCGTCAGGCCATCTTTGCGGCGCCGGCCCTGCAGCGGCGCCGCGATCAGGTTGCCGAGGCCTCCGTCGGGTAGGACGTCCTGGTTCGGGAACAGGCGATCGTACGAGCGCAGGTCCACGGAGCCGCGCAGAACCATGGCCTCATGCAGCAGGACCGTTCCGACCGATCGGGCCGTAGGCGCGGGAATCGGGCCAGTGAAGAAGATCCATGCGTGCGCGCCGCGTCCCGACTGGGAGATCTCCAAAGCCGCCGGGACACCACTGGCTCGGGCAGCTTTGCAGTAGGCCAGCACGTCGAGCATCGCAGTGCTGCCGTCGAAGTCCGCGGCCAGGAAGTGGCAGCTGTTGTCGGTGAGCAGCGGATACAGGCCCATCAACACGTCACCGACGAGATGGGCGGCCGTGACCTCCGGGGTGAGCGGCAGATAGGCCGCCGTGCGCCGGCCCATACCCTTGCGCCAGCCACCCGCCACCGCCGGAGACCACCCCGCCGAACCCAGCCGGCTGTTCTCCCATCGCTTCGCATAAGCATCTCGCCGCCCCCGGAAGAGGTTGGCGTAGAACGCCAGCTTCTCCGGCACTGGCGACGCCATCGTGACCGGCCCCGGCGTGGCCGTCGCGGCGAGTTGCTCCGGCGCCGGAGCGGTGTCCTGGCCCCGCAGTTCCAGCAGACGCGACAGCCGATGGTTCTCCGCCCGCAACCGCTGCAGCTCACGACGAAGCCGAGCGCCCTCGTCGTCAGTCGCCGCGTCAACGGACACCACCGGCCAATCTTCACACGTCGGCCGCCGCGACCCCGGCAGCCAACTCAGTCAGCCGGGCCCGGTCGAAACGATCGATCAGGCTCGGCTTACGGGCATGCCGGTCCCGCAGCCGGGTCATCTGCTCCGCGAACTCGAAGATCTCACCCTCCCGTACCGCCAGCGCCTGAAGATCCAAAAGCAGGGTCACCGCCGCGTCGTAGTCCTTCGGACGTTTCGTCGCGATCAATTCGTCCACCTGGTCCCAAGCGCGGACTGGGTTCCGTGCCAGCTCGTCCAAGCGCTGCTCGCGAGCCGCGGCGGCCGCTTCCTCACGACGCTGACGCTCGGCCGCCTCTCGCGCCCGCTGCCGCTGCTGCCGGGCAGCCCACCGTTCCTCAGCGGCGGCGAGTAGGTCTCCGGCGGTCCGCCCCTCTCCGGCAGGCGACTCCTCCGTCACACCGTGGAACCGCCGCAGCAACTCCGACCGCAGCAACCCGGCATCACCACGCAACACCCGCAACAGCACCTCGTCCTTGTCTGCCGTCGGCAGGGATTTGACCCAGCGGCGCAGGTCGACGGCGGAAGGCTCCTTCTCATTCAACGGCCGGCTCGCCGTTGCCGCCGCGTCCAGCAGATCGGGGTCCAGGCGAAGGAAGTCGGCCAAGGCCCGCAACGGCCCGCTCAGCTTCGCCAGCCCGGCCGGAACCGAAGGCTCCGGCTCTTCACCATTCAACTCACGGTTCTGCACACACAGCAGCCAAGCCAGATATAGCAGCCGCCGATCACCGCCGGCCAACTCCGCCCGGACCGGCACGATCGCCGCGAGTCGTCCTTCCTCGTCCGACCATTCTTCGTCGCCGTCCTCGTCCTCACTACGAAGATCGAGGATCACATGGGTACGGGTCGCCCAGGATGCGGCCGAGTCGCCGACACAGAATCTCTCCACCGTTTCCGGGTCCAGCACCGCTCGGGGCAGTCTCAGCATGATCCGCCGCGTGCCCCAGTTCGCCAAATACAGATGCGCGTCGAAATACCGCTCCATCCACTTGGCCGGATCAGCCTTGAGATCGCCCCACTGATAGTCGTTGACGAAACTCGACGACGTGATCCGCCCCCGCGACGACACCGCCCGCAACTCGCCCTGCTGCTTCGGCGTCAAAGTCTCGTCAAGCGCTACGAACTCGTAGTACTGGTACTCGCTCACTGTGTGCCCGCCCACCACCGGTACGCCTCGATCCACTGCGCACCGTCCGGCGCTGGATCCGGCAACGAAAGATCCAGAATCCCGATCGACTGCCGCAGCCGGCCACGATGGCAGATCGCGACGATCCCCGACGAGCGCAGATCCACCTTTCGGACCACCACCGGCACGCCGAGAACCTCGGTCTCGAACGGCACCGCCAGATCGCCCTCAATCATGGCGAACAGGCCACTGAGCTGCTCATGCTCGTCGTAGCAGTCCACGACCGCCTCGGCGACCAAGGCATCAAGCTCGGCATCACTGAGCGAAGACACCCGCGCAGGATAGAGAACCGCCGCCGGCGCTTCGCCAGCAGCCGACGACAGCGAACCACCCGGCTGTGGTTCGCATGCAAGATCAACGTGGGCCGGACGTTGCACCATGCGAACCACCCGAACGTCGTCACCGGCGACCCACTGCCGGGACGTTTGACCAGCTCACGCAGCCGTCAACGTCCAGCATGAGCACTGATTACGGCCAACTGGCCGCCGATCGAGCGCTCGAAACTCAAGCCGGGCAGAGCCTCAGGCGATCTGCCTGGGCCGCTGCCGTAGTCGCCGACATGGGGCGGATCGCAGACGGACGTCAGTCGCGGTGTCGACGACGTAGCAATGCCGCCACCTCAAGCTTGAACGGAAACGGCTCGTCGGAGGCAAGCGTCTGACCGGGGCGCACGACCTCGGCAAGGGCGTAGTGACCGTCGACCAGCTTGTGAAGGTGCAGTTCGACGGTGTCCTGCGGCTGCTCGACCCGCAAGTACCATGCGATTCCCGCTGCCGCGTACAGCTGAGGCTTGAGGAGCCGATCCGTTCCGGCGTTGCTCGGTGAGACCACCTCGACGACGAGCTTGGCTTCACCGGCCTCGACCGTGGTACCGATGTCATCGGTATCTGCCACAACGATGTCGGGCTGGAGGATGCGCCCGCCGGCCAGGCGGAGATTGACGTCCTGCAAGACCAGAAGTCCCGACTGCTCAGCCGCCGTGTAGAGCCCCATGGCGAGCAGGAACGCGATGTGCTGGTGCCGTTTGCTCGGGGCGGGACTCACCCACAGGCTCCCATCGATCAGCTCGATCCGATTCGAGGTCTCACCGAGCGCGAAGTATTCGTCCTCGCTCCATGGCTCCGGGTGCTCCAGCACTGCCACACTCATCGGATCACCTCACCTTCTCGGCAGATTCTGCCCCAAGCGTGCCATGCCGGACCGTACCCTCGCGAGGGCAACAGGCGTCATCAGCCCTACCGACCATCCGCTACGAGACGGCCGCCTTCAAGCAGCCCTGCCCCGCCCGCAGGAAGGACTCCACCGGCCGTACGGATCGGCAGCGGCGGTGATCAGCTCTCCTGCGCCAGTGACGCACGATATGCGAACCACTCGCCCCGCCATCAGGGCTCGGTGGTTCGCATGCAAGATCAACGTGGGGCGGGCGGGACTCGAACCCGCGACCGAGGGATTATGAGTCCCCTGCTCTAACCCACTGAGCTACCGCCCCGTACCGGCGGCGATCCTATCCCGCGGCCCGCTCCGGCAGCTAGCGATCTATTGCTCGACCAGCGTCTGTGGCAACAAAACTATTTGGTGTCGTGGGTCGGTGACCATGTCGCGCGGCTGGAGGTCGATGGTTGCCGGGCCGTCGGTGAGGGCGATGCTCGGCGAGTCGGGGCCGTCCGAGGTGGTGAATTCGGCGAAATTCTCCGGGTTCAGGTCGCTCATCACGCCTCCGTGCGTTCATGATCCGACCCGGGCGCCGAGTGACGCCAGGACTTGGCCGGCTGTTCGCCAGCCGCCGGCCAGCGCGCCTTGGATGGACGGACTGTCGCGATGATCACCCGCGACGAAGAGGCCGTCGCCGAGGGCGACGGGCTTGCGCAGGGCCCTTTGGGGGACGCGGGCGGCCGGGAGCGCGTGCGGGATGCTGACGACGTTGAGCAGGTCCCAGTCCTCGGTGGGGGTGCCGTACATCCGGGACAGTTCGACGCGGATGACGGCTTCGGAGGCGCTGGACGGGGCGGAGACGCCGACGACGGTGGCCGCGATCAGTGAACGGCCGCTGGGGGCGTACTCGGGTGCGGCGTTGCTGACGACCACGGTGTTCGCGATGATTTCCCGCCGGTCGCCGTCGAGCAGCAGGATCGGCTCGTCGATGGGGGCGTGCGGGGCGCCGAAGTAGAACGTGGTGAGCCCGTGCATGTCCGGTTTCGGCAGTTGCGGGAGCAGTTCGGAGGCGTGCACCGGGTCGGTGGCGACGATGACGGCGCGGCAGTGGATCTCGCCGCCTTCGGTGACGACCATGCCGGGGCCGATGCTGAGGGTGCGGGCGCCGATCAGCAGTTGTGGGAAGGGCAGCGGGCCGGCGATCGCGGCGGGCAGCGCGGCCATGCCGGCGGCGGGAACTCCGATCCGGCCGCGGGTGAAGGAGCGCAGCACCATCGCGGTGACGTGGCTGGAGGTTTCCAGTGACCGGTCGGCGAACACGCCGGAGAAGAACGGCCGCAGCACCTCTTCGATGATCCGGTGGGACAGTCCGGCTTTGCGGAGCATCTCCTGGGTGGTCATCTCGGGCGTGTCGAGCAGCCGGTCGACGGGTGTGGTGGCGCATCGGGTGGCGAGCGCGGCGAACTTGAGGCGGTCGCTGAGTGTGCCGACGCCGGAGAGCAGGGTCTGCGGGGTGGTGAGCGGCTCGCGCAGCGGGTTCTCGAGCCGGTGCAGGTTGCCGCCGCGGCGGACGAGTACGCCCGAGGTGAAGTAGCGCATCTGCAGCGCGTCGACGTCGACGAGTGCGGGCAGCCGCGGGTAGGCGGTGTTCAGCACCTGGAAGCCGCGGTCCATGTGCCAGCCGTCGACGACGTCGGTGGCGATTCGCCCGCCGACCCGGTCGGAGCCTTCGACGAGCAGCCATTCCACGCCGGCGCGGTCGAGTCGGCGGGCAGCGGACAGCCCGGCGAGCCCGCCGCCGACGATCACGACGTCCACCTCGACCGGCTGCGACATAACCACCTCACTGAGAGCGAACAACGCAGGCCTCAGCGTAACCGCGCACTTCGGGCCAAGGAGGCGAAAGCACAACAGGCCCGAAAACCCCCAGCCGAGAAGCCGGAGCGCGGCAATGGGCGTACGCCAATCGGCTCTTGATCTGTCGGCCGCGACCAGCGGCGAACCGCAACCGACGGTAACGCGGGGTTTCCGGGAGGGGCTCGGCCCCCTGAGCAAAATGCGAGAGGCCCCCCATCCGCGGATGGGGGGCCTCTCGGCCGCTCGCTCCCCCGATTGGACTCGAACCAATAACCTGCCGGTTAACAGCCGGCTGCTCTGCCAATTGAGCTACAGGGGATCGTGCTCGCCGCCCGGTTTCCCTGGCGACGGAGAGAAGATTACACGACGACTCGGGGCCCGCGCGAAGGGGTATCCCCTGCGGCTCATCCTTCAGGTGTGACGCGCGGCAACAGGAGTGAAAGCAGGATGCGGGGAGTATCGGCGCGGCAGGATGGGTATGCACGCGGCAGACACAGTTGCTTCACACCACACGGAAGGAGCCGCCATCATGCGCGGAAAGCTCTTGTTCCTCGGCGGTCTCGCGGCGGGCTTCGTCCTGGGCAGCCGGGCCGGTCGCGAGAAGTACGAGGAGATTCGGGCCAACGCCGAGAAGTTCTGGCAGCACCCGACGGTCCAGGAGGCCGCCGGCGTGGCTCAGGCCCAGGCGAACAAGCTGTACACCGAGGGCAAGGACAAGCTGCAGTCGTCCAAGCTCGGGGAGAAGCTGGGCACCACGGGCACCGACAGCACCACGACCACCACGAGCAGCAGCACCGACGAGCTGCTCGCGCCGACGGATTCGCTCTCCGGCACCAAGGGATCCAGCAGCACGCTCTGATTGTTCCCTTCACGGTAAAAGCCGCTCCTCCGGGAGCGGCTTTTACCGTTTCGGGATCAGGTCGCGGTGCAGGGTTCGCTTTCCGGCACGAGGCCGAGGGCGGTCAACTGCCCGATGACGTACGTCATGTCAGCCACCGCCGTGCCGTTGCCGCCCACCTCGATGTACTCGGTGCGGGCCGTGTCCGCCGCGAGCAGGTGCCGCAGGATCGGCTGCCAGGCGGTGGCCGGGTCGGTGATCCGGACCGTGATGACGGAGAGCCCGGCGTCGGTGAGCCGGTCGATGCCGTCCTCGGGGGCGGGCCAGTCGCGGACCACCCGGGCGAGGTCGAGGCAGACGCCGAGCCGGTCCTTGTCGACGCGGGCCAGGGCGGCGACGGTTTCCTCGGGGCTGTCCAGGACGTACCCCGGATGGGGTTCGAAACCGACCCGGACCGCGCGACCGACTCGCCAGGCGAGGTCGGCCAGTCCGCCGGAGAGGCGGCCGAGGTGTCGTGCGCCGGCTCGTTCGTGGGCTTCGTCCCAGGTTTCGCGCGGGCCGAGGCCACAGGTGCCGACCGCGCCGCGGACCTCGTCCTCGGGCAGCAGGTCGACGAGTATGCGGGCGAGCTCGAGGGTGTGCTGGAGGCGGGCCGGCTCGCTCCAGTCGGGGAGAGCCGCCGACTCGGACTCGGGGGGTGTGCCGCCGCCCTCGGCGTCGGGCCCGCCGCTCAGCGTGACCACCTCGAGGCTCCGGGCGTCGAGTTCGGCACGCAGCCGGGTGCGGGCGCGCCCGTCGTCGACGAGGGCGGCGGCAAGGGGATGGGACAGGCGCAGGGCGATCGTGAGCGGGCCGGGATCGGCGGCGCTGCCGGTGTTCGCGAGGCCGCAGCGGTTCAGGGCGGCTCGCAGCTCGGTGGCGGCGGTGTCGAGTGCCGCGAAGGCGTCGGCCGGTGTCACCGCGTCCGTTAGGCTCAGCCCGCAGGTGAGGTGCACGATCCGGCCGGAAGGATGTCGCAGCCGCATCAATGTCCTCCCCGGACGAGACCACCCGTGCAGGTGCACGTGCATTCGCGCGTGCCAACGACTCCAGTATGGACCATCCGCGGCACCGCCCTTGATCGACCAGTACCCCGCCGGCGGGATGCCATAGGTGCCTCCAACCTGGAATGTCCTGCCCTCCGATACGAGCGTGCGGCGCCGCTCGGATCATCGGCACACTTGCCGTGCGACACCGTGACCGGCGCGTTCATGATCAAAACCCGCCGTCGGGATAGGTGATCGACGATCTCCACCCCCGGGGTGACCAGCGAGTAGCAATGCCGGACGACATTCGGGAGAGCGTTCTCGGACCCCCTCATGCGTGCGCCATCTGAACAAATGGACATGCAATGCGCGACTGCTCGTGCGTACGCCGCGTGCCCTCGCACGGGGCAAATGCCTACCTTGCTCCCTACCCGGCCGACACCGGCCTACTCCTCCACGCTGTGCCGGTATCCGGCGCCGACCAGGGCGGGAGGGTTAGTGACACGGGGTCGCGGGAACTACCGGGGAAGGACATATGCGCACGTCGTGACGGGGAGGAACGGCGTACGGCAGCCCACCGCCCCGCCCGAAGGGAAGCCCGCCATGAGACTGCGCCACAGCCCGGAAGGGCGCCACGGCTCCGACGACAAGAACGTCCCCGCGACCGGCCTGGCCTCGGTTTCCGGCCCGCCGTCCGCGCAATCCGGAGACGACTCGCCACCCCGATCCGGGGACACCGCCCGGGGCAAGGACGAGGCCGGCGACGCGAAACGGCGCGGCGGGGAGGACTATGACCTGGCCGCGGCCGGGACGACCGAGGTGGGGCGCTCCCCCGACCCGCGGGAACTGTCCGCGCCGGGGCCCGACGACGGACCGGACCGGCCGTCACAGCTGCGGGCCAAAGGGATCTTCGCGGCGGTGAAGCGGACCTTCAAACAGTTCTCCGAGGACAACGTCTCGGACTGGGCGGCGGCGCTCACCTACTACGGCGTGCTGTCGATCTTCCCGGGCGCGCTGGTGATCGTGTCGCTGCTCGGCATGCTCGGCGAGACCGGGCAGCGGACGGTCACCGACGCGGTCACCCAGATCGCCCCCAACGCGGAGCTGCGCGATCTGGTCAACACCGTGCTGGACCAGGTGCAGGACACCGGCAGCGCGGGGCTCGCGGCGATCCTCGGTCTGGTCGTCGCGTTCTGGTCGGCGTCCGGGTACATCGCCGCGTTCATGCGCGCGTCGAACGCGATCTACGACGTGCCGGAGGGCCGGCCGATCTGGAAGACCCTGCCGATCCGGGTCGGGGTGACCGCGGTCGTCGGCGTGATGCTGATCGCCTCCGCGGCCATCGTCGTGTTCACCGGCGACCTGGCCCGGATCGTCGGCGAACGGATCGGCCTCGGCGGCGCCGCCGTGATGACCTGGAACATCGCCAAGTGGCCGGTGCTGCTGGTGCTGATCAGCCTGATGTTCGCCATCCTCTACTGGGCGTCGCCGAACGCCAAGACCGGCGGGTTCCGCTGGATCAGCCCGGGCGGCATCTTCGCGGTGCTGCTCTGGGTGGCCGCGTCCGCGGGATTCGCGATCTACCTGGCGAACTTCGCGAACTACAACAAGACCTACGGGACCCTGGGTGGCGTCGTCGCGTTCCTGGTCTGGCTGTGGATCTCCAACATGGCGATCATGCTCGGCGCCGAGCTGGACGCGGAACTGGAACGGGGGCGGGCCATCGCCGCCGGGCACCCGGCCGACGAGGAGCCGTTCCTGGAGCTGCGCGACACCCGCGCACTGAAGAAGGGCTCCGAGCACGGGCTGAGCCAGGGTTGAGCCGGCCGCGCGGGCGGTGGAACAGCACCGCCCGCGCGCTGTCGAAAAACGGTCACTTACCCCAGAGCGGTCACTTACACAGCAGCTTGCCCATCCGGCGGCCGGAGACGGTCAGCCCCACCGCGAGCAGCACCAGCAGGAAGAGCACGTCGACGACCTGCACCCACCCCACCGAGCCCAGGCTGATGCCGCGGATCAGGTCCACCGACCGGTACAGCGGGGAGAGCTCGACCAGCCAGCGCAGCGCCACCGGATAGGCCTGCGCCGGCACGAACGTCCCGGAGAACAGGAACAGCGCGAACTGCCCGGCCCCGATCAGGTCGAAATCCTGCCAGCTGCGGATCAGCGTGGCCACGGTCATCCCCAGCGCGCCGAACGCGAAGCCGACCAGCACCGCGGCCGGGAACGCGGCCAGCGCCCGCAACGGCGTCGTCAGGTCCATCGCCACCATGATCGTCAGGAACGCGACCGAGTAGAGGGTGCCGCGGACCATGGCCCAGATCAGCTCGCCCACCGCGATCTCGAACGGCCGGATCGGGGTGGCCAGCATCCCGTCGTACAGCCGCATGAACTTCATCTTGCCGAAGAAGTTGAAGGTGGTCTCGGCGAGCGCCCCGCTCATCGCGGACGCCGCCAGCATCGCCGGGGCGACGAACTCGGTGTAGCTCACCGTCCGGCCGCCGGGCAGCGCGATGTCGCCGATCAGGGCGCCGACCCCCACCCCGATCGAGAACAGGTAGAGCACCGGCTCCAGCAGGCCGCCGGCCATCACCACCCAGTACGCCGACTTCAGCGCGTTGACGTTGCGTTCGGTGACCCGCACGGCCCGGCCGCCGCTGCCCTCGAACGACACCAGCTTCGGAAGGACCAGCGTCAGCACGATCTCACCCCGCCCATCGTCAGAACACCAACCGTCGCTGGAACCGCCAGCGGGCCAGGAACCAGCCGGCCACGCACCAGACGAGCAGATAGAGCACGTGCCACAACCTGGCCGGCCCGAAGCCGAGACCGAGCGTGGCGGCCCGGGTCAGGTCCACCCCGTGCCAGAGCGGCAACGCGTAGGCCAGCCAGCGCAGCGGCTCCGGCAGCGACTCGATCGGGAAGAACACCCCGGAGAAGAGCGACATCGGCAGCACCGCGAACCGGAACAGGATCGCCAGATAGCTGTCGCTGCGGATGCTGGCCGTGTAGGCCACCACGGGCGCGGCCACCGCGAGCCCGACCAGCACCGACAGCGGCAGCACGGCCACCGTCCAGATCGAGTGCAGTGCCCCGAACGGCGCCGCGACCAGCAGGAACGCGACGACGCTGAGCAGCACCCGGAACATCATGAAGGCCAGGTGCCCGCCTAGGATGTCGCCGACCCGCAGCGGCGCGGCGGCCTGCGCGAAGTAGACCTTCAGCCACTCGAAGCTGCTCAGCACCGGCCAGGTCGCCTCGCCGAGCGCGGTCTGCGCGGCGGTCGAGGCGATCAGCCCGGGCACGATCCAGTCGAGGTAGGCGGCGCCGTCGATGTCGGCCTGCACGTAACCGCCGACACCCAGACCGAAGCCCAGCATCGTCAGCAGCGGCAGCACCATCGTCGACAGCGCGCTCGACCGCCAGGTGCGGCGGTAGTTGACCAGGTGGTACTCCAACACGTACGCCGAGGAGGTCATCAGTCCACCAGCGTCCGGCCGGTCAGCTGCAGGAACACGTCCTCCAGGCCGGCCCGGCGGACCAGCGCCGACGCCGGGCTCAGCGAGCGCCGGTGCACCTGGGCCAAAGCCTCGTCCCCGTCGGCGACGTAGAGCAGCACCCGGTCGGGCAGCACCTCGACGCGCTCGGCGATGCCGGCGAGTTTCTCCGCACAGGTGCCCTGATCGTCGCCGGCGAACCGGAGCTCGACCACCTCACGGGTGGAGTGGCGCTCGATCAGGTCACGGGGTGAACCCTCCGCGACGATCTTCCCGCCGTCCATCACCACCAGGCGGTCGCAGAGCTGTTCCGCCTCGTCCATGTAGTGGGTGGTGAGGACCAGCGTCACCCCCTGCTGCTTGAGCCGGAACAGCCGCTCCCACACCAGGTGCCGGGCCTGCGGGTCGAGGCCGGTGGTGGGCTCGTCGAGCAGCACGAGGTCGGGTTCGTTGACCAGGGCGCGGGCGATCGTGAGCCGCCGTTTCATGCCGCCGGAGAGCGGCTCGACCTTGCTGCCGGCCCGCTCACCGAGCTGGACGAACTCCAGCAGCTCGTCGGCCCGGCGGCGCGCGGTGGCGCGGGGGATGCCGAAGAACCGCGCATACGTCGTCAGGTTCTCCCGGACGGTCAGCTCGACGTCCAGGTTGTCGAGCTGCGGGCAGACACCGAGCCGGGCCCGGATGGCCGGCCCGTCGCGCCGCGGATCCATGCCCAGGATCTGCAGCACCCCGTCGGTGGGCGGGGAGACGCAGCCGATCATCCGCATGGTGGAACTCTTCCCGGCGCCGTTCGGGCCCAGGAAACCGAACGCCTCACCGGGCTGCACGTCGACGTCGATGCCGTCGACCGCGGTGAAGTCGCCGAACCTCTTGATCAATCCGCGCGCGTGGATCAAGGGAGGATCTTTCTTCCCTTTTACGGGTGGTGGCGGGGTGGTCGGATGGGCTGTCACGCCCCGCACCTTACGGAGGGGGTGCGACAGATTTCTGTGCCCCGTCGACCAACTCGTCGGTCGCCTCGATCACGGCGGGCCAGTCCGTCCACGAGCCGGCGTCGTAGCGGACCGCCCAGCTGAGCCCGTCCTGCCCGGTCACGCGGCGGCCGACCACCCGGACGGCGCCCCGCTCCAGCTCGTGATGCGTCGTGTACGCCACCGAGCGGGTCACCCGGGTCCGCACCTGATCCGGCAGCTCCCCCGGCTCCAGCAGCAGGAACGTCGCCGTCGGCCCGTCCACCAGAACGGTGTAACCGTCCCGTTCCTCGGCGACCTCGGCCGGGGTGATCCGCAGTTCCCGCCCGGACCAGGCGACCTTGTGGATCTCGTGCCAGCCGAGGCGTTCGGTGGCGCCCGGCAGCCAGATGCCCCGGTTCGTCGCGACGAGCACGCCCTCCTCGGACCGGGACCAGGTGAGCACCCGCTCCTCCGGGTCGAGCGGGGGACGGTGCTCGGCCGGCAGCGCGGGCCGGCGTCGGAAGAGCTTCACATTCCACCTGCTGCCTGATCGCGCAGGGCGCGGGCCTGCTGTTCCAGCGAGAAGAGCTCCCCGGCGAGCGCCAGATACTGATCCTTGTGGGTGACCGGGTTGAGCCGCTGGACCTTCGATTTCAGGTCGCGGATCCGGGTGGTCACCGCGGCCGCCTGCAACCGGGCCAGGGTGATCTGCACATAGCGCGGGTCGGCGGCGCCGTCGACCCGCAGCGGCTCCACCGCCAGCTCGCTGACCAGGCCCTGCGCGCCCAGGTCGGTGCAGGAGTCACGGACCTTCTCGATCCAGACGACACCGGCGGTGGCCGAGGACGCGCCGCCGGCCTGGGCGATCGCCTCGCGCAGGGCGGCCAGCACCGGGTCGGCGTAATTCTCGGGGCCGAGCGCGTCGAACATCGGGCCGGCCAGCGCCGGCTCCTGCAGGGCCAGTTTCAGCGCCTCCCGCTCGACCAGACGCTGGGGCGAGTCGGCCTTCGCGGGACGGCCGGGCGACCGCTGCTCGGCGGCCTCGCCGCGCAACGCGTTGTTCACCGCACGCTGCACCGGCTCCAGGTCCATGCCGATGTCGCCGGCGAGCTTCCGCGCGTACTCAGGCCTCTTCTCCCTGTCCTTGATCTTGGCGACGAGGGGGGCGGCCTTGCGCATCGCCTCGACCCGGCCCTCGACCGTGTCCAGGTCGAAGCGGGAGATGGTGTGCCGGAGCGCGAAGTCGACCAGCGGCTCACGCCCGGCGATCATGTCGCGCACCGCGAGGTCGCCGCGGGTCAGGCGCAGATCGCACGGGTCCATGTTGTCCGGGCTGACCGCGATGAACGTGCGCCCGACGAAACGCTGATCCTCCTCGAACGCGCGCAGCGCCGCTTTCTGCCCGGCCGCGTCCCCGTCGAAGGTGTAGATGATCTCGCCGGTGAAACTGTCGCTGTCCATCAGCAGGCGGCGCAGCACGCCGATGTGGTCGATGCCGAACGCGGTGCCGCACGTCGCCACCGCGGTCAGCTCGCCGGCCTCGTGGCAGGCCATGACGTCGGTGTAGCCCTCGACGATCACCGCCCGGCCGCGCTTGGCGATCTCCCGTTTCGCGTGGTCGATGCCGTACAGCACATGGCTTTTCTTGTAGATCGGCGTCTCGGGCGTGTTCAGGTATTTCGGGCCGTCGTCGTCGTCGAACAGCTTGCGCGCGCCGAAACCGATGACGTCACCGCTCAGGTCCCGGATCGGCCACAGGAGCCGGCGGCGGAACCGGTCGATCAGCGACCCCGACCGCGCCGTCTTGGAGAGGCCCGCGGTGATCAACTCGTCCTGGGTGAAGCCCTGCAGACGCAGGTGCTTGCTCAGCGCGTCCCACGAGTCGGGGGCGAACCCGCACCCGTACTTCTCGGCGGCGTCGCGGCCGAAACCGCGACCGGCGAGGAACTCGCGGGCCTTGCGCGCGCCCGGCGAGCCGAGCTGGTCACGGTAGAACTCGACGGCGGACGCGTGCGCGGCGATCAGCCGCTGCCGCTGCCCGGCCTGGGGGCGCGGACCGGACGGCTGGGGACCGTCGGTGTCGTACCGAAGCTGGATCCCGGCCTTTCCGGCCAGCCGCTCCAGCGCCTCGACGAACGACAGGTGCTCCGCGTCCATCAGGAACTTGATGGCGTCGCCGCCCTGGCCGCACCCGAAGCAGAAATACACGCCGCGAGCCGGGGAGACGTTGAACGACGGGGACTTCTCGTCGTGGAAGGGGCACAGGCCCTTCAGGTTGCCGCCACCGGCCGAGCGCAGCGTCACGGTCTCGCTGATCACGTCGGCGATCGAAGTGCGGTCGCGGACCAGCGCGATGTCCTCGTCCTTCACCCTGCCCGCCACGGCATACATCCTGCCTCGCCCGGCGGCGGAACCGCCAGCAGGGTCCGGGCGCGGCGTCAGGCGAGGTCGCGGTGCCAGGCCACGGCGGCCGGATCGGTGAGCGACGCCACCTGATCGATGATCACCCGCAGGGCTTCCGCGTCCGACGAGGCGGCCGCGTGCAACGGCCGGAAGAGCGGATCCAACCTTTCCGGCGTACGGCTGAGCGCCGCCACCAGCTCGGCGATGATGGTGCGCTGCTGCTCGTACCAGTGTTCGGCCGCCCGGGTCCGCATCACGTACCGGAAGGCCATGCCTTTGAGCAGCGCACACTGGTTGCGCACGGTTCGCGGGACGACCAGGTCGGCGTCGTAGCGGCGCATCGGGTCAGTCCCGTACTGACTGTGAGTGGCGCCGACCGCGGACGAGACGAACCGGC
This sequence comes from Actinoplanes sp. NPDC020271, assembly GCF_044388125.1. Classification (NCBI taxonomy): domain Bacteria; kingdom Bacillati; phylum Actinomycetota; class Actinomycetes; order Micromonosporales; family Micromonosporaceae; genus Actinoplanes; species Actinoplanes sp. NPDC020271. The sequence goes on from NZ_JBIRWQ010000001.1 coordinate 753,079, forward strand.
CGGTCAGCACACTGGTCATCCGTTTGAGGGTGATCTGCGCGTCGTACGACCCGTCGTAGTCCCCCACCGCCGCCACGGCCGGATCGGCGAGCAGGTGGTCGAGTGCCTCGCCGAGTTCGTCGGGCGTCTCGTCGGAGTAGGTGGCGGCCACGTCCGCACACAGCTCGGCCCGTTCCGCCGGGTCGCGCAGCAGCGGCCCCAGGTGCAGGTAGCCGCCGTGGACGCCGTCCTCGACGTCGTGCACCGAGTACGCCACGTCGTCGGCCCAGTCCATCACCTGCGCCTCCAGGCAGCGGCGGTCGTCGGCGCGGCCGTCGCGCAGCCAGGTGAAGACCGGCTCGTCGTCGGCGTAGACCCCGAACTTGCGGGTGCCGGAGCGGCGGAACCACGGGTACTTGGAGCAGGCGTCGAGCGTGGCGCGGGTCAGGTTGAGGCCGGCCCCGGGGACCTTGGCCTCCAGGCGGGTGAGGACCCGCAGCGTCTGCGCGTTGCCCTCGAAGCCGCCGCACGGCTGTGCGACCAGGTCGAGCGCGGCCTCGCCGTTGTGACCGAACGGCGGGTGCCCGATGTCGTGGGCCAGCCCGGCGACGTCGACCACGTCCGGGTCGCAGCCGAGCCGGGCGCCCATCTCGCGGGAGATCTGGGCGACCTCCAGGGAGTGGGTCAGACGCGTACGCAGGAAGTCGTCGGACCCGGCGGTGTGCACCTGGGTCTTGGCGGCGAGCCGGCGGAAGCCGGCCGAGTGCAGCACGCGGGCGCGATCCCGCTGGTAGGGGGTCCGTCCGTAGCCGCTGTCCTTGGCGGGCTCGGAGGCCCAGCGCTGGGCGTCGGCAGCCGTCATGTGATCACCTTAGGTCGCTCAGCCGGTTTTCGATGTTGCCGATGGGTACAGCCGTGGAGTCCGTTTCCCGGCGCCGAGGCGTCACGATCGTGGGTCGTCTCGTCGTGATGGGCGCCGCCGGGCTCCTGTCGGTCGGCCTGGTGACCGGGTTCGCCGTGCGCAACGCGTCGGACCAGTCCGCCGCCAACACGGAGATCGCCGCGGTCAGCGAGGCGATGAGCGATCAGTGGAACGCCGACATGATGCACGACGCGCTGCGGGCGGACGTGATGTCGGCGATGTACGCGACGACCGCGGCGATGCGCGCCCGGCTGGCCGTCGAGGAGGTCACCGAGCACGGCCAGACCCTGATCGGCATGTACGACGAGGCCACGAGATCCGCCCCGGACAGCCTGAAAGCGGACTACGCGACGATTCGCCCCTCGGTCCTGAAGTACATCAGCGCGGCCGAGGACATGGTCGCCACCGCGGGAACCGATCATGCCGCCGCGGCCGAGAAGGTGCCGGACTTCCTGACGGTCTACTCCGACCTGGAAGGCAAGCTGGGGAACCTCGACGACCGGATGTACGCCGAGGTCGAAGCGGCCGCCGCCCGCGGTTCCGAGGCGTCCGCGTCGAGCAACCGGTTCATCGTGATCGCGGCGCTGCTGGCCGCGCTGATCACCACGACCGCCTGCGCCCTGACCGTCCGCGCGGTCCGCCGCCCGCTGCGCGGGATGCTGGAGGCGCTGCGGGCCCTCGCCCGGCGGGACCTGACCGTCCGCACCCCGGTGATCAACCGGGACGAGCTGGGCGAGATGGCGGCCGCGCTGAACGAGGCGACCACCGCGTTGCAGGGCACCGTCTCGGCCACCGCCGATCGGGTGACGGTCCTGACCGACGCCAGTGCGGAGCTGCGGATGCTGGCCGGCACGCTGGACCAGTCGGCCGAGGCGACGTCGTCGCAGGCGCGCAGCGCGGACGCGTCGGCGGGCAACGTCTCCGGCTCGGTCAACGACATGATGGCCGCGACCGAGCAGCTGTCCGCGTCGATCCGGGAGATCGCCAAGCAGGCCCTGTCCGCCGCGACGACCACGAGCGAGGCCACCACCAGCGCGAACCGGACCGCGAACGCGGTGGCCAAGCTCAGCGAGGCGAGCCGCGAGGTCGGCGACATCGTGCAGATGATCACGAACATCGCCGAGCAGACGAACCTGCTGGCGTTGAACGCGAGCATCGAGGCGGCCCGGGCCGGGCAGGCCGGGAAGGGCTTCGCGGTGGTCGCGACCGAGGTGAAGGACCTGGCTCAGGAGACCGCGCAGGCCACCGCCGACATCACCGCGAAGATTCTGGCGATCCAGGAGATGACCGAGGGCACGGCGACGGCGATCGAGGCGATCTCGGCGGTGATCAACCGGATCGACGACGGGCAGCGGACCATCGCCGCCGCGGTCGAACAACAGTCGGCGACCACCGATGAGCTGGCCCGCAACGTCGGCGCGGTGTCCGCGGCCGCGTCCGAGATCAGCGGCACGGTGTCGCACATCAGCACGTCCAGCGCGGACACGGCGGAGGGCGCGAACACCACCCGGCACTCGGCGGAACTCGTCAGCGGCGCGGCCGACGAACTCCGCGCCCTGATGGCCGAATTCCGTTATTGAGCTGATCCGCGGCGGAAAAACCGGAAGTGGGCTGCTTCCGGGCAGATCACTGGGCAGCAGCCTTGGCCGCCAGCACGCAGAACTCGTTGCCCTCCGGGTCGGCCAGCACCACCCACGGCACGTCGCTCTGGCCGATGCCGACCGGGCGGGCCCCCATCCCGACCAGGCGTTCCACCTCGGTCTCCTGATCGTCCGGCCGCAGGTCGAGATGTAGCCGGTTCTTCACCGACTTGACGTCGGCACTCTCGCCGAAGAGGAGCCCGGGCAGCTCGTCGGGCCGGCGGCGGATCTCGACGAAGTGACCGTCACGGTCGTCGCCCTCGTCGACGATCGTGTAGCCGAGCGCCTCGGCCCACCAGCGCGCCAGCCGGGCCGGGTCCTTCGCGTCCACCACGACCTGCTCCCAACGACTGGGCATGCGACCTCCCGACTATCGACGTGTGACGATCAGGTTACGCGACTCCGACGGGTGACCGACGGCACGGGAACGGACCCGCCGTCCGGCAGGGGAACCCACGGACTGCCCAGGCTCTCGGGGTTCACGGCGGTCCCGGGTAACGGTTACGGGCCTCCGGACCATGACGCACAAAGCGTGCGACCTGTCGGTTCTGTGTCACCGGAGGATGGCCCACGGTGGCGGGGAACGGCGATGCGGCCGTACGCCATAAGCAGGAAAGACCCAGAAAGCACGTCGAGGAGAGAAGTGCCCGGCGTCGATAACTGTCTACAGGAGGCCATGACGATCCCTGGCGCCGTCGGAGCCAGCATCGTCGACTACACCACGGGTTTCCCGGTCGCCACGACCGGAGCCGCACCCAATGCTGACCACGAGGCCGCGGCCTCCGGCACGGCCGAGGTGGTCCAGGCCGCGAACAGCAGGTCGCTGTTCGTCTCGGCGATCCCGCACGACCTGCTCGAGGACCTGATCATCACGACGGCCGGGGGTTACCACCTCCTGCGGGTCGTCCAGACCGAATTCGACAGTCGCCTGGTGCTCTACGTCTGGCTGGACCGGGCCCGCGGCAACCTCGCCGTGGCCCGCCGCCAGATGCAGCGCCTGGCCGACGAACTCGTCACGTCATGACCGGCTACAAGACCAACGCACACACCAGTGAGGAGTAACGGTGGCCGCCACGAAGACCGCCACCCCCGGTGACCTGCTCGCGCAGGTCGCCGACGGGCGGCAGACCGGAGCGCTGGTGGTCGGTGGCCATCCCGGCGGCGCGGTCTACGTCTTCGAGGGGCGCGTCATCTACGCCGAGTCGCCGGCCGCGCCCGGGGTGGGCGAGCTGCTCACCTCGTCCGGCCGGCTGGCCGGGCGCACCTGGCAGAACGCGCTCGACCTGGGCACCTCGACCGCCCGGGTGGGCCGGCTGCTGGTCGAGCAGGGTCACCTGACCCAGGGCGAGCTGGAGCTGTGCATGCTCGGTGCGACCTACGACGCGGCGTACTTCGTGCTCACCTCCGCCGGCGCACCGGTGGACTTCCTGCCGGCGGCGACGCACTGGCTGGGCGCGGTCGTGCACATAGACACCGTCGCCGTGCTGCGGGAGGTACGGCGACGGGCCACGCTGCTCGACGACATCTTCCCGAACCCGCGGATCGACACGCACCCGGTGACCCCGGTCGCGCGTCCGCCGCGGGAGCGGGTGACGGTGACCGCCCTGCAGTGGGAGCTGCTGATCCACGCGGACGGTCAGCGCACCCCGGCCGACCTGGCGCTGCTGCTGGGGCGCGCCGGCTACGCGACCATCCAGGAACTGCGGCGGCTCGCGGCCCTGGGGCTCATCGAGCTCCCGGAGGTACGGGCGCCGGAGGCCCCTGACTTCGTCCGGCTCCCCCAGCACCGCGCCGAGGCGGCCCCGGTGGCCCGTCCCGTCCCGGCGATCGAGGAGTCCCCGGCGGTGCCGGTGATGAGCGGACCACCACCATCGCTCCCCCCACCGGCGCCACCACCACCGGGCGAGGGGAACACCGGGCCGAACCGGCTGCCCCGGCTCGCCCGCCGTAAACCCGGGGCCAAGCTGCCGAAGGAGCTGGCCACCGAGAACCCGCCGGTGCATCAGGGCACCGACGAAGTCCTGCTGAAGCGCATACGCACCGCACTGAGGGCACTGCGGTGACGCGCGCACCCCCGATCGAGAGAAGGAGCGTCCCAGGATGACGGTGGATCCGGCGGTACTCGACGAGCTCGGCCGCCTGCGGAGCAGGGTGCCAGAGTTGTCCGGCAGCGTGCTCGCCACCGCCGACGGGATGGTCGTCGCGCACGACTCGCACGGGATCGAACCGGACACCCTGGCCGCTCTCGCCGCGGCACATCTGGCGCTGGCGCGCCGGTTCGCCCACGCGGTCAACCACGGCGAGTTGCGCGAGTCCGTCGTCGAGTGCGACGGCGGCTACATCACCTCGTACACCGCCGGTCCGAACGCGCTGCTCACCGTGGTCACCTCGGGCGACGCGAACCTCGCCATGGTGCACCTGGAGGCCCGGAGATGCGTACGCCGGATCGTCAAGCTCATCGCGGTGGAGACGGTCCAGCACAAGCAGCACCGGCGACCGGAGATCCCGCAACAGACCGGACCGGCACCGGTCCCGCTGGCCCGGCGGACCCCGATGGCCACCCTGCCGAACGTCTCGCGCCGCCGCACGGCGGCCGGCTGACCGGCAGGTGCAGAACCCGCGGCATCCGCCGCATCCCATCCGGCGCCGCCGTCGTCACGGCGAGCCGCCATCCCACCACAACGGAGGAACGAATCTCATGGCCGAGATGGAAACCGCACTGAAAGAGATCATGGAGATCGACGGCTGCATCGGCGTCGCTCTCGTCGACCACACCAGCGGCATGGCCCTGGGCACCCTCGGCGGCGGCAAGGACCTCGACCTGACGGTCGCCGCGGCCGGCAACACCGACGTGGTCCGGGCCAAACTGCGGGCGATGGAGATGCTCAACCTCTCCGAGAAGATCGAGGACATCCTCATCACCCTCGACACGCAGTACCACATGATCCGGCCGCTCACGAGCCGGTCGGGCAAGGGGCTGTTCCTCTACGTGGCGCTGCGCCGCGACCGGGCCAACCTGGCCATGTCGCGGCACCAGCTGCGCCGCATCGAGAACGACCTCGACGTCTGACCCGTGTGATCCGTGAGCGCCGCCCCTTGGCGGGGAGGGTCCGCACCACCCTCCCCGCCCTGAAACATCACGATCAAATTCTTCATTGCCCCTCTCCGCCGGGGTACCGACCGTCGCTCCCGCGGGGACCCTTCCGACCTGAGCAGGGCGCGGGGCGCCCAGAACGCTCAGGCCGCAAGGGCGATCTCCGTGGGTGGGCACGGTCAAGGCATCGACCCCGGCCGGCTCGCGGTTCCGCCGGGTGGGCACGGTCACCCCGCGAACCCGGTCACCGCCACCAGGAAATCGCAGCTCGGCGGCTAGCATTCGAGCCATGTCGGCCTGGGAGATCGTCGAACGTGTCCGGGCCGGGGAGCTCGACCACGAGACCGCGCTGGACCTGCTCACCGGGTCACCGGCGACGGAGGCCGACGCCGCGCTGACCGCGGCGCTGCGAGGCGAGTTCGAGCGGCTGTTCACCGGCGGCTGGCAACCGGTGGAGCTGCACCGGGCCATCGCGCGGCGCGGCGACCCGATCCAAGGACGGCTCGTCGCGGAAGCAGCCACCACCTTCATGATCGGCCGGGAGCCGGTCGACGACGGGTGGCGGGCACAGGCCGTACAGCTGCAAGGCTCTTCCGAGCAGCGCAGACGGGACCGCATCGCGGTGCTGGACGCGTCGCTGGGTCTTCTGCCCGAGCTGCGGCGCCTCCCGGCCGTCGAGATCCTCATCCCACCGCCCGGGACACCGGCGACGACCGTGCACCACCACGCCGACCGGCGACTCCTCGACCGGGTCCGGGCACTGCTGGCCAAGGCCGAAGCCACCGACTTCCCGGCCGAGGCGGAAAGCTACAGCGCGAAGGCGCAAGAGCTGATCACGCGGTACCGGATCGAGGAAGTCACCGCGCCGACGGCCGGCGTCACCGCGTTCGCGCGGCGCATCGGCGTCGACCACCCCTACGAGAACGAGAAGGCCGGCCTGCTCGACGCCGTCGCCCGGGCCAACGGATGCCGCACGGTCTGGTCACCGGAACTCGGCTTCAGCACGATCTTCGGCTTCGACGCCGACATCGACGCCGTCGAACTGCTGCACACCTCCCTGCTGGTCCAGGCGAACCGGGCGATGACCCGGGACGAGCCGGCCAAGGGCAAAGCGCGGGTGAAGGCGTTCCGCCGCTCCTTCCTGGTCGCCTACGGCATCCGGATCGGGGAACGGCTGCGCGAGGTGACCGTCCGCGAATTCTCCGGGCACAGCGACCTGCTGCCGGTCCTGCGCAGCCGGGACGTCGAGGTCCGCGCCGTGATGGACAAGGTCTTCCCCCACACGGTCCGCACCCGAGCCAGCCGCGTCGACAGCCTGGAAGGCTGGGATTCCGGCCGGGCAGCCGCCGATGAGGCCGTGCTTGATTGACTCGCTTCGCTGGGGGGTGTGTTTGATGGCTGTGCTTGATGGCCTCGCTTCGCTCGGCGGGCATTTCGCCCCTTTGGGTCGATGACGAGAGTGCCGGAAAACAACTGCGCTTCGCTGGTTGTTTTCCGGCACACACGTAAAAGACGGGCGAAAATCGCGGTGGTTAAGCAAAAAAAACAGGCGACCGGGATAGCAGGGAGGTTTAAGGCACGCACGGGG
>NZ_JBIRWQ010000001.1:760311-860951 GCF_044388125.1 Actinoplanes sp. NPDC020271
ATGCGGGCCAGTTGGGGTTTTTTACCCTCGCGCCGAAAACGTTCGGGTTTGCGGGGTTTGTTTTCCGGCACTCTCGTCATCGACGGGCGAAATGCGCTGTGGTTCAGCATCAAACTCTGGCGACGGGGATCGCTGGCTGGTTTCCGGCACTCTCGGCGGCGACGGGCGACATGCGCTGTGGGCCGGCACGAAACTCTGGCGACGGCGGGATCGGGGCTGGGCGGTGGTTGGTACGGTCGTCGCCGCGGCAGCATCGGTACCAGCGCAAGGAGTCGGGAGCCGGCATGGGTCTCTGGGACAAACTCAAGGGTGAGCTGGTCGACATCATCGAGTGGCTGGACGACAGCCGCGACACGATCGTCTGGCGGTTCCCGCGGTACGAGAACGAGATCAAGATGGGCGCCAAGCTCGTCGTGCGCGAGTCACAGGTCGCCGTCTTCGTCAACGAGGGCCGGGTCGCCGACGTCTTCGGACCCGGCACCCACACGCTGACCACGCAGAATCTGCCGATCCTGGCCACGATCAAGGGCTGGAAGTACGGGTTCGAGTCGCCGTGGAAGGCCGAGGTGTACTTCGTCAACACCCGGCAGTTCACCGACCTCAAGTGGGGCACGCAGAACCCGGTGATGATGCGGGACGCCGAGTTCGGCGTGGTCCGGCTCCGGGCGTTCGGCGCGTTCACGATGCGCGTCGCCGACCCGGGCAAGCTGCTCACCGAGCTGGTCGGCACCGACCCGCAGTTCCGCACCGAGGAGGTGCAGGAGTTCCTGCGTCAGCTGGTCGTCAGCCACCTCGGCAGCGCGCTCGCCACCGCCGGGGTGCCGGCCCTGGACCTGGCGGCCAAGCAGCAGAGCATCGGGCAGACGCTGTCCGCGGTGCTCACCGACGAACTGGCCCCGTCCGGGATCGCGATCCCGCGGTTCATCATCGAGAACATCTCGCTGCCGCCCGAGGTCGAGCAGGCGCTGGACAAGCGCACCTCGATGGGCGTGGTCGGCAACCTGGACGCGTACACGAAGTTCCAGACCGCCAACGCCATCGAGGACGCCGCGAACAACCAGGGCGGGGCCGGCGAGGCGTTCGGCATCGGGCTGGGCATGGCCGCCGGGCAGCGGGCCACCCAGGCGATGAACACGCCCGCGGCGACGCCCCCCGCCGCCGGGCCTCCCCCGCTGCCGGCCGCCCAGTGGTTCGCCGCGCTCGGCGGGCAGCAGCAGGGCCCGTTCGACGCGGTCACGCTGGCCGGCCACGCCTCCTCCGGCGCGCTGACCCGGCAGACCCTGGTCTGGCGCAACGGGATGGCCGCGTGGACCCCGGCGGGCCAGGTCGCCGAGCTGAACGACGTCTTCGCCGCGGTGCCGCCGCCGCTGCCGCCGCAGGCCTGAGATGTCCCAGCCGACCCAGACGCAGTACCCGTGCTCCGGTTGTGGGGCGAACCTCGAGTTCGCTCCCGGCACCACGGTGCTGAAATGCCCCTACTGCGGGGCCGAGACCCCGGTCGGCCCGGCCGAGCGGGCGATCCGGGAGCACTCCTGGGCGCAGTTCGCCGGCCTGCCGCGCAAGCCGATCTCGGCTCTGGCGCCGCACGTCTTCACCTGCCAGGGCTGCGGGGCGGTGACGCAGAGCGACAAGATCTCGGATCGCTGCCAGTTCTGCGGGGCCGCCCTGGTCGCCGACATCAGCCCGGCCGAGCAGGTCGTGCCGGAGGCGGTGCTGCCGTTCCTGGTGGACCGGGCCGCGCTGCGGGACGCCCTGCGGGCCTGGGCGTCGTCGCGCTGGTTCGCGCCGAACAGCCTGAAACGGGTCACCGAGGCCGAGTCGTCGCACAGCTCGTACCTGCCGCACTGGACGTACGACGCGAACACCGTCTCGGAGTATGCGGGCGAGCGCGGCGAGCACTACTGGGTCACCGAGACGTACACCGAGGACGGCCAGACCAAGACCCGCCAGGTGCAGAGGACCCGGTGGTACCCGGCGCACGGCATGGTGTCCCGGTCGTTCGACGACGTGCTGGTCACCGGCACCAGCCGGGTCATGCCGAAGCACCTGGAGACGCTCGAGCCGTGGCCGCTGCCGGACGCCGAGCCGTACCGTCCGGCGTTCCTGGCCGGGCACGAGACCCTACGCTACGACGTCGAGCCGGAGAACGGGCTGGAGAGCGCCAAGTCGGTGATGGCCGGCGTGATCCGCGACGACTGTGAACGCGACATCGGCGGGGACGAGCAGCGGGTCCACTCGGTCGACACCGCCTACCACGACGTGACGTTCAAGCTGATGCTGCTGCCGGTGTGGATCGCGTGCTATCTGCACGCCGGCCGCACGTACAACGTGCTGGTCAACGGGCGGACGGCGGAGGTGGCCGGTGAGCGGCCGTACAGCAGGGCGAAGATCGCGGCGGCGGTCGTCGCGGCGCTGCTCCTGATCGCCGCGATCATTGTGCTGGTGCAGCTCAACCGCAATTAGCCGCCGGACTCGTCGGTCTCCGCGCCCTCAGGAACGGTGTCGTCGTCGCGGGAATCGAGCCAGCCGTGCGGCAGCGACACCTTGCCCGGGGCGTTGATCCGGCCGCGGGGCTGGCCCAGCGACTCGACCGGGAACGGGATCGACGGGTCCAGCCGGCCGAGCAGATCGTCGAGCTCGGTCAGCGAGGAGATCATCGCCAGGCTGCGGCGCAGGTCACCGCCGACCGGGAAACCCTTCAAGTACCACGCGACGTGCTTGCGGAAGTCGGCGCAGCCGTGCCGCTCGTCCTCCAGGGCCTCGACCAACAGCTGGGCGTGCCGGGACATGATCTTCGCGACCTCACCCAGGGCGGGCAGCACCGGCTGGTAGTCGCCGCCCTGCGTGAACGCGGCCTCCAGGTCGGCGAACAGCCACGGCCGGCCCAGGCAGCCGCGGCCGACGACCACGCCGTCGACCCCGGTGTGCGCGACCATCCGCAACGCGTCCGAACCCTCCCAGATGTCGCCGTTGCCCAGCACCGGCACGTCCAGGGCCTGTTTCAGCGTGGCGATCGCGTCCCAGTCGGCCTGACCCGAATACCGCTGCTCGGCGGTGCGCGCGTGCAACGCCACGGCGGCGACGCCCGCGTCCTGCGCGGTCAAGCCTGCCTCGACGTACGTCAAATGGTCTTGATCGATGCCTTTGCGCATCTTGATGGTGAGCGGAATGCCGAACTCGGCGGCGGCGTCGACGGCCTGCTTCACGATGCGGCCGAACAGCTTCCGCCGCCACGGCAGCGCCGACCCGCCACCACGACGGGTCACCTTCGGCACCGGGCAGCCGAAGTTCAGATCGACGTGATCGGCGAGATTGTCCTGGCCGACCATGCGGACCGCGCGGGCGGTCACGTCCGGGTCCACGCCGTAGAGCTGCAGGCTGCGGAAACCCTCGTCCTCGGCGAACGTGATCATCTTCAGCGTCTTGGGGATCCGCTCGACCAGCGCCCGGGTCGTGATCATCTCGCAGACGTAGACACCGCCGCCCTGCTCACGGCAGAGCCGCCGGAACGCCACGTTGGTGATCCCGGCCATCGGGGCGAGGACGACAGGCGGGTTGACGGCGTGGTTGCCGAGCTTGAGCGGTGCGGTCACGCGCTCTAGGGTGACACGCCCAGCCCGGCAACCTCGCATCGCCCGCTCGGTTACTGCCGGCTGCCCCGCTCGATCAGCGTGTCCAGCATCCCGGCGATCCGCTCCATCCCCGTCTTGACGAGACCCAGATCCGTCTTGACGAGACCCAGGTCGACTTCCAGCCGAGTCAGCCGGGCGGTGTGGTCGTCGTGCATCGCGGTGTGCTTGGCGAGAGTCGCGGTCTGGTCAGCTTGATTCAGGTGGATGGCCTGCAGAAGGCTGTCCTGCGCCTGCAACTTCAGAAAAATGTTGGACAGCTCCTGATCATGGATGACGCGGAGATGCTCCTGCTCGTCCATGCGCGCCTCCAGTCGGGTAACGCGGGCTTCCAGGGTGGGCACCGATGCCTCCGAAGGGTGAGGGTAGCCGGTCGAACGACCGGCGAGGGGTGGTCGACACTCCGGAGGACTATAGGCGCGGGGCAAGTTGTCCGGCGTCACCTGAACGGGTGCATGATCTGCGGGGATCTGACAGAGTCGACCACGTGACTGAGCAGATGAGTCCGCGCAGGCTGGTCGCCGTTTTCGCGTCCCCCACCGCGGAGATGCTGGCCCGGTTCGGGATCGAGCTGGGCTTCCAGGTGGTGCTCGTCGAGCCGGATCCGACCCAGCTCCAGGGCCCGCCCCGGGCGCACGGTGATCGGACGGTCAGCGACCTCCGGGCCGCCGAGCCGGACGAGCACACCGACGTCCTGCTGACCGACCATCACCGGCCGGAGATCGGGACGCTGCTGCGTGAGGCGCTGGCCGGTCGGTCCCGGTGGATCGGCATCGTCGGCAACCCGCGTCACGAAGGGCCGCACGTGGCGGCCCTTCGTGATCTCGGCGTGCCGGCCGAGCAGATCGCCCGGGTGCACCGCCCGGTCGGCCTGAACATCGGCAGCCGCACTCCCACGGAGATCGCGGTGGCGGTGCTGGCCGGCCTGATCGCCGACCGGAACGGCCGGCCGGGCGGTTTCGCGTTCTAGGGAACGCTGATGTTGAAGGTGATGCGGTTGTCGCCCTCGGTCAGGCCCCACAGCCGCGGCGCCGACCCGTTGTACGACGGCTGGTACGACAGGTTCTCCAGCCCGCCGTAGACCTGCGCCTGCTGGTGCGGCGCCTGGTCGGGCACCGCCTTGTGGATGCACGTCCCGGTGCCGCCCGCGCAGGTCCCGGAGATGTACCAGTTCGTCCCGTCGCTGGCCACGCCCTGCATGTGCCAGATCGGCGACACGAAGGCCTCGTCGGCGTGCACTTTGCCGTCCGCGCTGAGCAGCGGCAGCGCGGTCGCCGAGCTCATCGGCCAGCGGATGGCGCGCCCACCGGCCGCGTCGCTGCCCACGTATTCGGCCGAGACCATCGAGTCGCGGTTGCTGCCGCGGCGGTCGAGGCTGATCGCGTTGAGGCAGGGGCGGACGCCGGTGATCGACGAGCATCCGACGTACCCGCCGGTCGGTGTGTACTCCGGGTAGTACTCGCCGATCTGCGGGAGCACGTACCGATGCCAGCGGCCGCTGGGCGCCTTCGACCCGTCCGCGCCGAAGCCGACCTCCTCCTCGGAGCGGGTCATGGCCCAGAGGTGACGCAGGCTGAACGCGTGCAGCCGGCCGCCGTCGGCGACGAGCAGCGTGTTGCCGTACCAGACGACGCCGTCGGCGTGGTTCCAGTCGAAGGTCCGGAAGTTGTCCACCCCGCCGGTGCTGTCCGGGACGACGAGCAGCACGTCACGGAATTTGAGCTTGGCCGTGCTGGTGTAGTCGACGAACGTCAGGCGGGAGAACGCGTTGCTGTCCTGGGGGCCGTGCCAGCTGGCCACGGTGATCTTCCGGTTCTCCCAGATCAGGTTCGGCTGGGCGTCCCAGGAGCCGGTGATGCCCTGCGGGCGCCAGGTCGAGGCCCAGTCGTCGTCATCGGCGTCCCAGCAGAAGCCGACCGGGTTCAGCGTCGACACGATGCCGCTGCTGTGGCAGAGGCCCCAGGCCGGGGTGAAGTCCTGCGGGCCGTCGAGGGCCGCGCTCAGGGACGCCGCCGGGGTGACTTTCCCACTGGCCTCGATCCGGCTGACGATGTCGCCGTAACGCTGGAAGCTGTCGGCCGGGTCGAGCACGAACGACGACGCGTCGATGTGCGCGAACGCGGCCGCGGCTTCCGCCCGGCCGGGGCTCAGCGCCACCGTGGTCGCGCCGATGAGCACCGACGCCACCGCGGCCAGCAGGCGCCGCCCCCGAGAACTCTGTGTCATGTACGAACCCTTCCGCATCAGGCGAGTGCCTTGGTGATCCCCACGATCGGGGCGTGACCGGAGTCGCCGTCCGGTGTGGACGAGGCCGACATGTCCCGGTAACCGGTCGTCAGGACGTCGCACGCGGCGAACCCGGCGCCGGTGAACAGGTAGTCGATCTTTCCGGAGTCGGCGCCGCCGATCGTCGGCTCACGGACCGGCAGCCCCGGGACCGGCCGCACCGGAACCAAAATTCGATCGATCTCCACAGATCGCCAAGCATAGAGAAGCCGGGCACCCCACAGGGGCCACCCGGCTCCAGCTCCTACACCGCAACCACAACGCATTTCGCCCGTCGTTGCCGAGAGTGCCGAAAAACAACCAGCGAAGCGCAGTTGTTTTTCGGTGCTCTCGGCAACGACTCAAAGGGGCGAAATGCCGCCGGAGCGAAGCGGAGGCAATTCAGTACAGCGGAGGCAATTCAGTACAGCGGAGGCAATCAAGTTCAGTAGAGCCGCTTGATCAGGTAGTCCTCGATCTGGTCGAGCGAGACCCGCTCCTGCTTCATGGTGTCGCGGTCCCGCACGGTGACCGCGTTGTCGGTCAGCGTGTCGAAGTCGACGGTGACGCAGAACGGCGTGCCGATCTCGTCCTGCCGGCGGTAGCGCCGGCCGATCGCCTGCGAGTCGTCGAACTCGACGATCCAGCGCTTGCGCAGGTTCGCGGAGAGTTCACGGGCCTTCGGCGACAGCTCCGGGTTGCGCGACAGCGGCAGGACCGCCACCTTGACCGGGGCCAGGCGCGGGTCGAACCGCATGACGGTGCGCTTGTCGACGCCACCCTTGGTGTTCGGGGCCTCGTCCTCGTCGTACGCCTCGAGCAGGAACGCCAGCACCGCGCGGGTCAGACCGGCGGCCGGCTCGATCACGTACGGCGTCCAGCGCTCCTGCTTCTCCTGGTCGAAGTAGGACAGGTCGACCCCGGAGTGCTTGGAGTGCGTGGACAGGTCGAAGTCGGTCCGGTTCGCGATGCCTTCGAGCTCGGCGAACTCGGTGCCGCCGAACTGGAAGCGGTACTCGATGTCGACGGTCCGCTTCGAGTAGTGCGACAGCTTCTCCTTCGGGTGCTCGTAGAAGCGCAGGTTGCTCTCCGAGAGACCCAGGTCGCGGTACCAGTTCCAGCGCTGCTGCAGCCAGTACTCGTGCCATTCCTCGTCGCTGCCGGGCGCGACGAAGAACTCCATCTCCATCTGCTCGAACTCGCGCGTGCGGAAGATGAAGTTGCCCGGCGTGATCTCGTTGCGGAAGCTCTTGCCGACCTGCGCGATGCCGAACGGCGGCTTCTTGCGGGCCGCGGTCGCCACGTTCTGGTAGTTCACGAAGATGCCCTGGGCGGTCTCCGGCCGCAGGTAGTGCATGCCCTCGGCGCTCTCGGTCGGGCCGAGGAACGTCTTCATCAGGCCGTTGAACATCTTCGGCTCGGTGAAGGTGCCCTTGTTGCCGCAGTTCGGGCAGTTCAGCTCCTGCAGCGACGACGGCAGCGAGCCGTGCTTCGCCTCGTAGGCCTCTTCGAGGTGGTCGGCCCGGTAGCGCTTGTGGCAGGACTGGCACTCGGTCAGCGGGTCGACGAACGCGTCGAGGTGACCGGAGGCGGCCCACACGTCCTTGGACAGGATGACCGCGGAGTCCAGGCCGACGATGTCGTCGCGCTGCTGGACCATGGTCCGCCACCACTGCCGGCGGACGTTCTCCTTCAGTTCGACGCCCAGCGGACCGTAGTCCCAGGCCGAGCGGGTTCCTCCGTAGATCTCGCTGGAGGGAAAGACGAAGCCCCGGCGCTTGGCAAGGCTGACAACGGAATCGATGCGGTCGGCAGGCATGGGTCTCCTACGCCGGCTGGGTGTCGGCGGGGGTATCGGAAGGTGTTGGGACGATTAGCGAGGTTACTCCCCGAGAGAGCACACCTCGAACTCGCCCGTGGTCTGGTTCTGCCCCAGCTGAGCCTCGGTGTGGTCCACGTCGCCGCCGGCGTAGGTGAGGTCGACCGGCACCTCGCCGGTCGCCAGATCAAGATCGCCGATTTCGTACGCCGTGAAGTGTTCCTCCCGCGAGACCCGCTCCTCGAACTCGTCGGCGGTCTCGCGCAACTTGGCGCTGCGGCACAACTGCCCGTACGCCCGGTCGTAGTCCCCGGCCTTGACCGCGTCGAGGTAACCCGCGACCGCGGCGTGCGCCCGCTCGTTGATCGAACCGTTCAGCGACAGCCCGAGCCCGATGATCGCGGCCAGCCCACCACCGCAGACGAGCGCGACGATGCCACCGGCGACGCCGAAGCCCAGCCCGATGCGGCGGCCGCGGCCCTCGACGGGCGGCGCCGGGAACGGCGGGTGCACGCCGGGCCCGGGTGGGGGCGGCGGGACGTAGATCCCCGGAGGGCCGGGCGGGGGCGGCGGCGCGTACTGCACGGGCGGTTGACCGTAGGTCATGCGGCAAGCCTAATCTTCAGCGCCAGGGCTCGGTGGCCCGGTCACTGCCGATGATCTCGACGGGCTCCCCGGGCCCGGCACTGGCCAGCGTCTCGAACGCCGACGGCTCGTCCAGCGAGCGCGCGAGCAGCGGAGTGGCGTGCACCTTGACGTCGAAGGCGCCCAGCGCGCGGCGGTAGGCTCCGACGGACTCCCACTCGGTCACCAGGGTCCAGCCGGAGGTGTCCTCCAGGGCCCGGGTGAGCCGGCCGGAAAGGTAACCGGGGCAGGCGGCGAGGGCAGCGAGCGCGGCGTGGGCCTGCTCGGTGAAGCCGTCCTGCGTGTCCGGCGGGACGACGAAGCGGTTGAGCACCAGCATGTGACGAGGGTACGCACTGCCGACGGGAGCCATCGTGACCACGTCCGACCCTTTCCTGCGCCGCCTGGCCCGGGTGAAGCCGACCATCGCGTTCATCGTGGCGCTGGTCCTGCTGCTGGCCGGGCTGTTCCTGCCCGGGGTGGTGGGCGCGCTGCTGCTGGCCGGGCTCGCCGCCGGGATGGCCGCGCTGACGTTCACCACCTGGCCGGTGCAGTCGCCGATCACCCGGCTGGTCCGGGTGGTGCTGCTCACTCTTCTGGTGGTCGCGGTGGTCAGCAAGGCGCTGTGAACCCATGCGCTTTTGACAATCATTGTCATTATCGACGACAGTAGGTGGCATGATGCGCCGCCTGTTGGTCTCCCTGCTCGTGCCGGCCGTCCTGGCCGGGCTCAGCGGGTGCGCCACGCAGGCGAACGCGGACGGCAAACTCCCCATCGTCGCCGCCTTCTACCCCCTGCAGTTCGTCAGCGAGCGGATCGGCGGCGACCTGGTCACGGTCACCAACCTGACCAAGCCCGGCGCCGAGCCGCACGACGTGGAGCTCAGCCCGCACCAGGTCGCCCGGATCGTGGACGCGAAGGTCGCCGTCCACCTGCGCGGTTTCCAGCCCGCGGTCGACGACGCGATCGAACAGAACGCCAAGACCCGGGGGTACGACGTCAGCAGCGCCGTGACCCTGGAACACGCCGACGAGCCGGCCGAGGAGTCGGGGCACGAGCACGGCGCCACCGACCCGCACGTCTGGCTCGACCCGACCCGCCTGGCCGCGATCGGCGACGCCGTGGCGGAACGTCTGGCCGCCGCCGACCCGGCCCACGCCACCGACTACCGGACCCGCGCCGCCGGCCTGCACCAGCAGCTCACCGAGCTGGACGGCGAATACACCGCGGCTCTCACCACGTGTCAGCGGCGCGAGCTCGTGACCAGTCACACCGCGTTCCACTACCTGGCCGAGCGCTACCACCTGACCCAGGTGGGGATCACCGGCGTCGACCCGGAGGCCGAGCCGTCACCGCGCCGGCTCGCCGGGGTCGCCGCCGACGCCCGGGCCCACGGCACCACCACCATCTTCTTCGAGACCCTGGTCAGCCCGAAGGTCGCCGAGACGATCGCGCGTGAGGTCGGCGCGAAGACCGCGGTGCTCGACCCGCTCGAAGGCCTGACCGACCCGGACGCGGACTACTTCTCGGTGATGCGGGCGAACCTCGCTTCCCTGACCACGGCATTGGGGTGCTCATGAGCGTCATCGAGGTTCGTCATCTGGCCGCCGGTTACGACGGCCGGGAGGTCCTGCGGGACGTCACCCTCACCGTCGCGCCCGGCGACGTCGTCGCGGTGCTCGGCGCCAACGGCTCCGGCAAATCCACGCTGATCCGCACGATCCTGGGCCTGGTCCCGGTCCGCCGCGGAGAGATCGACTTGTTCGGTACGCCGCAACGCAAGTTCCGGCACTGGGAACGCGTCGGCTACGTCCCGCAGCGCCTCGGCGCCGGCAGCGGCGTCCCGGCCACGGTCGGCGAGGTGGTCGCCTCCGGCCGGCTGGCCCGGCGGGGCATGTTCCGGCTGCCCGGGGCGGCCGACCGCGCCGCCGTCCACGAGGCGCTGGACGCGGTCGGGCTGCTGGGCCGGATCGGCGACCCGGTCAGCACCCTCTCCGGCGGCCAGCAGCAGCGCACCCTGATCGCCCGGGCGCTGGCCGGCAAGCCGGATCTGCTGGTGCTGGACGAGCCGACCGCCGGGGTGGACGCGGCCAGCCAGGAGGCGTTCGCCGGCGCACTGACCACGTTCGCGGCCAACGGCGGGACGATCCTGCTGGTCCTGCACGAGCTGGGGCCGCTGCGCCCGCTGATCGCGCGGGCCGTGGTGGTGCACGAGGGCCGGATCGCGCACGAGGGGGTGCCGCCGGAGCCGGCCGGGCACCACGCCGAGCCGGGCCACGACCACGTGCACCCGCACGCCGACGAGGAGAAGGCCACGATCTGCGAGTGGGCGCCGACCGAGGGGATGAAGGCGTACTGACATGGACCTGTTGACCTATCCCTTCATGCTGCGCGCGCTGGCCGGGGCGCTGATCATCGGCCTGGCCGCGCCGGCGCTCGGCGTCTATCTGGTGCAGCGGCGGCTGTCGCTGATCGGCGACGGGATCGGGCACGTGGCGCTGACCGGCGTCGGCGTCGGCCTGCTCACCGACCAGTCCCCGGTGCTCACCGCGGTGCTGGTGTCGGTGGTCGGCGCGGTCGCGGTGGAGCTGGTCCGCGAGCGCGGGCGCACCTCCGGTGACCTGGCCCTGGCCCTGCTCTTCTACGGCGGCATCGCGGGCGGCGTGGTGCTGGTCGGGCTCTCCGACGACGCCAGCAACGCGAGCCTGATGCAGTACCTGTTCGGCTCGCTGATCACCACGTCGCCGTCGGACATCGCGGTGATCGCGGGACTCGGTGCCGCGGTGCTGATCGCGATGCTGGTGTTCCGGCCGGCGCTGTTCGCGCTCTGCAACGACGAGGAGTACGCGCGGGTCAGTGGGCTCCCGGTCCGTACGCTCAATCTGCTTCTCGCCGTGACGACCGCGGTCACCGTGACCATCGCGATGCGCACCGTCGGACTGCTCCTGGTCTCGGCCCTGATGGTGGTCCCGGTCGCCGCCGCGCAGCAGCTCACCCGGGGATTCCGGTCGACGATGGCGGTGGCGATGCTGATCGGCGTCTGCGCGGCCGGGGCCGGGGTGGTGCTCTCCGGCGAGATCGACACCGCCCCGGGCGCCACCACGGTCCTGATCGCGCTCGCCGCGTTCCTGCTCACCACCGCGGCCGGCGCGATCTGGCAGCGCCGCCGCGCCGCACCGGCCGCCCACGTCGAACCCCCGGATGTGGTTCTGCATGCTTGAGAAGACAAGCGGTTACGAAGCCTACGAGGCCGCCGGCGCGCTCCTGCGGGCGTTGTCCGCCCCGATCCGGATCGCCATCGTGGCCGAACTCGGCGAGGGCGAACGCTGCGTGCACGATCTGGTCTCGCAACTCGGAGCCCCGCAACCACTGGTCTCGCAGCACCTGAGGGTGTTACGTGGAGCCGGCGTGGTGCGAGGTGTCCGGCGTGGGCGCGAGATCGCATACTCCCTGGTGGACGAACACATCGCGCACATCGTCGCGGATGCCGTCAGCCACGCGAGGGAGAGTCGGCCGTGAACCCGGAAAGCAGTGCCCAGCGCAACACCAAGCAGCGCAGCGCAGTGCGTGACGTGCTCGCCGGGACCGAGGGCTTCCACAGCGCCCAGGACCTGCACGCGATGCTGCGGGACCGGGGCGAGCGGGTCGGCCTGACCACGGTGTACCGGACGTTGCAGGGTCTCGCCGACACCGGTGAGGTGGACGTGATGCGCCCGCCCGGCGGTGAGCACCTCTACCGCCGGTGCAGCCAGGGTCACCATCACCACCTGGTGTGCCGGCCCTGCGGGCGGACCGTCGAGGTGCTCGGCCCGGCTGTCGAGTCGTGGGCCGAGAAGGTGGCCGGTGAGCACGGTTTCGTCGACGTCGCCCACACCCTGGAGATCTTCGGGACGTGCCAGGAATGCGCGGCGAAGGCGTGCACGGGCGACGACTGAGCCCCGGCTGAGGGACACCCGGATGCGGGCCGCAGCGCCGGGTGGAAGGCTGAACAGTTGTGAAGCTCTATGCGGACCGTATGCCCACTCTTGTACGCCAACTGGTCACTGACGTTCTCGTCGTCGTCTGGGTCTACCTCTGGATCCGCGTCGCGATCTGGGTTCACGACACGGTCGAGCTGCTGGCCGTTCCCGGTCAGAAGCTGGAGAGCGCCGGCGGTGGCATCGCCGACAACCTGGCCGACGCGGGCGGCAAGGTCGGCCGGGTCCCACTCGTCGGGGACCAGCTCGTCAAGCCCTTCAACGGGGCCGCCGACGCGGCCCGCTCGCTGGCCGACGCCGGCCACCAGCAACAGGATCTGGTCGACAAACTGGCGCTGATCCTGCCGCTGATGGCGATCGCGGTGCCGCTCGCCCTGGTGCTGTTCCTCTGGTTGCCGCTGCGGCTGCGCTGGATCCGGCGGGCCTCGACCGCGCTGGCGGTCCGCGAACAGGCCGCAGGCAAGGACCTGCTGGCGCTGCGGGCCCTCGCCTCCCAGCCGTTGAGCGACCTGGCCAAGCTCGGCCCGGATATCGCGCAGAGCTGGCGGGCCGGGGATGCGGCCGCCGTCGACGCCCTGGCCGAGCTGGAGCTCAAGCGGCTCGGCCTGCGCAAGGCCCGGGCCGGCCTCAGGAGTTGACCGGTGCGTCGGCCGGCGCGTCGTCGAGCACGAACCCGTCCTTGTCGCCGTCCTCGGCCCAGTTGCGATGGGTCACCGGCAGGATCGCCCAGAACGTCAGGAACCAGCCGGCGGCGACCACGGTCAGCACCACCGCCCACCGCGCGTGCAGGACGTAATCGGTGATCAGCAGGACGCTGCTGACCATCGACACCAGCATGCAGGCCAGCCCGCCGGTGGCCATCCGATGCGAGTACCGGACCAGTTCCGGTTTGCGGCCCTGGCGGAACAGCGCCCGGTGGAACGCGACCGGCGAGATGATCAGCGCGGTCGCGAAGGCCGCGCTGATCAGCGCCACCATGTAGACGTCCTTCTGGAACGCGGTGGCTTTCGGGAAGCCGCTGGAGAACGGCAGGGTCAGCAGGAAGGCGAAGAGGATCTGCACTCCGGTCTGCGCCACGCGCAGCTCCTGGAGCAGGTCGGCGAAGTTGCGGTCCCAGCGTTGTTTCTCGGTCTCCTGCGGAGAACGTGATTTCTCGGAGGCCATGGTGGCAAGGCGTTCCCCGCCCGGCCCATGGTCAAACGCCGATGCGTGCCAGGATCGCGTCGGCGAGCTCCCGTGGTGCCTGCTCGGGCACCCAGTGACTGACCCCGCGCATCGCGACCAGCTGGTAGTCGGCGCTCACCCAGTCCGCGGTCCGCAGCGCGGCGGTCAGCCCGACCACCCCGTCCCCGTCGGTCCAGACGTACGTCGTCGGCACGGTGATCTGCCCCAGGCCGGCGACGTCCTCGCTGCGGTACGCCCGGTACCAGTTCAGCGCCGTCGTCAGCCGCCCCGGCTCACGCATCGCCTTGACGTAGAGGTCGGCGCGCGACCCGATCGCCCCGAGCATCCGGCGCATCACCAGCGCACCACCGCCGAGCAGCAGTCTCTCCGCGATCGCACTGCGGAACACCGCGAAGTAGGCGAGGCGGGCCTGCTGCGACGGCCGGACCCGCAGCGCCAGCAGCATCGCCCGGGGGTGCGGGACGGAGACCGCGGTCAGCGTGCGCACCCGCTCCGGGTGCCGGCCGGCGAGCAGCCAGCCGACCTGTGCGCCCCAGTCGTGGCCGACCACGTGCGCGGACTCGAGGCCGAGCGCGTCGAGAACGGCCACGGCGTCGGCGACGGGCTCGCCGATCCGGTACGACGCGACGCCGGACGGGCGGGCGCCGGGTGAGTAGCCGCGCTGGTCCAGGGCGTACGTCCGGAGGCCGGCCGCGTGCAGGCGCGGCAGCAGGAGGTCGAACTCCCGGCGGTCCTGCGGGAACCCGTGCAGCAGCAGCACCGGCTGCCCGTCGGAGGGTCCCCCTTCGGCCACTTCGAACGTCAGCCCCCGGGCCTTGACCTCCATGTGCGCTCCTCCTGGTGCCGATGTGACAACTGGGTGTTAGCGTCATCGAAGCACATGCACCGGGGTCTTCCCGTGACGCGTCGACGAAGGCGAGTCGCGAGGGGATCTCGTCCGGCAGGGGAGCGCGCAGCGCTGAGAGTGCGGTTCGACCGCAGACCCTCGTACCTGATCTGGGTAATGCCAGCGCAGGAAGCTCGGGAGGAATCCGTGAGAAGCAGCAGTTGGCGCACGATCGACATCGTGATCGCCGCGGTCATCGCCGTCGCGTTCGGCGTGATCTTCTGGGCCTGGGACGCCGTCTGGGCCGCCACCGAGAACGCGTTCCTCTTCTTCCCGCCCGCGCAGACCGTCCTCTACGGGATGTGGCTGCTGCCGGCCGTGCTGAGCGCGCTGATCATCCGCAAGCCGGGCGCCGCGTTCTTCACCGAGACGGTCGCCGCGATCATCTCGGCGCTGCTCGGTAACAAGTGGGGCGCCACGGTGATCTTCCAGGGTGCGGCGCAGGGGCTGGGGGCCGAGCTCGCGTTCGCGCTGTTCCGCTACCGGCGCTTCACGCTGCCGGTCGGTCTGCTCTCGGGCGCGCTGGCCGGGGTGGTGGCGGCGGTCTTCGACTGGTTCGTCTGGACCTACGCCTACGACCTGTGGAGCTACCGCGTGCCGTACGCGCTGATCACCGTCGCCAGCGCCGCGGTGCTCGCCGGCGGCGGCGCGTGGCTGCTGGTCCGCGCCCTGGCCCCGACCGGCGTCCTCGACCGGTTCCCGGCCGGCCGGGAGCGGGCCCTGATCTAGCCGATGAGCGAGGTCCATCTTCGCGGGTTCGGCCGGCGGCACGCGGGGCGTCGCGCGTGGGCGGTCCGCGGGCTCGACCTGCGGATCCGCCACGGCGAACGGGTGCTGCTGCTAGGCCCGTCCGGCGCGGGCAAGAGCACGCTGCTGGCCGCGCTGGCCGGGCTGCTGCCGGAGGACTCGGGTGAGGCCGAGGGGACCGTCGAGATCGACGGACTCGACCCGCGCAAGGCCCGGGACCGGGTCGGCATCCTGTTCCAGGATCCGCAGACCCAGCTGGTGATGGCCCGTTCCGGCGACGACGTCGCGTTCGGCCTGGAGAACCGCGGGGTGCCCCGGTCCGAGATCTGGCCCCGGGTCGCGGACGCGCTGGCGAGCGTCGGATTCCCGTACCCGCCGGATCGCCCGACCTCGGCGCTCTCCGGCGGCGAGGCGCAACGCCTGGCTCTGGCCGGGGTGATCGCCCTGCGCCCGGGACTGCTGCTGCTCGACGAGCCGACCGCGAACCTCGACCCGGCCGGCGCCGCGCTGATCCGGGACGCGGTCGCGCGCTCGGTCGGCCCGGACACCACGCTGATCGTCGTCGAGCACCGCGTCGCCGACGCGTTGCCGCTGGTCGACCGGGTCGTAGTGATCCAGCCGGGCGGTGGCGTGCGCGCCGACGGCACGCCGCAGGCGATCTTCGCCGCCTACGGCGACGAGCTCGCCGAGGAGGGAGTCTGGGTGCCGGGCCGTCCCGCGACCTCGCGCATCGCTTCCCCTCAAGAATCAACTGCCGAGGTGGTACGGGCGGAGCACGCGGCCGTCCCCGACCGGCTCCCCCCGACGTCGCTGTCCGTCCGGGCCGGCGAGGTCCTCGCGGTGACCGGCCCCAACGGTGCCGGCAAGTCGACGCTCGCGCTGCTGCTCGGCGGCCTGCTCGCCCCCGGTGGCGGCCGGGTGTCCGGTTTCGGCGACCGGCGACCACCACACCGGTGGCGGGCCCGGACCCTGACGCAGCGGATCGGTTCCGTCTTCCAGAACCCCGAGCACCAGTTCGTCACCGGGCGGGTCGCCGACGAACTGGCGCTGGGCCCGCGACGGCTGGGCAAGTCGCCCACCGAGATCCGGCAGGTCGTGGACGAGCTGCTGCAGCGGCTCCGGTTGGAGCGGCTGGCGGGAGCGAACCCGTACACGCTCTCCGGCGGGGAGGCACGGCGGCTGAGCGTGGCGACAGCGCTGGCCACCGCGCCGCGGCTGCTGGTGCTGGACGAGCCGACGTTCGGTCAGGACCGCCGGACCTGGCGGGAGCTGGTCGAGCTGATGGCGGAGCTGCGGGACGGCGGGCACGGGATCGTGGCCGTGACGCATGACGCGGACCTCGTCCGTACCATCGCCAATCGGACCGTGACCATCGGCGGACCGCGACCGTGACGCTGGACCTCGGCCCCGTCGTCTCCCCCGGCGCGCCGCTGGCGCGTCGCAATCCGGTGGCCAAGCTGGGCGCCGCGCTGCTCTTCACGCTGCCGCTGGTGGTGACGCTGGACCCGGTGACCCCGGCGATCGCCGTCGTGGTGGAGCTGGTCGCGCTGCCGTTCTTCGGCGTGCGCCCCGAGCTGCTCGCGAGGCGGCTCTGGCCGCTTCTGATCGCGGCCTTCGGGGTGCTGGTCAGCATGCTGCTGTTCGCCGCCGACCGCGGTGGCGACCTGCTGTTCGCGGCCGGGCCGCTCGAGGTCACCACCGGCGTGCTGGCGAGCGCGGCCGGGCTGATCCTGCGAATCTTCGCGGTCGCGCTGCCGGGCGTCGTGGTGTTCCTGACCACCGACCCGACCGACCTGGCCGACGCGCTGGTACAGAACGCCCGCGCGCCGGAACGGTTCGCGGTCGGCGCGCTGGCCGCGTTCCGGCTGCTGCCGCTGCTCGGTCAGGAGTGGCGGATGCTGACGCTGGCCCGGCGCGCCCGGGGCATCAACACCGGGCGCAGCCCGGCGGTGTTCGTCTCCACCGCGTTCGCGCTGCTCGTGGGCGCGCTGCGGCGCGGGGTGCGGCTCGCCGTGGCGATGGATGCCCGCGGCTTCGACTCGGGCGTCCCCCGCACGCACGCCCGGGTGCAGCGCTTCACCGGGGCGGACCTCGCCCTGCTGGTGACCCCGGGAGTGCTGTCCGCGCTGATCCTGACGTCCACGATCGTCCTGGGGTGGTTCCGGCCGATCATCGGTTGACCGCGTGTTCGTCGCCCGGTCATCGGATCGACAGTGGACGTTGGCCTGATCCCGCGAGGGTGGCGCCCATGGGTCATGGCCACGATCACGATCACTCCCACGACGCGGTAGCCGGGTCGGACGTTCCCGAAGCTCTCGACCTGAGCATCCCGGACGGCGAACTTTCCCCTTCCGACAACTCCCGGCGCAACTTCCTGCGCGGCGCCGGCCTGCTCGGTGCGGGCGCGGCGGCCGCATCGGTCTTCGGACGGCCCGGCGCGGCGGCGGCCGCAGGCCTCCCGCACACCCACGACCAGTACGGCGGCGGCGACGCCAGAGGCGGCTTCAAGTGGCTCGCCGGTGATCACCACATCCACACCCAGTACAGCTCCGACGCGCAGTACCGGGTGCTCGACCAGGCCAAACACGGTCACGCGTACGGCCTCGACTGGCTCGTCATCACCGACCACGGCAGCGCCACGCACGCCAAGATCGGCGTGGACAAGGTCAACCCGGACATCGTGAAGACCCGCGACGAGATCCGGGACCTGCTCACGTTCCAGGGCCTGGAGTGGAACATCCCGGGCGCCGAGCACGCGACCGTCTTCGTCCACCCGGGCCGGAACGAGGTGGACGTCCTCAAGCGGTTCGAGAACGCGTACGACGGCTCGCTGCTGCCGGCCACCAACACCGCCGGCCAGAACGAGGCGCTCGCCGTCCAGGGCATCAAGTTCCTCGGCGAGCAGGTCCGGCAGCGCAAGGTCGAGGGCGCGCTGTTCCTGGCCAACCACCCGGCCCGGCGCGGCATCGACTCCCCGCACGAGATCCGCAACTGGCGGGACGCGGACCCGAGCGTCGCCATCGGCTTCGAGGGCGCGCCCGGTCACCAGGCCGCCGGCATCCCCGCCCCGAACGGTCGCGGCGGCGCCCGCGGCTACTACGACAACAACCCGTCCGCGGCGTCGTTCGCCGGCTACCCGCTGGAGAGCTACCGCACGTGGGGCGGCTTCGACTGGATGACCGCGACCGTCGGCGGCCTCTGGGACAGCCTCCTCGCCGAGGGCAAGACCTGGTGGATCACCGTCAACTCGGACTCGCACGTGGTCTACCAGGACCAGTCCGACCGTGGGCCGGACAGCGACTTCGAGGTCAACGGCAAGTACGACGACCCCGTCTACACCGGCAAGACGCTGACCACGGCCGGTGACTTCTGGCCCGGCTACTACGGGCGGACCAACGTGGGCGCGTCGTCGTTCTCGTACCGCTCGGTCATGGACGGCCTGCGCGCCGGCCGCGTCTGGGTCGACCACGGCCGCCTGATCAAAGGACTGGACGCGCGGGTGCGCCAGACCGGCGACCGGCGCTCGTGGACCGGCACCCCGCTCGGCGGCGTGCTGCAGGTCAAGCGGGGCACCTCGACCGAACTGACCCTCGACATCGACCTGCAGGACACCCCGAACTGGGCGACGTTCATCCCCGAGCTGCAGCGCGTCGACGTGATCGTCGGCACGGTGACCGGCCCGGTCACCGACAAGGACAACTTCCTCGCCCCGGACACCCGGGTGGTGAAGTCGTTCGAGATCACCAGGACCAGCGGGACGGTGTCGCTCAGCTTCAACCTGGGCCGCCTCGACAAGCCGTTCTACGTCCGCGTCCGGGGCACCGACGGCAACCGCAGCCAGCCCGGGCTCAACGGTCCGTCGGTCGACCCGGCCGGGCCGAAGCTCGACGTGGCCGGCGACGCCGACCCGTGGACCGACCTGTGGTTCTACACCAACCCCATCTGGGTTCTTCCCCGATGACCGACGGGCTCGTGCCGGCCGGTTCCCCGGCCGGCACCATCCCCACGGTCGCCGCCGCCCGTTCCGCGCCGGTCGTCGCCGCCGCTTCGGTCGCCGCCACCCGTTCCCGGCCGGTCGTCGCCGCCGCTTCGGTCGCCGCCACCCGTTACGGGCCGATTGCGGCTGCCGCTTCGGTCGTCGTTCACGCTCCGGGCGCGGCGGCCCGGATCGTCGGCGTCAGCCTGGGTCACCGCACCCTGGCCGAGGCCGACCACTGGATCCAGGAGCTGGACCCGGCTCCGGTGCTGGCCTGCACCCACCTGGTCCCGGACCCGTACCCGCACGTCGCGATCAGCCTGCTCACCCCGGAGACGTTCGGCACCGAGCCGTCGTTGCAGCCGGCCGCGGACGCCGCGGCCACCGGGCCGGCCGGCCGCGCGGTCGTCTTCCCGGGCAGCGCCCGCCTCACCGGAACCCTGTCGGTGAGCGAGATCCTGCAGCGCAGCTCCATCGCCCGGGTCGAGATCCTGGGCAGCGGCCCGGCCGGCCCGTCAGCGATCGTCGACACCGGCGACTTCGTCCGCCCGCAGTTCCGCTCGGGCGAGCTGGTCCTGGTCACCACCCCGGCGGCCGGCGGCGTCCTGATCCCGTTCGAACGCCGCGACCCGACGCCCTGCTGCGCCGCCCACTGACCGTTTCCGGCTGGTTCTGACCGTGGTTGTTCGTCCCTCATGACCACCGTCGGAACGAGCCGGAAACCGCAACCCGCGCCGCCGCATCGAGCGGACCCCAGCCGGCGCTCAGAACTGTTCTCCCGGCCCCGAAGCGGCTCCCCGCCCCAGCCGGGACCCGGCGGCCGGCCCTCAGGGCCGTTGTCCCGGCTCTGCCGGGCAGGTCAGAGGACGTAGGTGGCGATCAGCTGGCTGAGCTGCCGGATGTCGACGTTCCGCTTGAACTCCAGCCGGATCTTGCCGAGCCCGCTGTACCAGAGGTCCAGCTCGGTGTCCCGGTCGAAGCTGCCCGCGGTCTCCACCGAGAACGCCTGCACCTTGCTGTAGGGCAGCGACGTGAAGTCGGTCTTCGACCCGGTGATCCCCTGAACGTTCACCGCGATCAGCCGCTTGTTCGTGAAGACCACGAAGTCGCGCACCGACCGGAACCCGAACACGATCTGCTCGCCCTGGATCAGGAACGGCGCGACCTGTGGATACAGCTCGCCGGGGTCGCACGGGTTGAGCTTGAAGACAGAGCCGTTGTTGAAGTCGATCACGACAGTTCCTGACGTCCGAGCAGCGCCGCGACGTCGGCGGCGAGCTGCGTGGTGGCCTCGATCTCGGCCTTGCGGATGGACACGCTCTCGATGTTGAACCCGTACGGCAAGCCCAGGTGCTCGCAGAAGTCCCGCAGATCACGGGCGATGTCGAGGGTGTGCCGGTACGACTCGGCGAGCGGGTCCGACGTGTGCCGCAGCGAGTTCTCCAGCCAGCGCGGCACGTCCACACCGAGCCACCGCAGGAACTCCAGCGTCTTCAGCGACCCGCACAGCGACAACGTGAAGATCATCGTCCGGGGCTGCACACCCCGCGCCCGGCACTCGTAGAAGTAGTCGGAGATCAGGTTCTTCGTCTCGTTGACGTGGTAGATCACCTGCGAGACGAAGAAGCTCGCGCCGCGCTCCTGCTTGGCCAGCATCCGCAGGTGCTCGTCCGGACGCTCACCGATCACCACCGCACCCAGCGGCAGCTCCGGCCGGAACTCGTCCCGCAGTTGCTGCGCCCGGCGCATCCCGGTGCGGACCGGCTTCCCGCCGGAGGACGCGCCGACGAAGACGCTCAGCACCCGCTCCGGGTCGACACCGGTTATCCAGTCGCGCAGCTCGTCCTCGGCATACTTCCCGACACAGCGATAGATGATCACCGGTTGGCGCCAGCCACCCAGGTGCGTCTCGTAGTACCAGGCCGGGTCCAGCGTCGCCAGGAACGGGAACGGCCGCTCCTCCGGATTGCGATCCGACTCGTCGTCGATGTCGTACAGAATCAAACCGTCAAGATCGATGCCACTGATCCGGTCGAGCGTGACCGCGGCGATCTCCTTGATCCGCTCTTCCGCGGTGCTCCGCTTCGGCGGCGTGATGCTGAACAGCAGCACCCCACTGCGAGCTTCGGCCAGCAACTGAGGCAGACGGGCACGAGTCATGCCCCCACCCTAAAAACCGCCCCACCACACCCCACACGACAACCCACCCGTTCCCGCCAGTCGAACACCCCACGGCCTCCGGCCGCAGATCAACTCCGATTGCCCGTACGCCGTGAGCCGCCTCGGCGAACATCATGCGACGCCGCCGCAAGCGGCCCACGGGTAGCGTCAGGCGACAGTGCCCGGATCGGCGATCCAGCGCGTCGGCTGGCCGGTAATCTTGGCGACACTCTCGAAATCGCGGTCGTAGTGCAAGATCGTCATCCCGTGGGATTCGGCCGTGGCCGCGACGAGCAGATCGACCGGGCAAGCCGACCGATGTGCGCCGCGTTTCGTGAGCAGTTCCTGAACCTCGGTCGCACGGTCGAAGATGCCATCGGGCATGATCGCCCATTTGTAGCGCTCCCGGATCGTCGAGGCCGGCTCCCTTCGACGGTCCACGGACTGCGCGGTGTAGTAGATCTCCAGCTCCGTCAACTCGCAGCTGACGAGCAGACCGGAATTGAGGTAATCCCTCCAGGACCGTTGAAGCTCAGCCTCTCTCGCGAGCCTCATATAGGCACTGGTGTCGACCAGGAATTCCACAGTCATGGCCGATAGCTGCGCTTGTCCAAGAACTCCTCGAAGTCTCCGCGAGCGCCCATGACCGCCATCTTTTCCATCGCTTCGACCCGTTTTCGGATCGCGACGATCTCGCGTAACGCGGCGTTGACCGTGTCCGCGGTGTTGTTCGTTCCGAGAATCTTCGCGGCCTCGAACAGGCTCTCGTCGTCAAGCCTGATCTTCTCGATCTCAGGTTGCGCTTCCACGGATACCCACTGCCGCACCTCCCCTCAGGATAGGCAACCCACCCAGGAGGGGGTTGCTTTACGACTAGACCAGTCGCGCGCATTGATCAACTCAACTGAGAATCCGCGGCGGACTGGTCGATTGCCGTCAAATCGTCGTCGTCGAGCCGGAGAGCGGCGGCCGCCACGTTCTGCTCCAGGTGAGTCAGGTCGCCGG
Organism: Actinoplanes sp. NPDC020271; assembly: GCF_044388125.1. Lineage (NCBI taxonomy): Bacteria > Bacillati > Actinomycetota > Actinomycetes > Micromonosporales > Micromonosporaceae > Actinoplanes > Actinoplanes sp. NPDC020271. The sequence continues at coordinate 782,586 of NZ_JBIRWQ010000001.1, forward strand.
TGCCCGGGATGGCCAGGACGTGCGGGCCCCGGTGCAGGGTCCACGCCAGCCGCACCTGGTGCTCGCTCACCCCGTGCCGCCGCGCGACCTCCCGCACACCCGGGTCGGGGGCAGAGGCCGCCGCGCCCGCCTCGCGTCCGGGGCCGGCGATGGCGAAGAACGGCACGAACGCGATGCCCCGCTCACCGCAGATCCGCAGCAGGTCCTCGTCGCGGCGCACGTCGACCGCGTACGCGTTCTGCACGCACGTCACCGGCGCGATCCGGGACGCCGCGTCGAGGTGCGCCGGCGTGATGTTGGACAGGCCCAGGTGCCGGATCAACCCTTCGTCCCGCATCGCGGCGAGTTCCCCGAACCATTCCGCGAGGTCCGCGTCCCGGCGCGTGATCCGCAGGTTGACCAGGTCGAGCGTTTCCACGCCGAGCCGCCGCAGGTTCTCCTCGACCTGCTGGCGCAGTCCGCCGAAGCCCCAGCTTCCGTCGGGCTGCCGCTTCGGGCCGACTTTCGTGGCGACGAGCACGTCATCGCCGTACGGCGAAAGCGCCTTTTTGATCAACTCGGTGGCGTGCCGGACCGGTCCGGGGCCGACGTCGATGATCCCGCCCGGTGAGCAGTAGAACGCCGCCGTGTCGAGGTGGTCGACCCCGAGTTCGACGGCTCTTCGCAGTACCCGGATCGCCACCGTGGTGTCCGGGTTCGCGGTGAGCCGCATCGTCCCGAACCCCATCCGGTTGACGACCCGGTCCCCGACCGTCCATGTCCCCGCTGCTGCCGCATATGTCACCGGGCGACCGTAGGCGGGTCCGGCACCGGTCCGCGTCGGTCGAGCGACCGATACCGATTTGTCACCGCGACTGATAATTTGTAGACATCGCGGAAGCCGTCACGGCGCCTGCGAAAATCAACCCATGCTGGTTGCCTTCTCTGTCACGCCGATCGGTTCCGGGGATTCCGTGGGGGATGCCGTCGCCGAGGCCGTCCGGGTCGTCCGTGCGTCCGGTCTGCCGAACCGCACCGATTCCATGTTCACCACCGTCGAGGGCGAGTGGGACGAGGTGATGGCCGTCGTCAAGCAGGCCGTGGACGCCGTCGCCGCGGTCGCGCCCCGGGTCAGCCTGTCGCTGAAGGCGGACATCCGTCCCGGCGTCACGGACGCCCTCACCGCCAAGGTCGAGTACATCGAGCGGGTCCTGGGCCAGTCGTGAGACGCCTGGTCATGTGGGACATCGACTACACGCTGCTGCGTGGCGGCGGGGTCGCGTCCCGCGCCTGGAAGACCGCGTTCACCGAGGTCACCGGCGTCGCGTGGCGGGACGAACCGATTTTCGGCGGCCGCACCGACCTGGACATCTGCGGTGGCGTCTTCGCCTCGCACGGCGTCACCGACTGCATGCCGGAGACCTTCTTCGCGCGGTACGTCGAGCTGGTCGCCACCACCCGGCACGAGTTCGCCGAGCAGGGTGCGCTGATGCCGGGCGTCCGCGAGGTCCTGGCGCACCTCGGCGACCGGCCGGACGTGGTGCAGACCCTGGTCACCGGCAACGTCCCCGAGGTGGCCGCGATGAAGGTCAGCGCGTTCGGCCTGGCCGGCGCGTTCGACGCCGAGGTCGGCGGTTACGGGACGGACGACAGCGTGCGGGCCGGCCTGGTCCGCCGGAGTCTGCAGCGGGCGCAGGCGAAGTACGGCGAGCCGTTCCTCCCGGTCGTCGTCGGCGACACCGTGAACGACGTGACGGCCGCGCTGGCCAACGATGCGGTCGCGATCGCGGTCGCCACCGGCGCGACCCCGGCGGCCGACCTGACCGCGGCCGGGGCCCACGTCGTACTGCCGGATCTGAGCGACCTGGAAGCGACGCTGGAAGCTCTCACCGGCCCGGTTCCGCGTGGTGACGCGGTCACCGCCGCCGGCCCACACGAGCCGGGATTTACGGCCTGAGCTCGGGCGGGAAGCCGGTCCACTGCAGGACGGGCGGCAGGTGGCTCACGTCGTTGAACATGATCAGCCGAGGTTTCTGACCCGGGAAGTACCGGATCAGGGTCAACCCGGTGTTGCACGAGTTGAGCCCCCGCCACCGTTCCTCGGGCGCTTCCAGCGCATCCCGCACGAACCACGCCACCTGGAACGCGTGCGTGATCAGCAGCTCGTGCGTCTCCACCGCGGCCGGCCCGGCGAACCGCGCGATCATGGCGGCGGAGTTGGCCGGGGTCGGCAGGTTGTCGTCGAGCTCCTCGGCCGCCTCGACCGACACGTCCTTGAGGTGCGCGGCGACCAGCTCGGCGGTGCGCGCGGCGCGGGGCAACGGCCCGTGGAAGACGGCCGAGAACGGCACCTCGGCGAGCCGCTCGCCGAGCAGACCGGCCTGCTGCTCGCCGTCGCCGGTAAGCCCGGTCTCGTCCTCGTTCGCGAACGCGTGCCGGGCGATCCACAGGTGCCGGACCTCGTTCATCACGACGGGCTCACCGGATTCGGCAGGGCGCCGCCGAAGCGCCGGTCACGCTGGGCGTAGAGCTCGCACGCATACCACAAGTGGCGGCGGTCGAAGTCGGGCCAGAGCGTGTCCAGGTAGACCATCTCGGCGTAGGCGGACTGCCAGAGCAGGAAGTTCGACGTGCGCTGCTCGCCGGAGGGCCGCAGGAACAGGTCCACCGCCGGGACCTCGGGATGGTAAAGATACTTCTCGATGGTCTTCTCGTTGACCTTGTCGGCCTTGAGCTTACCGGCCGCAACGTCCCGCGCGATGGCCGCGGCCGCATCCGCGATCTCGGCCTGGCCGCCGTAGTTGACGCAGAACTGGAGGGTGAGCGTCTTGTTGTTCTTGCTCATCTCCTCGGCGGTCTGCAGCTCGGAGATCACGCTCTTCCACAACCGGCCGGAACGCCCGGACCAGACGACCCGCACGCCCAGCTCGACGAGCTGGTTGCGGCGGCGACGGATGACATCGCGGTTGAAGCCCATCAGGAAGCGCACCTCCTCGGGCGAGCGCTTCCAGTTCTCGGTGGAGAACGCATACGCCGAGAGGTAGGGAATGCCCAGCTCGATGGCGCCCTCGATGGCGTCGAAGAGCGAATGCTCCCCCTGCTCGTGGCCCTTGGTGCGGGACAGGCCGCGTTCCTTGGCCCAGCGGCCGTTGCCGTCCATCACGATCGCCACGTGACGGGGCAACGCGGCGGCCGGCAACGCCGGTGGCCGGACGCCGGAGATGTGGGGGGTGGGCGGACGCGGGCTCACGGTTTCAACTCCCGTCGGTCGACAAGCGGCAGCGAGCGTAGCGAGCGCTCCATGTGCCATTGCAGGTGGGCGGCGACCAGGCCGCTGCACTCCCGGCGCACGGACGGGGCGGACGCATCCGCCACCGGCCAGTCGCCGCTGGTCAGGGCCGCCATCAGGCCGAGCGTGTCGGGGCTGGGGTGCGCGGCACCGGGCGGCCGGCAGTCGGGGCAGACCGCGCCGCCGGCCGGGACCGCGAACGCCGCGTGCCGCCCCGGATCACCGCAGACCGCACACTCGGTGAGGGCGGGCGCCCAGCCCGCGAAGGCCATCGCGCGCAACAGGTAGGCGTCGAGCACCAGGCTGCCGGCGTGCTCCCCGGCGGCGAGCGCCTTGAGCGCGCCCAGGGTGAGCTGGAACAGCCGCAGCGCGGGCTCCTGCTCGACCGGGGTGAGGCGCTCGGCGGTCTCGCAGATCGCGCTGGCCGCGGTGTAGCGCGGGTAGTCGGCGAGGAAGCTCTTGCCGAACAGCGACAGCGCCTCGACCTGGCTGACCGAGTGCAACGAGCTGCCCACGCCCTCGGGCGAACCGGCGAGCTGCAGGTCGATGTGGCCGAACGGCTCCAGGCGGGCGCCGAAGCGCGAGGTGGTGCGGCGCACGCCGCGGGCCACCGCGCGAAGCCGGCCGTGGCGGCGGGTCAGCAGGGTGACGATCCGGTCGCTCTCGCCCAGTTTCTGCGCGCGCAGCACGACCGCGTCGTCGCGGTAGAGATGGCGTCGATATCCAGTGGGCACTCCGCCATTCTGCCCGGTACCTACGACAAACCCTGACCCGGATCTCAGGGTCGACTCCGGGACGGGACCGATGGTGCTCGGGATGCCGGCGGAAATACGGTCGTCCCATGAGCCGTAGAGTTGCCCTCCTCGTCCTCGCTGCCGCCTCGGTCGCCGTCCTGGCCGGCTGCGACGGCGCGGTGGGCGCCAAGATGACCTTCGACGACACCGAGAAGACGAAGGTCACCGAGATCGTGCTGAGCGGTCAGGGTGGCGGCGACGTGACGGTCACCACGGGCAACGTCGCGGAGACCCACATCAAGCGGATCGTCCTCGGCGGCACCGGGTCCGGCCCGGTGTACCAGCTCTCCGGGACCACCCTGACCCTGCCGACGGAGTGCGGTTTCTGCCACATCTCGTGGGAGGTCCAGGCACCGGCCGGGGTGAAGGTGAGCGGCAGCGGCCACTCCGGCAACGTGAACCTGACCGACGTCGGTGCCGTCGATCTGACCGTGACCTCGGGCGATGTCGTGATCGACGGCGCATCCCAGCCGGTCAAGGTCAAGGCTACCTCCGGCAACGTGTCGATCTCCCGGGTGCCCGGGGCGACCCTGGAGGCGACCTCCGGGGACATGCAGGCCCACGAGGTCGCGGGCCCGGTGCAGGCCCGGATCACGTCGGGCAACCTCGATCTGGAGCTGTCCGAGGCGGCGTCGGTGACCGCCGAGGTGACCAGCGGTGACCTGCACCTGCTGGTACCCGCGGGCGGCTATCAGATCAAGCAGCGGGCCGCCAACGGGGACGTGGCCGTCTCCGGGGTCACCGACGACCCGAGGTCGCCGAACGTGCTGGACCTACGCGCGCGCAGCGGCAACCTCTCCGTCGACGCCCGGTGAGGCCGGGGCCGGCGACACCGGCACGGGGATCCGGCGGCCCGGCAGCAGCGCCGGCCGCCGCCCGGCGGCCACGTCCTCGACCCAGCCGACCAGTGCCAGCACCACCCCGAGCAGCACGGCCACCGCGACCAGCCGCCAGCCGTAACCGATCACTCCGGCGATCGGCAGACGGTGCGCCTCGCCGAACCGGGTCACCAGGACCAGCACCGGGATGTGCCAGAGGTAGATGCTCAGGGCCCGCGAGTTCAGCGCGGTGAGGATCCGGTGCTGCCCGACGGCCGGCGAGCAGCTGAGCGCCACCAGCACGAACGCGGCCGACCAGAGGGCGTTGCCGAGCGGGATGTCGTTGAGGTCGTAGCCGCGCGGCCCGGGATGGGTCAGCACCCAGGCCACCGCCGGCACGGCGAGCCCGGCCGCGATGACGGCCAGCCGCTTACGCGGGATCCGGCTCAGGTGACCGTCGTGATGGGCGAAGCCGAGCATCCAGGCGCCGCCGTAGAGCGCGAGGTCGTGCACCACGTTCACCGGCTTCACGCCGGTGATTTCGAAGAACAGCAAGACGACGTACGGGATGAGCACCGCGACCAGAGGAAAGCGGCGGAAAACCGGCAGCGCCAGCGGTGAGAGCAGGACGAACCACAGGAAGTCCCGCAGATACCACGTGTGGCTGAGCAGTTCCATCCAGCGGCCGGTGGCCTCCGGGTCCACCAGTGGAAAACCCCAGAGCAGCAGATGTACGTCGAACGGGGTGCCGGCGATCAGCATCGCCGGCACCGCGATCAGCAGGGTCAGCACCCAGAGCGACGGGAGCAACCGGCGCAGGCGTCGCTCCACCGCCCACACCCCGAACCGGTCCAGCGACGCCGCCATCAGCGAGCCGGCCAGCGCGAACATCACCGACATGGCGGGGAAGACGACGGTCAGCGCCGCCCAGCCGGTGAGGTGGTAGATCACCACCCGGACGGTGGCGATCGCGCGGAGCAGGTCCAGGTACCGGTTGCGCATGGCCAACCGTGTTACCCGGTTTGCCGACGAAAGCGCAAATCCGGTGAGTTATACCATATTCAGGGAATGTCCTACTTTTGAGCTAGAAGCCCAGCTTGCGAAGTTGCTTCGGATCCCGCTGCCACTCCTTGGCCACCCGGACGTGCAGGTCCAGATACACCTTCCGGCCCAGCAGCTGCTCGATCTCCACCCGCGAGCGGGAACCGACCTCCTTGAGCCGCGCGCCCCGCGTCCCGATCACGATCGACTTCTGGCTGTCCCGCTCCACGTAGATGTCCGCGAAGATCCGCGTCAGGTTGCCCTCGACCAGCATCTCCTCGACGATCACGGCGATCGAGTGGGGCAGCTCGTCGCGCACGCCCTCCAGCGCCGCCTCCCGGACCAGCTCACCGATCAGCACCTGCTCGGGCTCGTCGGTCAGCACGTCGTCCGGGTACAGCTGCGGCGACTCCGGCATGTGCCGGATCATCGCGTCGATGAGGTTCTCCACCTGGTGCCCGGAGACCGCGCTGACCGGGATGATCTCGGCGAAGTCGTAGAGCTCGGAGACCGCCAGCAGGCGCTGCGCCAGCGTCGCCGGGTCGACCAGGTCGACCTTGGTCACCACCGCGATCACCTTGGCCTTGAGCTCGCTGATCTCGGCCGAGATGAACCGGTCACCGCGCCCCACCGGCTCGTCCGCCGGGAAACACACCCCGATCACGTCGACCTCGCTCCAGACCTCGCGGACCAGGTCGTTCAGTCGCTCGCCGAGAAGCGTCCGGGGCCGGTGCAGCCCAGGGGTGTCGACCAGCACCAGCTGAGCGTCCGGCCGGTGCAGGATGCCGCGGATCACGTGACGGGTGGTCTGCGGCTTGTTCGAGGTGATCGCGATCTTCTGGCCGATGATCGCGTTGGTCAGGGTCGACTTGCCGGCGTTCGGCCGCCCGACGAAACAGGCGAAACCGGCGCGGTAGACGCCGTCGTCCTTGTGCTCCACCGTTGCGGCCTTGTGCTTGCGGACCCGCGGCTTCCGTTCGGGACGGCCCTCCGGTCGCACCGACTCCGGCAGCGCTGCGGCTGTCTCGCCGCGCTCCGGGGCGGCGGCCGGAACAGCGCCGGCGCGGCCACGATCGGCTCCCGGCCGGGGCCGCCTCGGCGCACCGGAGGACTCGCCCGCGCGAGCGATGCGTGAACCGGAACCGGCCGCGCCCCGCTCCCCGGACGGACCGCCACGGGGCTTGTTCCCGCGCGGGTTCGCGCCCTGCTGCTCGGCCCGGCGGGCCGCGCGGCGCTCCTGGCGCTTCAGCTCGTTGCGCTCGCCCGCCGTGAGCCGGCGCTCGGCCGAGGGGGGGGCGGGAGTGCCGGGCCGGTTCTCCGGCGCACGGCGGCCGTCCCCGGATGCCGGGCGACGCTCCCCCGGCGCGGGCCGGCGGTCACCGGACGCGGGACGGCGGTCACCGGACGCGGGACGGCGGTCGGCGGGGCTCCAGTCCCCGGCGCCCGGCCGCCAGTCCTTCGTCGTGGAGCGGCGCTCGCCCGGCTGCGGGCGACGCTCACCCGGGGCGGGCCGGCGATCACCGGACGCGGAACGGCGGTCAGCCTGCTGGGGGCGGCGGTCGCCCTGCTGGGGGCGGCGGTCAGCCTGCTGGGGGCGGCGGTCGCCCTGCTGGGGGCGGCGGTCAGCCTGCTGGGGGCGACGCTCCCCCGAGGCCGGACGACGATCATCGGATGCGGCGCGGCGCTGCTCCCGCTCGGGACGGCGCTCGCCGGAATGGTCGGCGCTCACGCGGTGACCGTGCCGAGCAGCGCCCCGGACGGACCGGCGACATGGATCAGTGCATCGGCGGCCAGGTCACGGACCGCGGCGTGACCGGCGCCGTCCAGCGTCACGGCCTCGGTGACGACGGCGGCGGCCTCGATCTTCGTGGCGCCGGAGGACGCGGCCTGGGCCACGGCCAGCTGCAACGCGGTCACGGTCAGGCTGGGCAGGGCCACCGAGGCGGCCGCGTAGGTGCGACCGTCCTGGTCGCGGACCGCGGCGCCCTCGGTCGCACCGACCCGGGCGCGCGAACTGCGGGCCAGGGTGACCAGCTTGGCGTCCTCGGCGCTCAGCGCGGCGTCACCGGCGCCCGGCACGGTGACAGCGGCAAACGACTGCTCAGGCATCAGCGGGAAGTCTTTCCTCGTTCTCGGCTACGTTCTCATCGTTGTCGTCGGCGGGCGGGGCCGGCTTGACCCGGCGCACCAGCACCGAGTCGATCCGGTTCCGCCGGCCGGTGGTGCCCTCGGCGATCAGGTGCAGGCCGCCGACGTCCGCCTGGGCGCCCGGGATAGGCACCCGGCCCAGCGTCTGCGCGAGCAGGCCGCCGACCGTCTCCACCTCGTCGGTGGGCAGCTCCACGCCGAACACGTCACCCAGGTCCTCGATCGGCAGGCGGGCGGCGACGCGGACCGCGCCGTCATCCAGGTGCTCGATCGGGGGGCGCTCCACGTCGTACTCGTCGGTGATCTCGCCGACGATCTCCTCGAGGATGTCCTCGATGGTGACCAGGCCGGCCGTCCCGCCGTACTCGTCCACCACGATCACCAGGTGGTTGCGGGCGGCCTGCATCTCGGAGAGCAGGTCGTCGACCGGCTTCGACTCCGGCACGAACGTCGCCGGGCGCATCGCGTCGGCCACCGCCTGCGCGGTCGCCGCCGGATCGCCGCTCTGCGTGCGCCGGATCACGTCCTTCAGGTAGAGCACGCCGAGCACGTCGTCGACGCTCTCGCCGATCACCGGGATCCGCGAGAAACCCGACCGCAGGAACAGGTAGAGCGCCTGCTGAAGGCTCTTCGGCGCTTCGATCCACACCATCTCGGTGCGCGGCACCATCACCTCGCGGGCGATCGTGTCGCCCAGCGCGAAGACCGAATGGATCATCTCGCGCTCGCTGTGCTCGACGACACCGCGCTGCTCGGCCAGGTCGACCAGCTCACGCAGCTCGACCTGGCTGCCGAACGGGCCCTCCGGGAAACCCTTGCCCGGGGTGACCGCGTTACCGATCAGGATCAGCAGCGAGGCCAGCGGGTTCAGCACCCGGCCCAGCCAGCGGACCAGCGGGGCGGCGGCCCGGCCCACCGCGTACGCGTGCTGGCGTCCCAGCGTCCGCGGCGCGACCCCGACCACGACGAAGCTGATCAGCGTCATCGCGCCGGCCGTGATCAGGGCGGCGGGCCAGCCCACGCCCCAGGTGTCGACCGCGACGAGCGCCACCAGCGTCGTCGCGGAGAGCTCACAGAGCAGGCGCAGCAGGAGCAGCAGGTTGACGTAGCGCACCACGTCGGAGGCGACCGCGGTGAGCGCACCGGCGCCCCGCTGCCCCTCGCGCTCCAACTCGCCGGCGCGGGCCGCGGAGACCGTGGCCAGCGCCGCGTCGGTCATCGAGGCGAGACCGGCCAGCAGGACCAGCCCGACCGCGAAGAGGATCAGTTGCAGGTCCGGCAGGCCGGCCGAGGCGGGGTCCACGATCAGCCGGCTCTGCGCCCGGCGCGCCAGCTCTGCAGGAGCTTGTTCTGCAGGGCGAACATCTCCCGCTCCTCCTCCGGCTCGGCATGGTCGTAGCCGAGCAGGTGCAGGGCGCCGTGCACGGTGAGCAGGTGCAGCTCGTCGGCGGCGGAGTGCCCGGCGGCGGCCGCCTGCTTCGCGGCCACCTCGGGCGCCAGCACGATGTCACCCAGCAGCGCCGGCTCGCCGGTGCCGGACTCGCCCGGGCCGTGGTCCACGCTGCCCTCGTCCATCGGGAAGGCGAGCACGTCGGTCGGCCCGTCGCTGCCCATCCAGCGATGGTTCAACTCGGCCATGTAGTCGATGTCGACCAGGAGGACGGACAACTCGGCGAGCGGGTTGACCCCCATCTCCTCAAGGGCATGCCGGGCAACCGCGAGGATCGCGTCGGTGTCGACCTCGACTCCCGACTCGTTGGCGATCTCGATGGACATAGTGCTGCGATTACCCCTTGCGAATCAGCGCCGGCGCTGAGCCCGGCCGTTGGTGGCCCGGCCCGGTACGGCATGAACGGAATTTGCTGCCTGCTCCTGCTCGGCGTCGAACCGCGCATACGCGTCCACGATCTCCGCGACCAGCCGGTGCCGCACCACGTCGGAGCTGGACAGCTCGGCGAAGTGCACGTCCTCGACGTCGCGCAGGATCTCGCGGACCACCTTGAGCCCGCTCGTGGTGCCGCCCGGCAGGTCGACCTGAGTCACGTCGCCGGTCACCACGATCTTGGCGCCGAACCCGAGCCGGGTCAGGAACATCTTCATCTGCTCGGGCGTGGTGTTCTGCGCCTCGTCCAGGATGATGAAGGCGTCGTTGAGCGTGCGGCCACGCATGTAGGCCAGCGGGGCGACCTCGATCGTCCCGGCAGCCATCAGGCGCGGGATCGACTCCGGGTCGAGCATGTCGTGCAGCGCGTCGTAGAGCGGCCGCAGATACGGGTCGATCTTCTCGGTGAGTGTGCCGGGCAGGAAGCCCAGCCGCTCGCCGGCCTCGACCGCCGGCCGGGTCAGGATGATCCGGCTGATCTGCTTGGCCTGCAGCGCCTGCACGGCCTTGGCCATCGCCAGATACGTCTTGCCGGTGCCGGCGGGGCCGATCCCGAAGACGATCGTGTTCTCGTCGATGGCGTCGACGTAGCGTTTCTGCCCCAGCGTCTTGGGCCGGATGGTGCGGCCCCGCCGGGACAGGATGTTCAGCGTCAGCACCTCGGCGGGACGCTCGGAGGTGTTCTCCTCCAGCATCCGCAGGGTGCGCCGGACGGCGTCCACGCTGAGCGTCTCGCCCTTCTCGATGAGCTCGACGAGCTCGGAGAAGAGCCGCTCGGCGGTGGCGTTGTCGGCCGGCTCGCCGGTGATGGTGATCTCGTTGCCGCGCACGTGCACGTCACTGCTGAGCGTGCGCTCGATGAGTCGGAGGATCTCGTCCTTGGCGCCGAGCAGGTTCACCATGATCTTCGGGTCGGACACCGAGATCTTGGTCTGCGCCCGCACCGGGCTGGACGAGCCCGTGCTGGAAGGGTTCGGCGTTCCGGTCATAGGGCGGCCCAGCGGGCCTCCGCCACCTGCTCTCGTTCTCGGCGGTGCAGTTTGAAGGCGTCGTCCCGGTCGGGGCGGCGTGCTCAAGGATCGTGCCATCCTATCCGCTCCCCCGCCGGCCTGCCGATGCCATTATCGGCAGGCCGTTCGCCAGATCACCTCCCAGGGCTATCAGCCCGGGCCGTCGGAGGCCCGGCCACCGTCGAACGCCTCCTGCCCACGGGTGAACCGGTAGGTCGCCCAGTGCATGCGGACCACCGCGCCGGACTCGTCCCGGGTCAGGCGCAGCAGCTCACCGACCTCGCGCCCGGAGGTCGTACGCAAAATGTCTTTATTGCCGGGAACCGGGGAGAAAATCGCCGGTGGGCGGTCCGCCGGAGCCTCCGCCGCGCGAGCCTGCAGTTGCCCGTCGTGCCAGGCGAAGACGAACTCGGAGCCCTCACCCCACCAGCGGCCCAGCACCGACCGGTAGAGATCCGGCGCCGGCGCGGCCACCCGCCACGGCCGGATCTCCGCCGGGTCGGTCTCGACCGCGAGCCGGAGCAGCTCGTGGGCCAGGTCGATGGTCTGCCCGGCGGTGCCGGAGGAGCCGAGCACGGCACAGCCCAGCCCGCCCGGGTTGCCCTCGCCGCCGCGCCGGCCGTAGACCCCGGCCAGGAAACCGGGCATGGCGCCGTCGTGACCGACGTGCACGACGCGCTTGCCCTCGGGCTGCAGGATCAGCCCTAGACCGAAACCGATCGCCCACAGCGACTCGTCGGTGGTGGTCAGCGGCCAGCGCATCTCGTCGAGCGTGGCCCGGTCGAGCACCTTGTTGCCCACCCCGGGATCGGCCAGGAAGGCGGCCCACCTGGCCATGTCCGTGGCGGTGCTCCAGAGCTGCGCGGCCGGGCCCACGCCGCCGAGGTCGATCGGCGGCTCCGGCCGGGCGGCGTCGGAGTACGCGTCGACCAGGTAACCCACGACCGCCTCGGCCGGCCGGTCGACCGTGGTGTGCGCCAGCCCCAGCGGCTCGAGGATGCGCTGGGTGAGGATCTCGGCCCACGTCCCGCCGCGCAGTCTCGCGACGAGTTGTCCGAGGACGGCCACTCCCAGGTTCGAGTAGTGGTAGCGCCGTGCCTCGGGCAGTACCCGCTCGGCCCGGTCCAGCTCGGCGAGCATCCGGGTGTCGTCCGGGGCGATCAGCGTGTCCCACACGTCGCCGTACGGTTCCCGCTGGTAACCGGCGGTGTGCGAGAGCAGCCGCCGGATCGTGGCGTCGCCGTGCGCCGGCACGTCGAGGTAACGCGACACCGGCTGGTCCAGGTCGAGCAGCCCGTCGTCGCGGGCCTGCATGACCAGCACGGCGGTGAACGTCTTGGTGACCGACCCGATCCGGAACCGGCTGCCCGGTCCGAGCGGGTGTTCCGGGTCACCGGAGTCACCGACGGTGAGGACCCACGGGTCGCGGTCGGCACGCAGCAGCGCGACGCTGAGCGCGGGGATGCGCCCGTCCGCCTGCGCCCGCCGGACAGCCTGCTCGTAGCGTGGGTGCGACGTGCTCACCGGCCGGCCAGCATGGGACCCAGCGGGGCGCCGCCGAGGACGTGCGCGTGCACGTGGAAGACCTCCTGGCCGCCGTGCTCCCCGGTGTTGAAGATGACCCGGAAGCCGTCCCCGGCCAGGCCCTCGGCCTCGGCGACGGCGGCCACGGTGGCCAGCACGTCGGCCGCGGCGGCCGGATTCGCCTCGGCGAGCACGGCCACGTCGGCGTAGTGCTCGACCGGGATCACCAGCACGTGGGTCGGCGCCTTGGGGTCGATGTCGCGGAACGCCAGGGTGGTCTCGGTGCGGTGCACGACGGTCGCGGGGATCTCGCCGGCAACGATGCGGCAGAACAGGCAGGTGTTGTCCACCCGTCGGATCTTATGCGGGCCGAATGTGGGTTTGAATGGGTCCCGGAAGGTTCCACCCACTGCTGGGAGCGCTCTCGCATGACCGACTTTGATCACTTGCTCGGCCAACTCTCCTTGGACGAGAAAGTGTCCCTGCTGACCGGGCAGGACTTCTGGTCGCTGCCCGCCGTCCCGCGCATCGGCCTGCGCTCACTGGTCATGTCCGACGGGCCGGTCGGGGTCCGGGGCACCGGCTGGGCGCCCGACGACCCGTCGATCGCCCTGCCCAGCCCCACCGCGCTGGCCGCCGCCTGGGACCCGGAACTGGCCGCCGAGGCGGGCCGGCTGCTCGGGCAGGAGGCACGGCGCAAGGGCGTGCACGTGGTCCTCGGCCCGACCGTGAACCTGCACCGTACGCCGCTGAACGGCCGGCATTTCGAGTGCTACTCGGAGGACCCGCTGCTCACCGCGGAGATCGCGGTCGGATTCGTGCGCGGCGTGCAGGAACTCGGGGTCGGCACCACGGTCAAGCACCTGGTCGGGAACGACTTCGAGACCGAGCGGATGACGGTCGACGTGCAGATCCCGGAACGAGCGCTGCGCGAGCTCTACCTGGCGCCGTTCGAGCGGGTCGCGCAGGCCGGTGGGTGGGGCGTGATGAGCGCGTACAACGGGGTCAACGGCGCGTCGATGGCCCAGAACGGCCGGCTCCAGCAGGAGATCCTCAAGGACGAGTGGGGCTTCGACGGGGTGGTCGTCTCCGACTGGCGGGCCGCCCGGGACACGGTGGGGGCCGCGCTCGGCGGGCTCGACATCGCCATGCCGGCGATGGACAACCCCTGGGGGGCGAAACTCGCGGAGGCGGTCCGGTCCGGGTCCGTTCCCGTCGAGGTCATCGACGACAAGGTACGGCGGGTGCTGCGCCTGGCGGCTCGGGTCGGCGCGCTCGGCGACGCGGCCGCTCCGGCCGTTGCGGAGATCAACGGTGACGAGATCGCCCATCGGATCGCGTCCCGCTCGTTCGTCCTGGCGCGCAACGAAGGACTTCTACCACTGGAAACCGACATTTCTCGACATGTTGCTGTGATCGGCGCACTCGCGCAGGACGCCCGCGTCCTCGGCGGCGGCAGCGCCCAGGTCGCCCCACCGCACGTGATCTCCCCGCTGGACGGCATCCGCGCCGCGTTCCCGCAGGTGGAATACGCGATCGGCGCCGACCCCCGCCCGTTCCTCCCCGCCGCCGCCGGGCCGGGCTGGTCGGACTTCCGCATCGACCTGGGCAGCTACCGGTTCGAGGTGCCCACCGCCGCCGTCCGGTGGCTCGGCGACCCACCCGGCGGCCTCGCCGTGAACGACATCACGTTCCTGGAACTGTCCACGACGTACACCCCGGAGATCGCGGGCGAACACGTCTTCGCGGTCTCCGGGTTCGGCGCGTTCGAGCTGACCGTCGGCGACCAGAAGCTCTACCACGGTTCCCTTCACCCGCCCGGCACCGGCCGCGCCGACCTGCTGCTGCACCCGCGCGAGCAGCGGTTCACGATCACGCTGCCGGCCGGTGAGCCGGTCGCCGTCACGCTGCGGCAGAGCTTCGAGCCCGGCACCGCGCACTCGGCCGCCACCACGCTCGGCCACCGCGCGCCCGGCCCGGACGAGGAAGGCCTGATCGCCGAGGCGGTCGCGCTCGCCGCCCGCTCCGACGTGGCCGTGGTCGTCGTCGGCACCACCGAGCAGGTCGAGTCGGAAGGCTTCGACCGCACGTCGCTGGCCCTGCCCGGGCGGCAGGACGAACTGGTCGCCCGGGTCGCGGCGGCCAACCCGAACACGGTCGTGGTCGTCAACGCCGGGTCGCCGGTGCTGCTGCCGTGGGCCGGGGACGTGGCGGCCGTGCTGCTCACCTGGTTCCCCGGGCAGGAGGCGGGCGCGGCGCTCGCGGCGGTGCTGACCGGTGCCGAGGAGCCGGGCGGGCGGCTGCCGACGACGTGGCCCCGGCGGGCCGAGGACTGCCCGGTGCTCGACGTGACGCCACGGGACGGCTCCTTGGCGTACGACGAAGGGATCTTCATCGGTTATCGCGGCTGGAAGCGCGAGCCGCTCTACGCGTTCGGCTCCGGGCTCGGCTACACCACCTGGACCTACGACCGGATGTCGGTGACCGGCGACGAGGCCGTGGTGACGCTGACCAACACCGGGTGGCGCGCCGGGCGGGAGGTCGTGCAGGTCTACCTGTCGGCGGCCGGGCCGGGGCCGGTCGAGCGCCCGGAGCGCTGGCTCGCCGGGTTCGCGTCGGTCGAGGCGGTGCCCGGCGAGACGGTGAGTGTGCGGATCCCGCTGCCCGAGCGGGCCTTCCAGGTCTGGGACGGCGGCTGGCGCACGGTGCCGGGTGAGTACACCGTCATCGCCGCGCACGCCTACGACGACATCCGCCGGACCGTCGACATCGAGCGCTAGAAAACCGGCCACGCAGCGGCCCCGGCCATCCCGGCCGGGGTCGCTACCAGCGGTCGAGGCGGGCCGAGAGGACCGACAGGGCTGCCACTCCGGCGGTCGAGGTGCGCAGGACGGCGCGGCCGAGCCGGACCGGGATCGCCCCGGCCTCCCGGAATGCCGCCACCTCGGCGTCGCCGATGCCGCCTTCCGGGCCGACGACCAGCACGATCTCACCGGCGCCGGGCAGTTCGACGGTGGTCAGGCGCTCGGTGGCCTCCTCGTGCAGCACGAACGCGGCGGACGCCTCGGTGAGCCGGGCGGCGACCTGCTTGGTCGAGCAGTCCGGCTCGCCGGTCACCTGCGGCAGCCACGGCCGACGGGCCTGTTTCGCGGCCTCCCGGGCGGTCGCCGCCCACTTGTCGCGGGCCTTGAACCCCCGATCGCCCCGCCACTGGGTCACCGACCGCGACGCGGCCCACGGCACGATCTCTTCCACGCCGGTCTCGGTCATCGCCTGCACGGCCAGCTCTCCCCGGTCGCCCTTGGGGATGCCCTGGACCACGACCAGCCGCGGGTCCGCCGCCGGCTCGTGGCCGCGCTCGGCGAGCGCGATCTCCACACTGCCCTTGCCGACCGCCACGACCTCGCCGTGCGCGGTGCCGCCCCGCCCGTCCGCGAGGATCAGCACCTCCCCGGCCCGCAGCCGCTGGACGGTGGCGGCGTGATGCCCCTCCGGCCCGTCCAGCGTGAACGTCGACCCGGCAGGCAGGCTCTCGACCAGAAACAGCGGCGCTGACACCCCTGAACGCTACCGCGAGCCCCCGGACCCGGATTCCGGTCCGGGGCGGGAGAAGGCCGTGACGTCGTCCGCGAAGAGTTCGGGCTGCTCGGCGGGGAGGAAGTTGCCGCCGGCCGGCAGCTCCGTCCAGTGGGTGACCGGCGCCTCCCGCTCGGCGAACCGCCGCACGGTGATGTCCGTGACACCCAGCGCCACCCCGGGCGGAACCGTCGACTTCTCCGTCGGCGCCCAGGCCGCCGGGTCGTGGGCGGACTCCCGGTAGGTGTTGACGGAGGACCCGGCCGTGCCGGTGAACCAGTACAGACTGGCGTTGGTGAGCAGCAGGTCGAGCCCGGCCGCATCCTCGGGCCGGGCTGCCGCCGGGTCGGTCCACTCCTGGAATTTCTCGACGATCCAGGCGAGCGGCCCGGCCGCACGAGGCGCCCGGGCCGCGGCGAGCAGGCCGTCCGCAACAACGAAGCCATCCTGACGGCGGCTCGCGGGCGCTGGCCGAAGACCTGATCACGGGTTTCCGGAACCGCCCACGGAGATCGCCCCGGAGGGCTTCGCGTTCAGGGCCGGCCACGGCCCTGCGAAGCCCGCAGGGGTCCCCGCGGGAGCGACGATCCGGACCACAGCGGAGACAGGACCTCAAGAATTTGATCGCGAATGTCGGTCAGCGGAAGCAAGAGGGCGGCGAGAAACCCGCCGCCCTCTGACCGAAGAAGATCAGTGCCCGTTGAACGCGTCCCGCATCCGGGAGAAGAAGCCGCCCTGCTTGCTCAGCTCAGCCACGTCCTCCCCGCGCGTCTTGGCGAAGTCGCGCAGCATCCGCTCCTGGTCCGCGGTGAGCTTGGTCGGCGTCTTCACGTCCAGGTGGACGAAGAGGTCACCGCGGCCCTGACCGCGCAGGTGGGGCACGCCCTTGCCCCGGATGCGGAGCGTCGAGGCCGGTTGTGTACCCGGCTTGACCTCGATGTTCTCCTCGCCGTCGAGCGTCTTGATGGTCATCCGGGTGCCGAGCGCGGCGGCTGTCATCGGCAGCGTGACCCGGCAGTGGAGATCGTCGCCCTTGCGGGAGTAGACGTCGTGCGGCCGCTCGTGGATCTCCACGTAGAGGTCGCCGGCGGTGCCGCCGCCCGGGCCGACCTCGCCCTGCTGGGCCAGGCGGATGCGCATGCCGTCCTCGACACCGGCCGGGATCTTGACCGTCAGTGATCGGCGGGTGCGGATCCGGCCGTCGCCGGCGCAGGTCGGGCACGGGCTCGGGATGGTCGTGCCGTGGCCCTGGCAGTTCTGGCACGGGCGCGACGAGACGACCTGGCCGAGGAACGTGCGCTGCACCGACTGCACCTCGCCGCGGCCACCGCAGACCTCGCAGGTGGCCAGGTGGGTGCCGGGCGCGGTGCCGGCGCCGGAACACTGGGTGCAGAGCACCGCGGTGTCGACGGTGATCGGCGCCTCGACGCCGAACGCGGTCTCCACCAGGTCGAGCTCGAGCCGCAGGATGGCGTCGGCGCCGGGACGGGTGCGCGGGCGCGGGCCACGGCTGCCGCCGCCGGCCGCCGTGCCGAAGAACGCGTCCATGATGTCCTGGAAGCCGACGAACGGGCCGGCGCCGCCGGGACCGCCACCGGGCGCGCCGCCGCCGGGCGCGAGCGGGTCACCGCCCAGGTCGACGATCTGCCGCTTCTGGTCGTCGGACAGGACCTCGTACGCCGCGTTGATGTCCTTGAACTTCTCGTGCGCCTCCGGATCGGGGTTGACGTCCGGATGGTACTGCCGAGCCAGTTTGCGGTAGGCGCGCTTGATCTCGTCATCGGTGGCTTCCCGGCTCACGCCGAGAATTCCGTAGTAGTCCTTGGCCACGGGGTTTGGAGTCCTCAATGTCTGCGCGGATCCGTCAATTCTGTGCCAACAGGTCGCCAACGTAGCGTGCCACTGCACGAACCGTAGCGATGGTGCCGGGGTAGTCCATCCGGGTCGGCCCCAGCACGCCGAGCCCACCAACGATCGTGGCCCCCGGTCCGTAACCGGTGCTGACCACGGACGCCGAGCGGAGGTTGTCGATCTCGTTCTCGTCGCCGATCCGGACCCGGGTGGTGCTGGGCTCGAGATCACCGATCAGCTTGAGCAGGATGACCTCCTCCTCCAGCGCTTCGAGAACGGGACGTAGCGTGCCCTGAAAGTCCAGCACACCGCCGCGGGTCAGGTTGGCGGTCCCGGCGAGTGCGAGGCGCTCCTCACTCCGCTCGACCAGAGTCTCCAGCAGCACGGTGGCGAGGCAGACCATGTCGCCGCGGCGCTCGGGGGCGCACTCCTCGACGAGTTTCTCCACCAGGGGTGGGGCATCCACAAGCTTCTGACCGGCCAACTTCTCGTTGACGCGGCGCCGCAGATCCCACACGTCGCCTTCCGGGACCGGGGCCGGCATCTCGACCAGGCGCTGCTCGACGCGACCGGTGTCGGTGATCATGACGAGCATCAGCCGGGTGGTGGAGATCGGCACCAGTTCCAGGTGGCGGACCGCGGACCGCGACAGGCTCGGATACTGCACCACCGCGACCTGGCGGGTCAGGGTGGCGAGCAGGCGGACCGTGCGATGCACCACATCGTCGAGGTCGACGACGCCGACCATGAAGCGCTCGATCGCCCGGCGCTCGGCCGGGCTGAGCGGCTTGATCCTGGTCAGACGGTCGACGAACAGCCGATAACCGGCGTCGGTGGGCACCCGGCCGGCACTGGTGTGCGGCTGCCGGATGTAGCCCTCCTCCTCCAGCACGGCCATGTCGTTGCGAACCGTGGCCGGCGACACACCCAGCTGATGGCGCTCGACCAGCGCCTTCGAGCCCACGGGCTCGTGCGTCTTCACGTAGTCCTCGACGATGGCCCGCAGAACCTCGAGCTTGCGGTCATCCAGACTCATCTGACCCCTCCCCCGGATCGCAGCCCCTGGCACTCCTGCGGACAGAGTGCCAGTCTACGTCGCCACTGGCTGCAGCGCGATGATCGAAAGGACGGATGGTCGAACCGAAAAAAGTTCAGGCCAGCACATCGCGGATGACCGCGTCGGCCAGCAATCGCCCCCGCAAGGTCAGAACGAGCCGGCCGTCGTCGTAGGCACCCTGTTCCAGCAGGCCGTCGGCCAGCGCCTGGGCCGCCGCCGGCCCGTCGACCCGGTCCAGGCCGATGCCCTCGCGCAGCCGGACGCGCAACATCACGTCCTCGACGTGCCGATCCTCCGCGGTCAGCAGTTCCCGGCCATGACCGGGAGAGACAAAATCATTCAGGCGATTCGCGTACGCCGTCGGATGCTTCACATTCCACCACCGCACCCCGCCCACGTGGCTGTGCGCGCCCGGCCCGAGGCCCCACCAGTCAGCGCCGGTCCAGTAGAGCAGGTTGTGCCGGCACTCACCGCCCGGCTTCGCCCAGTTCGACACCTCGTACCACCGGAAGCCGGCTCCGGTCAGTTTCTCCTCGGCGGCCAGATAGCGGTCGGCGGCCACGTCGTCGGAGGGGTAGGGCAGTTCGCCGCGGCGCATCCGCACGGCCATCCGGGTGCCGTCCTCGACGATCAGCGCGTACGCACTGACGTGGTCCACCCCGGCGTCGACCACGGTCTGCAGGGAACGGTCGAAGTCCTCCGCCGTCTCGCCCGGCGTGCCGTAGATCAGATCGAGGTTGACGTGCTCGAACCCGGCTTCACGGGCCTCCAGCGCGGCCTGGGGTGCGCGGCCGGCGGTGTGCTTGCGGTCGAGGACGCGCAGGACGTGCTCGGAGGACGACTGCATGCCGAGCGAGATGCGCGTCAGACCGGCCGCCCTGAGCGCCTTCAGAGCCGGCAGATCCACCGACTCCGGATTGGCCTCCGTCGTGACCTCGGCATCCGCCGCCAGCCCCCAGGTCCGGTCGATCCCTTCGATGATCTTGCCGAGGTCACCGGGGCTGAGCAGGGTCGGTGTCCCGCCGCCGATGAACACCGTGTCCACCCGCCGTGGCTGGATCACCTTGGCGGCCAGGTCCAACTCGCGCAGCAACGTGTCCGCATACTCGTCGCGGCTCGCGCCACCGCCCAGCTCGGCGGCGGTGTACGTGTTGAAGTCGCAATATCCGCAGCGGCTCGCGCAGAACGGCACGTGGACGTAGACGGCGAAGCCGTTCGCCCCCACGTCACGGATCGCGTCGTCGGGTAGGGACCCGTCCGCGGGTACGGGTTCGCCATCGGGGAGTGCGCCGGCCATCTCTCAAGTCTGCCTTAGGGTTCCGGCATGAATCTGGTCCGTACCGTCACCGACGCCGGGGTGACCACCCTCACGCTGGACAGCCCGTCGAACCGCAACGCCCTGTCCCGCGCCCTGATCACCGAACTGCTGGCCGCGCTGGCCGCCGCGGCCGACGCCCCGGAGACCCGGGTGGTGGTGCTCTCCCACACCGGCCCGGTCTTCTGCTCCGGCGCCGACCTGAAGGAGACCGCCGCCACCAGGCCGGGCGAGCGGCTGCCGGTCGAGCTGATGGCCGATCTGCTCGCCGCGATCTGGGACTTCCCGAAGCCGGTGATCGTCCGGGTCGGCGGGCCGGCCCGCGCCGGTGGCCTGGGGCTGATCGGCGCGGCCGACCTCGCGGTCTGCACCCGGTCGGCCACGTTCGCGTTCACCGAGGTCCGGCTCGGGGTGATCCCCGCCGTGATCAGCGCCACCGTGCTCCCCCGGCTGGCGCCGCGTCCCGCGGCCGAGCTCTACCTGACCGGCGACGTCTTCGACGGGCGCCGGGCCGCCGAGATCGGCCTGGTCACCGCCGCGGTGCCGGACGAGGAACTGGACGCGGCGGTGGCCGGCTACTGCGCGTCGCTGATCCGCGGTGGCCCGCTCGCGCTGGCCGGCACGAAGCGACTGCTGCGGCGTACGCGCTCCGCCTCGATCCGGGCCGAGCTGGCGGAACTGAGTGACCTTTCCGCGGGATATTTCACCTCGCCGGAGGGCCGCGAGGGTGTTTCCGCACGTCAGGAGAAGCGCGACCCCGACTGGGTGCCGGAACAGTCATGACGATCTAGATGCGTGGGGTGTCTAGGCTTGGCTTTCGGTCTCGAAGGGAGTGCGGCGCTTGAAGACAGCGGTCGGTGTGCTCGTCTCGCTCGTCCTCATCGCCGTGGTCAGCGTGATCGTCGTCCTGCACCGTGACCCCGGCTCGATCACCCTGCCGGTGCTCGGGCCGGAGTGCACGGTCGGTCCCGAGGGCGAGGTCACCCTCGACCTGGCCCAGATGGCCAACGCGGCGACGATCGCCGCGGTCGGCGTGCGCAAGGAGATGCCCGAGCAGGCCGTGGTCGTCGCGCTCGCCACCGCCCTGCAGGAGTCCAAGCTGGAGAACCTGGACGGTGGCGACCGCGACTCGGTCGGCCTGTTCCAGCAGCGTCCGAGCAAGGGCTGGGGCACGGTCGAGCAGATCAAGGACCCGCGGTACGCGGCCGGCAAGTTCTACACCGCCCTCAAGAAGGTCAAGGGCTGGGACAAGATGCGGGTCACCGACGCGGCGCAGAAGGTGCAGCGCTCGGCCTACCCGAACGCTTACGAGAAGTGGGCCGACGAGGCGAAGGTGCTGGCCGAGGCACTGGTCGGCAACGCCACCGGCGCGGTCGCCTGCCGGGTCACCGGTGATCCGGCGCTGCGGGGCACGGCCGCGGCGGCCGCCCTGATGGCCGGGCTCAAGCTGGACTGGGGCAAGAAGCTGGACTTCGCGAGTGAGCAGGCGGCCGGGCTGACGCTGGCGGTCAGCAACACCAGCTCCGGCTGGCGGTACGCGCACTGGCTCGTCTCGCACGCTTCGGCCACCGGCCTCGAACGGGTACGTTTCGGCGACCTGGAGTGGCACGCCCCGGACGGGAAGTGGCAGCAAGTAACCACGCCGGGCGCTCCGGACAACCGCCGGGTCGTCGCCGAAGTCTTCAACTGACCCCTACGTTCCGCAACTATCGGTGACTTTCGGTAATTCACCCCACCGGGAGCCGACATTGCGCTGCGTATACATCGACATGGACAGTCAGCAACCACCCTGGTACTAAGTAGGGCGTGTTCTGGGGAGCGCTCGAATGGATCCTGCTGGGAGCGGGGGGCGTCGGCGCGATCATCTTCGGTGTGCGCCGTCATCGACCGGCGCGTAAGGCGCCGTGGTGGCTGCTCGCCGCGTCCCTGGCTGCCCTCTGCGCAGGCGACGTCTGTTACTCGTACCGGGTGATGGGTCTGGCCGACATCTTCTACCTGCTGATGTTCGGCCTCACCGCGCTGTGCCTGCTGCAGTTCACCCGCGGCGGCGCGTTGCTGGGCGACCGGGCGCGGCTGATCGACCTGCTGGCCGCCGGGTGCACGACGCTGCTCGTGGTCTGGGTCTTCGTGATCGGGTCGGACCGGCTGCACACCGTCTCGGCCACCGACGTGATCGGCGACCTGCTGCTGGTCGCGGTGGCCGGCCGGCTGGTCGCGGCCGACCGGCGCAACGTCGCGGCCTGGCTGCTGCTGACCGGTGCGGCCGGGATGCTGATCGGCGACACGGTCTATCCGGTGATCACCAACGGGCTGACCGAGTCCGCGTTCGTGGTGCTCTACGTCTGCTGGGGCCTGTCCGCGCTGCACCCGTCGATGGTCCGGCTGACCGAACCGGCGCCGGGCCGGCCCAGCCCCTGGAAGTTCCGGTGGTCGCTGCTGCTCGCGCTGGCCGCCTGCACCCCGCCCACGGTGTTGCTGATCGAGGCGCTGCGCGGCGACGTCCAGGACGGCGTGGTGATCGCCATCACCGGCGCGGTCACGCTGCTGCTCACCATCACCCGGCTCGGCGACGCGATTCGTCAGCACAGCCAGGCCCTGAGCCGCGAGCAGGGCCTGCGGGCCGCCACCGCGGCGCTGGTCGCGACCGCCGACCGGCCGGCCGTCGACGCCGCGGTGCGGGCGGCCGTCACCCGGCTGCTGCCGCCGGCCTCGGTGCGCCGGGTCTCGCTCGCCGACGAGCTGTCCCCGGCCGAGTCTCCGCCGGCCCCGGCCGGTCCGACGGCCCGCAGCTGGTGGCTGAGCGCCGCCGATCCGGACGACCGGACGCTGGTCTGCCCGCTGCGCCTGGAGCCGCTCGACGTGGCCCGCCCCAGCGGCGGTGCGCTGATCATCACCGGTCGCCGGGAAGATCTCGTTGCCGGGCACGACGCGCTGGAGGTGCTGGCCGGTCAGGCCGCGCTCGCGCTGGACCGGATCACGCTGGTCGAGGCGGTCGGCCGCCGGGACAGCGACCTGTACCTACGAGCTGTGATTCATAACACAGCCGAGCTGATGGCGGTGATCGACGCCGATCAGCGGATCCGCTACTCCAGCCCGGCGCTGCGCGACGCGCTCGGCCAGACCGAACTGCCGCCGCTCGCCACCCTCGACGAACTGGTCCACCCGGACGACCGGGCCCGGGTCCGCAACGCGCTGCGCTCCCATGGCGACGGCACCGTGCACTGCGCTCTGCAGCGCGCCGACCAGAGCCAGGTGCTGGTCGAACTCACCTACCGGGACCTGCGCGAAGACCGTCTGGTGCAAGGGCTCGTCGTGACCATGCGCGACATCACCCGCAACCACGATCCGGCCGAGCTGCACCCGTACACCGAGCACCCGGCCGAGATGCCGGCCTGGGTGAACCGCCGCAGCGCCCAGCAACGCTTCCGCTATTAGTGCGGTTCGCCACCACGCCACCTCGCCACGCGCACCCGGTGGCATCTCCGGGAACGGCGAAGACCATTTCCCTCGTACGCGGGAAATGGTCTTCGTGACATGAAGAAGCGCCCGGCCTCGGGGGAGGCCAGGCGCTTCCGCGTGTTTCTCGGTGCCTTATCGGGTCAGGCCACGACGGCCGGCGACACCGACGGTCAGGGCGACACCGATGGCGGCCAGAACGACCTGGAAGAAGAACTCGATCCAGTCGAAGCCGTTGGTGTCAGCGACACCGAACGCCCGGGCCAGAACGGTGCCCAGCAGCGCGGCGACGACACCGATGACCATGGTCAGCCAGATCGGGATGTTCTGCTTGCCGGGTACGACCAGGCGACCCAGCGCACCGATGATCAGACCGACGATAAGGGCGGTGATGATGCCGGTGACAGTCATGGAAGGTCCTCCTCGGGGGCGGTACTTGTTCGGTTGCGTCCGTCGAGCAACAGAGTTCCCGACCCCTCGAGAAATCAAACCGCCCTATTTTTTGGCGGCTTTCGGATCGGCCGCCTCGTTGGTGGAGAGCGCGGCGATGAAGGCCTCCTGAGGCACCTCCACGCGGCCCACCATCTTCATCCGCTTCTTGCCCTCTTTCTGCTTCTCGAGCAGCTTGCGCTTGCGGCTGATGTCACCGCCGTAGCACTTCGCGAGCACGTCCTTGCGGATCGCGCGGATCGTCTCGCGGGCGATGATCCGGGAGCCGATGGCCGCCTGGATCGGCACCTCGAACTGCTGCCGCGGGATGAGTTTCTGCAGCTTGGCGGCGATGTTCGTGCCGTACGAGTAGGCGTTGTCCTTGTGCACGATCGCGCTGAACGCGTCCACCGGCTCGCCGTGCAGCAGGATGTCGACCTTGACCAGGTCAGCCACCTGCTCACCGGAGGGCTCGTAGTCCAGCGAGGCGTATCCCTTGGTCTTGCTCTTCAACTGGTCGAAGAAGTCGAAGATGATCTCGGCGAGGGGCAGCGTGTACCGCAACTCCACCCGCTCGGAGGACAGGTACTCCATGCCGAGCAGGCTGCCGCGGCGGCTCTGGCAGAGCTCCATGACGGCACCGACGTAGTCGTTCGGCACCAGAACTGTGGCGCGCACCACAGGCTCATGGATCTCGGCGATCTTGCCGGCCGGGAACTCGCTCGGGTTGGTGACCGTCTGCTCCTTCCCGTCCTCGGTGACCACCTGGTAGACCACGTTCGGCGCGGTGGAGATCAGATCCAGGCCGAACTCGCGCTCCAGGCGCTCCCCGATGATCTCCAGGTGCAGCAGGCCCAGGTAGCCGACGCGGAAACCGAAGCCCAGCGCGGCCGACGTCTCCGGCTCGTAGGTCAGAGCGGCGTCGTTGAGCTTCAGCTTGTCCAGCGCGTCCCGCAGCGCCGGGTAGTCCGAGCCGTCGATCGGGTACAGACCCGAGTAGACCATCGGCTTCGGGTCCTTGTAGCCGCCCAGCGCGTTCTTGGCCGGTCGATTGTTGCCGGTGACGGTGTCGCCGACCTTCGACTGGCGCACGTCCTTCACGCCGGTGATCAGGTAGCCCACCTCGCCGACGCCGAGCGCGCCGGCCTTCTCCATCTCCGGCGAGGCGACGCCCAGCTCCAGCAGCTCGTGCACGGCGCCGGTGGACATCATCTTGATCTTGTCGCGGGCCTGGATCCGACCGTCGATCACCCGGACGTACGTGACCACGCCGCGATACACGTCGTAGACCGAGTCGAAGATCATCGCGCGGGCCGGGCCGTCCGGGTCGCCGACCGGCGGCTTGAACTGCCGCACGATCTCGTCCAGCAGGTGATCCACACCCACCCCGGTCTTGCCGGAGACCCGCAGCACGTCGGTCGGCTCGACACCGATCAGCTTGGCCAGCTCCTCGGCATACTTCTCGGGCTGGGCGGCCGGCAGGTCGATCTTGTTGAGCACCGGGATGATGTGCAGGTCGTTCTCCATCGCCAGATACAGGTTGGCGAGGGTCTGCGCCTCGATCCCCTGCGCGGCGTCGACCAGCAGAACCGCGCCCTCACAGGCGGCCAGGCTGCGGGAGACCTCATAGGTGAAGTCGACGTGGCCCGGGGTGTCGATCATGTTGAGGACGGCGGTGTCGCCCTGGTTGTCGCCCTCGCGGACGGTCCAGGGCATGCGCACGGCCTGCGACTTGATGGTGATGCCGCGCTCACGCTCGATGTCCATCCGGTCCAGGTACTGCGCGCGCATCTGACGCGGGTCGACCACCCCGGTGATCTGCAGCATCCGGTCGGCCAGCGTCGACTTGCCGTGGTCGATGTGGGCGATGATGCAGAAGTTGCGGATGCGGCTGGGATCGGTCGATCCGATCACGTTCACGCCGGGGTCGAGCGGTCCAGGCACGGTCGTCCGTTCTTCTCGGGCTGTCTCATCAGGCACCCGGAGCACCGGTCCCGGGCTGGTCCTCCGCTCCGGATCGCCGGCCTCAGGCCGGTCCTCCGGTTCCGGATCGCCGGCCTCGGGCTGGCCCTCCGTTCCGGAGCACCGGCCTCAGGCCGGCCCTCCGGTTCCGGATCGCCGGCTGAGGGGCCGGTGCTCCGGATCGAGGTGGCCGGCTGACACGCCGGCGCTTCCTATCGTCCCACGCCCGGCCGGGCAGGTCTGATCACACCCGTTCGAGCGGCCCGGGCAGACCCGGCGGCAGCTCCACCGAGACCGGATCCCCGGGACGAATCGCGCCACCCCGCAGCACGACGCCCATCACCCCGGCCCGGCGGACCACGTTGCCGGCCTCGTCCTGGCCGAGGACCTCCTTCAGCAGGCCCGGCCGGAACTTGTTGATCTGCGCGCACGGATTCCGCAGCCCGGCGATCACCACCGCCGCCCGGGGATCGGCGCCGCGGCCGGCGTCGCGCTCCACTGCCTCAGCCACGGCGGCGGCCGCCCGAGCCGTGGGCTCGTCCAGCGTCGTCGCAGCCGCCGCGGCGAGCACAGCCCGCACCGGATGCTGCTCGGGCTCGGTCACGGTCTCGGTCACCGCCTCGGATCCGGTCACCGCCACGGGCTCGGTCACCGCCACGGGCTCGGTTCCGGACGGCGTGCTGCCGGGCGTTGGTGCCGGGCCGAAGCGCAGGACCGTGCCACGCGGCAGGGCGAGCAGGTCGAGGCCGCGGGTCGTCACGTTCTCGCCGAGGCCACCGGCGGCCACCTCGAACCCCTTCCCGGCCACCTCGTCGAAGAGCTCGGCCTGGATCAGGTGTACCTGCCGCAGGTTCGGCTGACTCGGGTCGGCCCGCACCCGGGCCCGGTGCCGCACCCTCACCCCGGCGTGGATGTCGCCCTCCACGCCCAGGCCCGCGACCAGGACGATCTCGGCCCGGCTCGGCTTGGTGAACGTGTAGGCGTCATTCCGGCTGACCGCAGCCACAGTTCCCGCATCACCACTCATGCCCCGAGTCTCGCCAACCACCGCCTCCCGTCTCGACCCGGTTTCCCACCTCCCGAACGTTGCGACGCCGCCGAGCTCAGCTCACCGAACGCCCGGGCCCTCGCCAACTCGACCCCCGCCCAGCTCAGCCCTCGCCCGGGCCGGTCGGTCAATCCGGCGGCTCGAGGAACAGCGCGGACAGTTTCGGCAGACGGCGACGCATCTCGTCCTCGTTGTCGAAGTCCCACAACTCGTCGACCGCGGGCCGGGTGCGGGCGGTCTCACCGGCGGGCAGCGGCTGACCGGTGGCCTGCTCATAGGCCCGGGCCGCGATGCCGAGCACCTCCTCGGCCTCGAAGACGGCGCCGGTGTCCGCCGCTGCCTTGATCACCAGCACGTTGGCCAGCACGTCGGGCGACTGGACCGCGGCGGCCACCGCTTTCCGGCCGTGTGCGATGAGCCAGCCCCGGAACGCGTCGAAGCCGGCCTCGTCGGCCCCGCTGTTGATCAGATAGGCCGCGGCCCAGAGATCTTCCGTCCCGGAGGCGGCCATCACCCTGTCCAGGTGACGGCCCCAGGCGACGATCTCCTCCGGATCGCACGTGACCAGCTCGGCGACGGCACGCTCGGCCACCTCGGCCGGGGACGCCGGCTTCGACGCGGTCGCACGGTCGATGACCGCCCAGAAATCGTCGGTTCGCATGCCGCGATCCTGCCAGTGACCTACGACAGTTCTGCGGAGGCGGTCACGGCAGGATGGGGACATGCGGCCGATCACCCTTCCCGAGGTCCCGTACGACTCCACCGCCGTACGCCCGGATTGGTCTGATCTGCCGGAAAGCGTGCGCAAAGTGATCACCGCGCGTCTCGGCTCCGCGGTCTCCGCCGCGCGCAGCGCCGGCGGCGGTTTCACCCGGGCCTTCGCCGCCGTCCTCGAAACCGAGGCGGGGACCAGCGCGTTCGTCAAGGCGGCGCCGCTGAGCGACCCGGCCTCCCAGTGGTACGCGCGGGAGGCGGCCGTCACCGCGACCCTGCCGCCGGAGGTGACCGCGGCCCGGCCGCTCTGGACGCTGACCGATTCTGGCTGGTTCGTGCTGGCGCTGAAGACGATCGACGGACGGGTCCCGGCACTCCCCTGGACCCAGGCCGATCTCGACGCCACGCTGCGCACCTGGTCGGCGGCGGCCACCGCGCTCGCCTACCCGTCGCCGCGCGCGCTGGAGATCGGCCTGCCCGCGCTGCCCGACATCCTCCGCGGCGAGATGTCATGGTGGTCACAGATCGCCAAGCGCCGCGCGCCGATGCCCGAACCCGCCCGTGACACGCTCGCCCCGAGCCGCCTCACCGAGCTGGCCGCGCTCGAACGCGCCCTGCCCGCCCTCGCCGCCGGCGACGCGATGATGCACGGTGACCTGCGGCTCGACAACGTGCTGCTCGACCAGGACGGCCGCGCCTGGCTCTGCGACTGGACCTGGCCGTGCCTGGGAGCGCCGTGGTTCGACACGGTCACGTTGCTGGTCAGCGCGTATGCCAGCGGGCTGGACACCGACGCGGTGCTGCGCGCGTGGGGCGCTCCGGACGACGGGGTGGACGGCGCGCTGGCTGCCCTGTCCGGGTATTGGCTGGTCCGTGCCGATGGCGGGCCGAGCAGCGCGTCGCCGCACAGCCGGCAGCACCAGCGGTTCAGCGGGCTCCAAGCGCTGGCCTGGCTCACCGAACGCCGCGGCTGGCCCGAAATGCCGGCAAAGCGCGGCTGGCTCCGCCGCTGACCGCCGTCCTGCCGCCCGCACCTCGGACTTCGCGATCCGCACCGCGCGCCCGGAACCACCCTCGGCACCAGCCATCAGCCGAGCCGCCTGCCGACCCGGGAAGCCCCTCAGGGCCGGCCCACCGGCCGCGGCCGGCCGCCAGCGGTGCTTCCCGCGCCCGAGACACCCCTCAGGGCCAGCCGGGCGGCCGCGGCCGCCTGCCAGCGGTGCTTCCCGCGCCCGAGACACCCCTCAGGGCCAGCCGGGCGGCCGCGGCCGGCTGCCAGCGGTGCTTCCCGCGGCGGGATGCACCCCTCGGCGCCAGCCGGGCACCAGGGCGCGGGGGCTGCCGGAGAGGCGCGGGGACGGAGCCGTTTTGGCGGCTCGGGGACGTGCTGGTAATCTGAATCCTCGCGTGTGATGACACGCTGTTGTTTCATGCACCGGCCTCGCCGGGTTGGGGACGGCTGCGCGGTAATCACTCGTTCAGACCATTTTTCCGAACTAGTCAGGACAAGGCTGTCGCGTGGCGAACATCAAGTCCCAGATCAAGCGCAACCGGCAGAACGAGAAGGCCCGTCTGCGCAACAAGTCGGTCAAGTCGTCGCTGAAGACGGTGATCCGCAAGCTTCACGAGGCGAGCGACGCCGGCAACACCGAGACGGCGACCACTCTTCTGCGTGACGCCTCGCGTCAGCTGGACAAGGCTGTCAGCAAGGGCGTCATCCACAAGAACCAGGCGGCCAACCGTAAGTCGGCCATCGCCAAGAAGATCGCCTCGCTGTCCGCCTGATCCTCGTCGGATCAGATCGGCGGCCGCACGGAAGCGGCCGCCGGTTCCGCCCGCCGGCGGGCGGGCAGAACGAACGAAACCGGGCATCGCTGGACTGTCAAGGTCCGCGCGGTGCCCGGTTCGTTTCATTTCCCGGTACGTCGTGAGCCCGCGCCCACTCAACGCTGAGCGCCCTCACCGACGTGCTCCGGCCACGCGCCTTGCGGCCAGTGAAACCGCGTGCTTCGCGGTCCGCTGAGACCACGCCCCAGCCCGCTGAACACGCGCCACCGGGCCGGTCGGAACCGTGCGCCTCCAGCCCCGCCGGAGCCGCGGCCTCAGCCCACCGAGACTGCGCCCTCGGCCCACCGGAACCGCGCCCTCAGCCCACCGAGACTGCGCCCTCGGCCCACCGGAACCGCGCCCTCAGCCCACCGAGAACTGCGCCCTCGGCCCACCGGAACCGCGCCCTCAGCCCACCGAGAACTGCGCCCTCGGCCCACCGGAACCGCGCCCCCAGCCCACCGAGAACTGCGCCCTCGGCCCGCTGAAACCGCCCCACGGCAGGCTCGTCACAAAAGCACCCCGGAAAACTGACATGTAGCGCCATGCCGGAATGCGTCAGCCGGGTATCAAGTCGACGGACATGACATCGACCACTCCGGCCGAGCGCCCCACCAAAGCACACGACAACCCGAGCGCGCCCATAGTCGACCCTCGGCCACGGAGTCGAGGCTGCCATGACCGTACGGCGAAATCGGGTGTGAAAACGCTATTCGTAGCGCCGCATCGCGGACTGTCGCGCCATCTGCTGGCGAACGTCGAGATCCTGCGACCACGGACGCCGCACCGGGGCGGTGTTGACGACCATCCCCTGGTCGGACGGCATTTCCGGCGAGGCGGAGCGGCGACCGTAACCGTTTTCCGGCGGGAACCAGACCACCCCGGTGGACCGCGCCCCGGTGTCGACCGGCGGCGGGACGACCGGCGTCCGCACGCGTGCCGGCGCTGCCCACTCCGCCGAACCGTGCGGCCACTCGGCGGCATGCGGGCGGTGGGTGTGCCGTTTCCGCGAGACGGCGGCGCGGGCCGCGACCGGCTCGGCGATCGGGGCCGGGGGTGCGAGCCAGCCGGCCACCAGGTCGTTGAATTTCACCATCACCGCGACGGCGGCCGGCAGGACGAGCACGCCCCACCAGCTGACCAGCTCGGCGAGCGCGAGCAGGACGCCGAGGGCGAACGCGCCTTCGAGGAAGACGAAGCAGAGCAGCCCGCCGAGGCTGAGGTGGCGCAGGCGCAGCGCGCGGGCGTAGAGCGGCTGGTGGGCGGCACCGGCCCGGCGCGAACGAACTGTCCTGGTCATCGTGTGCCACCGCCTCGCCGTGCCGTGGCCACCGCGAAGACGGCCTGCTCGAGCGCATAGCCCCGGTCCTCGGCGCCGCCCTTGACGGCGGCGTTGCAGTCGGCGGCGGCGCGCATCGCGTCGACCAGGCCATCGGGCGTCCAGCCGCGGCTGCGCTCCTGGGCCCGCTGGATCTTCCAGGCCGGCATGCCGAGCGTGCCGGCCAGCTGATAGGGGTTGCCCTTGCCGGCCGAGGCGACCCGCGCGACGGTCCGCACGCCGTCGGCGATGGCGTCGGCGATCGGCACCGGGTCGACACCGACGTGCAGCGCCCAGCGCAGCGCTTCCAGCGCGCCCGGCAGGTCGCCGATCATCGCCGCGTCGGCCACGGTGAAGCCGCTGACCTCGGCGCGGCCCTTGTAGTAGCGCGCGACGACCGCCTCGGTCACCTTGCCGTCGGTGTCGGCGATCAGCTGCGAGCAGGCCGCCGCGATCTCCCGCAGGTCGTTGCCGACCGAGGCGAGCAGCGCGGACGCGGCCGCCTCGTCGCACCGGCCGCCGGCCCGGCGGAACTCGTCGCGGACGAAGGCGATCCGCTCCCGGTCGCCTTTGAGTTTCATCGCCGGGACGACGGTGGCCCCGGCTTTCTGCAGGCCGTCGGCGAACGGCTTGCCCTTGGCGCCGCCCGGGTGGGTGACGATCAGCGTGACGTCGGGGTCGGGATTCTTCGCGTAGGCCAGCAGGGCGGCGACGAGCTCCTTGCGCGCGTCCTGCCCGTTGCGAAGGACGAGCGCGCGCCGGCCGCCGAACAGGGACGGGCTCAGCATCTCGGCGACCTCGCCGGCGCTGAGCTGACCGGCCTCATATTCCCGGACGTCGGCGCCGGGGTCGGCGGCACGCGCCGCGTCCACCGCCGCGGTGACGGCACGGGCGGCGAGGAGTTCCTCGTCGCCTTGGACGAGCAGCAACGAGGGCGGTGGCGCGGCGTTCACGCGTGCCATGTTCGCACGTCCCACTGACACTCCGGCGAGGCTCACTCTTCAGCACAGCCCGACGGATCACTGAACGCGAAACCCGACATATCGGCACGCAAGCATGCTTTGGTGTACGTGGCCTGCACTCTCACCTATCGACGCGGCGACCCCTGTCCCGTGCTCGTCGGCTCCGACGGGGTCGAAAACTCGCGAGCCACTCCCGGCATGTCGGATATTCCCGGTAGTGTCGAACGATCGGCGAGTCGTCGTCCGAGCGCCTGGAACGGCAACTCGATCCACCGGTGACAGAGCCGGCTCAGCACCAGCGTGATGCCGAGAAAGGCGGCCGTCCAGCCCAGCCGGGCCGGAATCCCCGCCCCGGTCAGGTGGTCACTCAGCAGGCGCAGCACCAGCACATGCGTCAGATAGACGGAGTAGCTGACCGTCCCCAGCCACGACAGCCACCGCGGCACCTGCCGGTGCCGCCACACCAGGCCCAGACCGAAGACGATCAGCGCCAGCGCCACCGCACTCACCCAGGAACTCCTGGCCAGCCGCGCACTCATGCCGACCATGTCCCAGATCCCGCCGTACCGGTAGACCGCGAAGACCGCCGCGCCGAACACGGCGCCGGCCGCGAGCACCGCCCGGCCCGCGGTGATCTGCCCCCGCTCGGCGCGGTACAGCGCGGTCCCGGTGAACATCACCGCCAGCACGACGAAACCCTCCCACGGGCCGCCCGGCTGGTTCACCGCGAGCAGCCCGAACACCAGCACCGGCAGCAGCACCGCCCCGGCCGCACGGCGACGGCACACGGCGACCACGCCGGCGACCATGACCACCGCGGTGACCACTGTCACGTTCCGCAGCGCGAGCGGATCGCCGGCGAACATCCCGGACGGCAGCACCCCGCCGAGCACCACCGCCGCCGTGGCCAGCGCCGTCGCGATCCCCGCGCTGAACCGGTGCACACCGGCCACGAACGCCGTCGTGACCAGCAGATAGAAGAACATCTCGTAGGTGAGCGTCCAGAACTGCTGCTGCACGTTCACGCCGCCGAGCATGTCCTGCAGCATCGTCAGGTGGCCCAGCACCGTCGTGCCGGTGTGCTCCCGCAACGCGCGCGGCACCATCCCTGGCCGCCACACCGACAGCAGCGCCGCCACCGCCAGGACCAGCAGGAACGCCGGGTAGAGCCGGAACAGCCGCCCGATCCAGAACCGCCGCACCTCACCCCGCCGCTCGATCGAAGCCGGCACGATGTACCCACTGACCAGGAAGAACAGTGTGACGCCGAAGATCCCGGCATGCGCCACATACCGGGTGGCGTGCTTCACCTCCGGCGCCACGTAGTCGCTGACGTGCTCGAAGACCACCGCCAGCACAGCCAGCCCGCGCAGTGCGTCCAGCCACCGCAGCCGGCCCGCCCCACTCTCCACCCCGACCGGGTTCGCATTCAGGACCACACCCCTTCAACGAGCGGTCAGCTCCCTCGTGCGGTCACGGCCAGGCCGCTGGTGGTGGCGGTCACGGCGACATCACCCGACTGGTCGGTACGCATCACCCGCGCCCCGCCCCGCGCCAAGCGGGCCAGCACCGACGCGTTCGGATGCCCGTAGTCGTTGTCCACGCCGACCGACACCAGCGCGACCGCCGGATCCACCGCGTCCAGCAGCTCCGGCGACTGCAGCGCGCTGCCGTGATGCGCCACCTTCAGCACATCCGCCCGCAGCGCCGCCGCGCCGAGCCGCCCGATCAGATCGTTCTGCTCCTCGGTCTCGGCGTCACCGGGCAGCAGCACGGTCCGCCCGGCGACCGTCGCCCGCAGGACCAGCGAGTTGTTGTTCGGATCCGAGTTGGTCCCGTGCATCGGCTCCAGAGGACCAAGAGCTTCAAGACGCAAACCGCCCACCCCGTACGCCCAGCCGGGCCCCACCGCCGACACCGGCGTCCCCGCCGTCCCGGCGGCCTCGGCCACCCGCTGCCGTCCACCGGCCGGCTCGGGCCAGTCCGGTCCGACCACCGCCGCCACCGAACGCCCCCGGAACACGCCCTCCACCCCGCCGATGTGATCCACGTGATAGTGGCTGATCACGAACAGCACCACCGCCCGGATCCCGAGCCGGCGCAGACACCCGTCCACCGGCTCCGGCTCCGGTCCGGCGTCGACGACCACGGCGCGCCCGTCCCCGGCCGGCAGCACGATCGCGTCGCCCTGCCCGACCGCGCACGCCACCACCAGCCAGCCCGGAGGCGGCCACCCGGAGGCGAGCAGCCGCACCGGCAGCGCGCCGAGCACCGCACACGCCGCCACGATCGCGGCCAGCTTGCGGGCCACCGCCCACCGCGCCGCGACCAGGACCGCCACCGTGAGCCCGGCCAGCAGCAACGCCCCGGGCACACCGTCCGGCCAGGGCAGCGCCCCGGCCGGCGCCCGCGCCCCGACCCGCGCGACCAGCACCAGCCACGCGGCCGGCCAGTGCGCGAGCCAGGCGGCGAACTCCGCACCGGCCGGCCACACCGGGGACAGCAGCGCCGCAGCGACCCCGAGAAGCGTGGCCGGGGCGATGGCCGGCACCACGACCAGGTTCGCCGGGACCGCGATCAGGCTGACCGTGCCGGACAGCCCGGCGATCACCGGACCACAGGCCACCTGCGCCGCCGCCGGGACGGCGAGGGCCTCGGCGGCCCCGGGCGGCCAGCCGCGGGCGCGCAGCGCGTCCCGCCACAGCGGCGCGAGCAGCAGCAGACCGGCGGTGGCCAGCACGGACAGCGTGAACCCGGCGTCCGCGGCCAGCTCCGGATCGGCCAGCAGCAGCACGGCAGCCGCGGCGGCCAGCGCCGGGACCGCCGCCCGGGGCCGCCCCGACGCGAGGCCGAGCAGCCCGATCGCACCCATCGCGGCGGCCCGGATCACGCTCGGCGAGGGCCGGGCCAGAATCACGAACCCGACCAGCGCCGCACCGCAGATCACCGCGCACAGGACGGGGCCGGCGCCGGTACGCCGTACCACGAAAAGAATGACACCCAGGATGATGGCGACGTTCGAGCCGCTCACGGCGTTGAGGTGGGTCATACCGGTCGCCTGGAAGTCAGCTTCGAGACTCGGATCCAAGCGGCTGGTGTCCCCCACCACCAGGCCCGGGAGCAGCCCACCGGAGTCGTCGGGCAGCGGCTCGCAGGCGCGCTGCAGCCCGGCGCGAAGAGCGCCGGCGGCACGCTGGGCCCACGACGGCTCCCCGACGAGATGCGGCGAGCCGCGTACGGAGACGACGGCCGCCCGCAGATCCCCCGGGCGCGGCGCCATGAGCCGCCCGGTGGCGGTCAGATGCTGGCCGGGTGACAGGGTGCGCCAGCCCGGGTCGCGGCCGAGCACGAGTGCCCGCGCCGACAACCGGATCGGGTCACCGCCGTCCGCGAGCCGCACGCGTTGCAAATCGATCGCCACCAGGTACGTCGGTGGCCCGGCCGGCCCGGTCAGCGCCCGCGGGTCGTCGCGCACGACCGCCCAGAGGTCCACCGGGTCACCGGAGTCGATGAGCGCGACCAAGGGTTTCGCCTCGCGGACGCTGACCCG
This sequence comes from Actinoplanes sp. NPDC020271, assembly GCF_044388125.1. Classification (NCBI taxonomy): domain Bacteria; kingdom Bacillati; phylum Actinomycetota; class Actinomycetes; order Micromonosporales; family Micromonosporaceae; genus Actinoplanes; species Actinoplanes sp. NPDC020271. The sequence goes on from NZ_JBIRWQ010000001.1 coordinate 818,136, forward strand.
GGCGGCGGTTGCGAGAGCACCGCAGCCGGCGCCGAGGGCGATCGTCACGACGATCCAGCGGAGGCCGCGCCAGAGGCGGGTGGGCTGAGCCGGCGAGTTCTCCGCGGCCCGCCCTCCCGCCGCCTCCTCCGCCTTGTTCCTCGCCGGCCCGGCCAGAGCGCTCAGCCCGGCCACGATCAGAGCCGCTCCGCCGAGGAGCAGCCCGTTGCGAGCGCTGAGATGCAGCGCACTCAGTGCCGCGAGCCAAGCGCCCACCATGAACCCGGCCAGCCGCAGATCGGGCGACGCCTGATCCCGCGCAGACGACCGCGACCGACCGTTCCGAGCCCGGCCGGGAGGCGGTCCGGACCGGGACCGGCCGGGCTCGGAACGGCCGGAAGGCGAGCCGGGCCGGGGCCGGCCGGCGGGAGACCGGCCGGAAGGCGGCCCGGGCCGGGGCCGGCCGGCGGGAGACCGGCCGGAAGGCGAGCCGGGCCGGGGCCGGCCGGCGGATGACCAGCCGGGAGGCCGGCCGGGCTCGGGCCGGCCGGAAGGCGGCCCGGTCACACCGTCACCAGGTCTTTCAGCTGCTCGTAGCGCGCATCCCCGATCCCGTCCACCTTGCGCAGGTCGCTCACCGCCCGGAAGCCGCCCTGCGCATCCCGCGCGTCCAGGATCCGCTGGGCCAGGACCGGACCCACGCCAGGCAGGTCGTCCAGGTCGGCCAGCGTCGCCGCATTGAGGTTGATCAGGCCGCCGGCCGCCTTGGAGCCGGCCGCGGCCGGAGCGGTCGTCACGCCGGGTGGCACGGGAACGCCGACCATGATCAGCTCACCGTCGGTGACCTTGCGGGCGAGGTTGAGCGCGGAGACGTCCACCCCGGGTTCGGCGCCGCCGGCCGCGGTCAGCGCGTCCGCCACCCGGGCGCCGGGCGCCAGCCTGACCAGCCCTGGCCGGCGAACCTTGCCTCCGACCGCGACCACAACTTCCGTGGCTGACACAGACGCGGCCGGAGAAGCGCCCGGGCCGGCCGCGTCGATGCTGGTGGTGGCCGCCGTGAGTCCCGGGGCGACCGGATCGACCCGGGGCCGGGCCCGCCAGGCGAGGAATGCCGCGACCAGCGCGACCACCACCGCCACCGCGGCCAGCGCCCGGACGCCGGGCCGCCCGGGGTCGAAGGCGTGCAGCCACTTCCGCGGGCCGCCCTCGTCCTCGCCGCCGAAGGCGCCTCGGCCGGGGAGGGCCGGCTCGGGAGGGTCCTCGATCTTCCACGCATACCGCTCGTCGAACGGCTCGGTCCAATCCCGGTCAGGCACCGCAGCATCCGTCTCCGGGCCTCCGCCGCCCCGGGGAAGCCGGGAAGGCAACGGAACCTCGCCGGTTCGGTCAGCTCCGCCAGGCAGACCACGCCCATCACCCCTTGATCCCCTGAACTCACCCGCCTCGACGGGATCGAAGAAGCCGGAACCGGCCGGGTCACCGGAACGGGTGGAACCGGACGGTCCCGCGCCGTCGATCTCGGACCACGCCGGAACGACGTCCGACCACCGCAGCGGCCCACCGCTGGCTGCCAGCTCACCCCGGGCCGGTGCCCCGGCCGGCTGTCCGGCGTGCAGCGCCCGCATCCGGGCCGCCACGACGTCGTCGGTATCCTTCGCCTCTCGCACGGGGTCGAAGTCTGGGACTTCCGGCGGGCCGGTGCCGGGCGGGCTGTGGACAGACCGGCACTGTGGACAACTTCCATGACCTTTCCCGCTCTGCTAAGGACGGCGTGTGACCGAGGATGAGGCGATCCGCCGGCTCCGGGCCGCGGGCTGCGTTTTTGCCGAGGACGAGGCCGCGGTGCTGACCGGGGTGGCGGCCGGCGGCCCGGAGCTGGCCGCGCTGGTCGAGCGGCGGTGCGCGGGCGAGCCGCTGGAGCAGGTGGTCGGGTTCGCGGATTTCGGCGGGGTCCGGGTCCGGCTCCGGCCGGGCGTCTTCGTGCCCCGGCTCCGCAGCGAACTGCTGGTCGAGGTGGCCGTCGAGGAGGCCGGACGGCACCCTGCCCCGCTCGTGGTCGACCTCTGCTGTGGTTCGGGGGCGCTCGGTCTCGCCGTACGGGAGAAGGTTTCCGGGGTTTGTCTGCACGTCGCCGACCTGGACCCGGCCGCGGTGGCCTGCGCCGAGGAGAATCTGGGAGAGAACGTGCACCGGGGTGATCTCTTCGACGCGCTGCCCGCGGAGTTGACGGGGCGCATCGACGTGCTGCTGGCCAATGTTCCCTACGTCGCGACCAGGCACATCCCGTTCCTGCCGGCCGAGGCGCGCGACCACGAGCCGCGCACCGCACTGGACGGGGGCGACGACGGCCTCACCGTCTTCCGGGCGGTTCTGGCCGGCGCGGGTACCTGGCTGGCGCCGGGCGGGCTCCTGCTCTCCGAGGTCACCGAGGCCCAGGTCGAGGCCGCGATCGCCGCCGTGGCCGGGAATGGATTGACGCCTGCCGTGGTCACCGACGATGATCGCGACGCCCGTGTGATCACCGCGAGACGATAGGCAGCGCTGTGGGGCTGTTACGCAGGGTCGCCCGCGCCCGGCTGGCCGGCCGGGTCATCCGGCGTCTGCGCCGTGCGGGCGTGCCGGACGCCCGCTATCACCGGTCCGGGTTCGAGATCCGGTTCACCGTGCCGGGCGACGCCGAGCCGACCATTCTGCCGCTGGCGCCGTTGCTCGGCCGCAACCGTCGTGACTTGGGCGAACACTTGGCGTCGGCGCTTCGCGTGGGCAATCTTCCGCCGGACTGGGCGAGCGCCGCGCCGATGCTGCGCCCGGTTCTGCGCGGCGGCGCGCCGGGAGCGCCGATCCGCCGCCCGGCCTTGCCGTTCCTGTCCGAGTTCGTCGTGGTCGATCATCCGGAGACGATGACGTACGTCACCCCGGCGCAACTGGCTCTCTGGAACGTCACGGCCGAGCGGGTGTTCGACGCCGCCCGTGCGAACCTGCCCGGCGCGGTGCTGCACGGGGCCCCGTCCAGCAAACCGGTCGTGGTGCGTTTCGTGGACGACGGCAACGCGTACTGGACCTCGCACCTGCTGCTCCCGGGTTGGTTGGAGCGGATCGCGGGGCAGGTCGGGGGCCGTCCGGTCGCGTTCGCGCCGGAGCGCGGCACGTTGCTCGTCACCGCCGACGACCCGGATCTGGTCCGGGCGTTGTTCGTGCAGGCCGAGGAGATCTACGCGAAGTCGTCGCGGTCGCTGACCCCGATGGCGTACGTCAGTGGCCGTGACGGGTGTCCGATCCCGTACCCCGCGCCGCCCGGTCATCCGCTGCACGACCTGGTGTCGCGGGCCGAGCGGATCCTGGCCGTCGAGGAGTACAACCGGCAGGCCGCCGAGTTGCCGGAGGCCGCGGGGCTGCGGCTGACCGGCTCGGACGAGAGCGGCTGGCGCACGCAGGCGTTGTGGCCCGCCGACGGCCCGGTGCTGCTCCCGGCGGCCGACGAGGTGCTGCTGGGCGAGGACCGGATCGTGCCCTGGACCGATCTGGATCTGACCCCGGTCGACGACCTCAGCCCCGGACGCTGGCGCGCGGAGGGCTGGCCGCCCTAGATCTGCTTCGTACATCACGCGAGCGCGAGGCGGGAGCCACCGTGAAGGGGTCAACTGCGCCGGTGCACGACCACGCCGGCCAGCCCGGGCCCGGTGTGCGCGGCGACGACCGCCCCCACCTCGGTGAGGTAGCAGTCGCGCAGCCGGTCCCCCAGCCGCATCGTGATCGCGTCGACCAGTGCCGACGCCCGCTCCGGCGTCCCCAGGTGGTGCACCGCGACATCCGCCTCCCCGTCGCCGGCGGCCTCCACGGCCAGGTCGACGAGCCGGGTCAGCGCCCGCCCGGCCGTGCGCACCTTGTCGCGCACCACCACGGCGCCGTCCACCACGTGCAGGATCGGTTTGACCGACAGGGCCGTCCCGACCAGGGCCGACGCCGCCCCGATCCGGCCGCCGCGGCGCAGGAACTCCAGCGTGTCGACGTAGAACAGGGTGCTGACGCGTTGCGCGTGGTCGGCGGCGACCCGACGTACCGCATCGAGGTCTTGACCTTGAACTGCCGCTGCGGCGGCGGCGAGGGCGGGAAAGCCGAGCCCCATCGCGGCGGTGCCGCTGTCCACGACCTGGACGCGGGGGCCGATCTCGGCCGCGGCGAGTTGCGCGGCCTCGAACGTGCCGGAGAGCTTGGCCGACAGGTGCACGGAGACGACCCCGTCCGCCCCGTTGGCCAGCAGCTTGCGGTAGACCTCGGCGAACTGGGAGGGGGCGGGCCGGGACGTGCTGACCGAGGAGCGGCGCCCGCCGAGCGCCCGGGCCACCTCGGCCGGGGCGATCTCCAGGCCCTCCAGGCCGTCCCAGCCGTTGATCACGACGGTGAGCGGCACGATGGTCAGCTCATATCGCCCGCTCAGCTCGGCGGGCAGATATGCCGTGGAATCGGTGACGACCGCGATGGTCATGCACGAACTCTACTGATCGCGCGCCCGCATGGGATCAGCCCGGTGTGACCGACGACACGAGGAACGGCTCGCCCTGCTGGCAGGTGGACATCATGCCGGGCTGCGGGGTGCCGGTGACGCTCACCTTGCTGCCCGGCGCGGCGGAAGCCCGCAGCGACTCGTCCTTGAAGACGAGCAGGCGGGTGCCACCGCCGGTCTCCTGCAGCAGCGTGCAGTTCGGCTCGACGCCGGAGGCGACCGTGCCGGTGATCGTGGTGGTGCTGCTGGTCACGGGCTTCGCCGGCTTGGTCGCCTCGGGAAGCGCCGAGGCCGGCGCGGAGACGGAGGCGGAGGGGGCCGCCGAGGGCACCGAGCCCGACGAGGTCGAGCCGGCCCCGTCGGACGAGTTTCCACAACCGGCGACGAGCAGCATGAGGAGTGCGGCGGGGAGGACAGTTCGACGGATCATGGTGCTTGGACGCTCCCGGAAGCCGATCGGTTCCCCTCGGCGGGAACACCGACGTTGTACGCCGACAACTGCCAGCCCGGCCCCTCGTCCCAGGTCAGCTCGACCCAGTGACAGTTGCGCAGCGCCCGCAGCGTGCGGACCGCCGTGGCGGGCCAGCCGAGCAGGTGGGCCAGCCCCTGCCGGGCCGCCGCGCCGTGCGTGGTGACCACGACGACGCCACCCGGGGCCAGGGCCGACGCGTCCAGAAACGCGTCGTTCATCCGTTTGCCCAGGTCGTCGAGGGTTTCGACGCCCTCGCCGACGACGTCCTCACCGGCTCGCCAGCGGCGCATCTCGGTGGGGTGCCGGGCCTCGATCTCGGCCCCGGTCAGACCCTGCCACTCACCGAAGAACCGCTCGCGGAGCCGCTCGTCGTGACCGACGGTCAGCCCGGTCACCGCGGACAGCGCGGCGGCGGTGTCCGCGGCACGCCGCAGGTCGCTGGAGACGATCGCGGCCGGTCGCAGCCCCGCCAGCGCCCGGGCCGCCTGCGCCGCCTGGCGGCGACCGAGGTCGTTGAGCGGCACGTCGGCCTGGCCCTGGAAGCGACCGGCCGCGTTCCAGTCGGTGTTGCCGTGCCGCCAGACGATCAGGCGGTTGGTCACGGCGCGTCGGTACCGGAGGCGCCCGCGTCGACCATGTCCCGGTCGACGAACGGGATCACCGGGCAGTCCTTCCACAGCTTGTCGAGGGCGTAGAACTCCCGCTCCTCGGTGTGCTGGACGTGGACCACGATGTCGACGTAGTCCAGCAGCACCCACCGGCCCTGCCGCTCGCCCTCGCGGCGCACCGGCTTCGCCTTCTCCGGCAGGTTGACCAGAGCCTCCTCGATCGCGTCGACGATCGAGACCACCTGACGCTCGTTGGACGCCGAGGCGATGACGAAGGCGTCGGTGATGGCGAGCTGGTCGCCGACGTCGATGACGGAGATGTCCTGCGCCTTCTTGTCGGCAGCGGCCTGCGCAGCCGCCATCGCCAGTTCGTAAGCGCGCTCGTTAATCGACAAAAGAGTCCCCTCGATCGGGTTCAACAACAGGTCAAGTGTCTCACGCGGGTCCGACAATCCCCGAGTCCCGATAGAGCCCTCGCTTGTTGATGTACTGCACGACACCGTCCGGGACCAGGTACCAGACTGGCAGGCCCCCGGCGACCCGCCGACGGCAGTCGCTGGACGAGATCGCCATCGCCGGGACCTCGACCAGGGTGACACTGTCCTCCGGCAGGTTCGCCGCCGACAGCTCGAAGCCCGGCCGGGTCACGCCGATGAAGTGCGCCAGCCTGAGCATGGTCAGCGCGTCACGCCACGACATGATCCGGGACAGGGCGTCGGCGCCGGTGATGAAGAACAACTCGGCCGACCGGCCGTAGACGGCGCGCATGTCACGCAGCGTGTCGACGGTGTAGGTGGGCCCGTCCCGGTCCATGTCCGCGCGGCTGACGTGGAACCGCGGGTTGGAGGCGGTGGCGATCACCGTCATCAGGTAACGGTCCTCGGCGGGCGAGACCCTGCCCTTCTCGTACGGCTGCCCGGTCGGGACGAACATCACCTCGTCCAGCTGGAAGCGGGCCTGCACCTCGCTCGCCGCGACCAGGTGACCGTGGTGGATCGGGTCGAACGTGCCACCCATGATCCCGATGCGCCGTGCTGACATCCGAGAAGGGTAGCTTTTCTTCCGATTCAGGGGCGGGGGTCGGGGTGGTCGGACGGAGTTCAGCCGTCCAGGCGCTTTCTTACCGCAGTCAGCAGGTCGTTCGAGGTGAACGGCTTCTCCAGCAGCTCGACCCCGGGGTCCAGGGTGCCCTGGGAGGCCAGGACCGGCTGGGCATACCCGGACATGTAGAGCACCCGCGTCGACGGCCGCACGTCGGTGAGCCGTTCGGCCAGCTCCTTGCCGAGCATCCCGGGCATCACCACGTCGCTGAGCAGCAGGTCGATCTCCCCGCTGTGCCCGGCGGCCACTTCCAGCGCCTTCGGCCCGCAGTCCGCGCTGATCACGTGGTATCCGGCGCCGGTGAGGATCCGGCCGGCCACGTCGCGCAGCGCGTCCTCGTCCTCGGCGACCAGAACCGTCTCGCCGTTACCGCGGACGGCGGCCGGTGACGTCTCGCTCTCCTCCGGCACCACCTCGCCCCCGGCCGGCAGCACCACGGTGACCGTGGTGCCCAGACCCGGCTCGCTGGCCAGGGCGACGTCACCGCCGGCCTGGTTGACCACGCCGTACACGGTGGCCAGGCCCAGCCCGGTGGCCTCACCCTTGGGTTTGGTGGTGAAGAACGGGTCGAACGCCCGGTCCAGCACGTCGGCGGTCATGCCGGTGCCGGAGTCGGAGACCCGCAGCCGGACCCGATCGCCCAGCCGGTGGGTGTCGATCACCAGGTTGCCGCCGTCGGGCATCGCGTCCTTGGCGTTGCGTACCAGGCTGACCAGCAGTTGCTCGATCTGGCCGGGGTCGAAGGTGACCGCGGGCAGGTCCGGCGCGGGCCGGAAGATCAGCGTGATCCGGTCGCCCAGCGTCTCGCGCAGACCGGCCTCCAGCTCGCCGATCCGCTCGTTCAGGTCGATCGGCTGGGGCCGGACCACCTCACGGCGGGCGAAAGCGAGCAGCTGGTGGGTGAGGTCGGTGCCGCGGGTGCCGGCCCGGATCACCTGCTGGGCGTCGGCGGCGATCGCCTTGAGGTCGGGCGACGGGGCCTCGGCCTCCTCGATCACGAAACTCGCATAGTTGAGGATCACGCCGAGCATGTTGTTGAAGTCGTGCGCGATGCCGCCGGCCAGCTGGCCCAGGCTCTCCAGGCGCTGGCTGCGGTGCAGCTGGGTCTCGGCGCGGAGCTTGGCCTTCTCCTCCTCGGCGCGGATCCGCTCGGTCAGGTCGCGGACCACCGCGACGGCGAGCCGGCCCTGCGGCGTCTCGACGACCGTGGTCGACGACTCGACCGGGAACTCCGTCCCGTCGCGGCGGCGAGCGGTGGTCACGACCGTGCCGATCGACCCGGGCGGGGACGACTCGATCACCCGCTGCCGGTCCGGCAGCAGCGCCCGGGACTCGCCGGTCAGCAGCACGTCGACCGGCTGACCGACCAGGTCGGCGGCGGGCCAGCCGTACATCTGGCCGGCCCGGTCGTTCGCCAGGGCGATCCGCGGGCCGTCGAAGACCAGGATCGCGTCCGGCGCGGCCTGCAGCAGGCCGCTGGACAGTTCAGCGGACCATTCCACGCATCCACCCCCGTAGCATCAGGCTACCGGGGTGAACGCGGATAAAACCGGAAAAGTCAGGACGAGGCCAGCGCCCGCCGCATGTCGTCGTCGTTGTCCAGGACCACCCGGCGCAGCATCGGGTGCAGGTCCGGCCGGGCCAGCAGCTCGGCGGCCAGCTCCCGGGTCCGGGCCGAGACCATCACCGTCGGGTACGCCGCCAGCGCGGTCTTCTCCGCGCTCATCCCCGAGCGGATCCGCATCATCCCCGGCATCTCGGCGAAGTAACGGCTCACGTACGGCTCCAGCAACTCCCGCTGCTCCGGCTGCCAGAAGCCGCCCGCGGTCAGCTCGACCAGCCGGTTGGAGAGCGAGGCGTCCCCGACGACCGCGGCCCACGCCGCCTCCTTGGCCGCCGGGTCGGGCAGCGAGGCACGGCAGCGCGCGGCCCACTGCTCGCCGCTGGCCGTCCGGTCCCCGGCCAGCTCCGCCTCGATCGCGTCGACCCCGGCCGCGCCGAGCACGGTCAGCCGGTAGAGGATCAGCCAGCGCAGGTCGGCGTCGACCACCAGCCCCGGCGGGACGGCCGCGCCGGTCAGCCAGGCGCGCAGCCGGGCGGTGTCGAGGGTGGCGCCGATCAGGCCGCGGGCCGCGACCAGTTGCCGGGAACTGCCCGGCTCGGAGGAGGCGACCAGGCGGTCGGCGGCCTGCGCGACCAGATCCAGGGCGGCCGGGCGGGTCTCCGCGGTGGCGTACCGGTCGACCAGGCCGCGGGTGGCGCGCAGCACGTCCTCGACGATCACCGTCTCGGTCTCGGCGGGCAGCGCGGTGAGCACCAGCGTGACCAGCTCGGCGACCGGGCGTTCGCCGTCCACCACCGCGTCCAGCACCGACGCCCAGATCACCGCGCGGGCCAGCGAGTCGGTCAGCAGCGGCAACAGCAGCGGAACGGCGGCCGAGGAGTCGTCGTCGAGACGGATTTTCCCGTACGCCAGATCCCCGTCGTTCACCAGCACGAGATCCGCGGCCCGGGCCCCGGCCAGGCCGGGCAGCACGGTCCGCCCGGTCGCCTCGATCTCGGTCTCGATCAGCTCCCGCCGGGTCACCGCGCCACCCGCGTGGTCGTAGAGGCCGATCCCGATCCGGTGCGGGCGCAGCGTCGGGAAGTCCTCCGGAGCGGTCTGCACGAGCGCGACCTCGGCGTACACGTCCCCGTCGCGCCGCGCCTCGAGCTGCAGCGTGTTCACCTGCGCCCGGCGCAGCCACAGCTCGGCCCAGCCGGACAGGTCGCGCCCGCTCGCCTTGGACAGCGCGCTGAGCAGGTCGGCGAGCGTGGCGTTGCCGTACGCGTGGGTCTTGAAGTGCGCGTTCACCCCGGCGAGGAACGCGTCGTCGCCGAGCCAGGCGACGAGTTGCTTGAGCACCGAGGCACCCTTGGCGTACGAGATGCCGTCGAAGTTCATCAGCGCCTCGTCCGTGTCGGCGACCTCGGACGGCGCGACCGGATGGGTGGAGGGGCGCTGGTCGGCGCGCAGCCCCCAGGCCTTGCGGTGGATCGCGAACGTGGTCCAGGTGCCGGTGAACCGGGTGGCCTCGGCGGCGACGCGGGATCCCAGGTACTCCGCGAACGACTCGTTCAGCCACAGGTCGTCCCACCAGGCCATGGTGACCAGGTCGCCGAACCACTGGTGGGCCATCTCGTGCGCGATCACGCCGGCCCGGTGCTCCCGCTCGGTCTCGGTGATCGTGGAGCGGGGCACGAACTCGTCGCGGAGCACGATCAGCCCCGGGTACTCCATCGCGCCGAAGTTGAACTCCGGGGCGAAGGCCTGCTGGTAGTGCCCGAACGGGTAGCGGATCTCGAACATCTCGTGGAACCGGTCCAGGCACTGCTTGGTGATCTCGAAGATCTCCGGCGCCTGCGCGTCGAGCTGCTCGGCCAGCGTGGCCCGGATGTAGAGCGCCAGCGGGATGCCGTCGTGCTCGTCGGTGCGCACGTGCCACGGGCCGGCGATCAGGCTGGCCAGGTACGTCGAGATCCGCTCGGTCGCGGCGAACTCCCAGCGCCCGCCGTCCCGCGAGACCAGCTGCCCGTTGGTGGCCACGGTCCAGTCGGCCGGGGCGGTCACGCTCACCCGGAACGACGCCTTCAGGTCCGGCTGGTCGAAGCAGGGCAGCACCCGGCCGCCGTTGTTGATGAACAGGTGCTGGTAGAGGTAGACCGAGCCGTCCGCCGGGTCGGTGTACCGGTGCAGGCCCTCGCCGTTGTTCGAATACGCCATCGTCGCGTCGGTGACCAGCTCGTTCACCTCGGCCAGACCGGTCAGCGCGAGCCGTCCGCCGGTCACCGCGGTGTGCGGCACCGGCTGTCCGTTCAGGGTGATCGAGGTGATCGCGGCGGGTTCGAACTCACAGAACGTCGAGGCGCCGGGACGGGCCCGGAAACGTGCCACGGTGCGGGCCCGGAACGTGTCGCCGGTCCCGGTGAGGTCCAGGTCGACGTGGTAGCTCTCGACGTCGACGAGGGACGCCCGGGTGGCGGCCTCGGCGCGGGTCAGGGTCGGCATGATGACAATCATGCCGGTAACGGCTCGTCCACCGCGCAGCCATGTCGGTGATCACTTGCCGTGATCGGCCGTCCGCGTTAACTTCGGAGCATGCGCGTGACTTGCACCAACTGGTGGCTGCCCTGACCGGGCGGCCTCTTCCCACGCGCGATTGACATCCGCGGCCGCCCCACCCGGGCGGCCGTTTCGCGTTGCGCGCATGGTTCTCCGGGGGCGGGGCGGTCTTCGTACCCGGCAAATCGGAGACCTCTCATGACGACCACCGTGACCGACACACCTGCCCTGACCCGCCGCCTCACCGGTTTTCAGCCGACCGGCCGGCTGCACCTCGGCAACCTGCTGGGCGCGCTGCGCCCGCTGATCGCCGCGCAGGACACCACCGAGTCCATCGCCCTGATCGCGGATCTGCACGCGATGACCATGGACCACGACCCTTCCTCGGTACGCCGTTTCGCGCTGGAGCAGGCCACGGTCATGCTCGCCGCCGGCGTCGACCCGGACCGCACGCCGATCGTCGTCCAGTCCCAGGTCCGCGAGCACACCGAGTTGCACTACCTGCTGGAATGCGTGGCCGCGCACGGCGAGGCGGCCCGGATGATCCAGTTCAAGGAGAAGTCCGCGGCCGGCGGCCCGATCCGGCTGAGCCTGCTCACCTACCCGGTGCTGATGGCCGCCGACATCCTGCTCTACGACACCACGCAGGTGCCGGTCGGCGAGGACCAGAACCAGCATCTGGAGCTGGCCCGCACCCTCGCGATCAGGTTCAACACGAGGTACGGCACGACGTTCACCGTCCCCGAGGGCGTCCGCCCGGACTCGGCCGCACGGATCATGGACCTCGCCGAGCCGACCACCAAGATGGGCAAGAGCACCGGAACAGGGCGGATCGGTCTGCTCGACCCGCCCGAGGTGATCCGCCGCACGATCGCGCGGGCCGCCACCGACACGATCGGGCTGGTCCGCCGCGACCGGGAGCACCAGCCCGGCGTGACCAACCTGATCGACATCCTGGCCGAGCTCACCGGCCGGGAGCCGTCCGACGCGACCTCCTACGCGACGCTGAAACAGGAGGTCACCGACGCGGTCGAGGCGGTGGTGGCGCCCATCCGGGCGCGTCACGCGGAGCTTGCCGCAAACCCTGATCTTGTACGCGGGGTGCTCGCGGCCGGCGCCGAGAAAGTCCGCCCGACCGCGGCCGCGACCGTGCGCCGCGCCCGGGCCGGCATCGGTCTACTGGACTAACGCGGGGAGCCGCTTCTCGAAGCAGACGCTGCTCGGGTTGCCGGCGTAACCCCCGAACGCGGGGATCTGCCGGTAACCCGAGGACTGGTAGAGGGCCATCGCGGCGGGCAGGTGAACCCCGGTCTCCAGCCGGATCACCGGCCGGCCCTCCGCGAGCGCTTCCTCCTCGACGGCGACGATCAGCTGACGGGCCAGCCCGCGGCCCCGGAAGGCCGGGCGGACGTACATGCGCAGCAGCTCGGCAACCCCCGGTTCCAGGGCCTGCCAGGCCGCGCACGCGACCGCCCGGCTGTTCACCGTTCCGAGCAGATACTCCACGTCATCGTGCGGTTCGAATATCTTCCCGTTGCCGGCTCCGGCCTCCGCCATTTCGCGCTGCTGAGCAGTCACGAGAGCGGCAAGTTCGGGGTCCAGGGCGGGACGCGATTCGATAAGCACGAAGGTGACCGTACGTGACGTCCGTTTCTTCAGGGTTGCGAAGAACTGGACGGTCCGCTATTCGCCGGTGTCGTCCTCGTCGTAGTCGTCGTCACTGACCAGCACGGGCAGTTGCGAGTTGGCGACGCTGGTGACCGTTCCGTCGGCGGCCATGTGCGCGATCTCGTCCTCCGACCGGACCCGGCGGGCCTTGCGGGCGGCCAGCCGCTGAGCCGCGGAAGGCCGGTGGTCCAGCTCCTCCAGGCGGGCGTCGGTGCCACGCGGACCGGAGACGAACTCGCCGGCGTTGGGGTGCCAGTCGAACTCGCGCGTGCCGATCCGGACCGGGTCGCCGGCCTGCGCGCCCATCTTGCCGAGCTTGTCCTCGACACCGAGCCGCTCCAGCCGGTCGCCCAGGAAGCCGATCGCCTCGTCGTTGTCGAAGTTCGTCTGCTTGATCCAGCGCTCCACCTGGGTGCCGCGGATCACGAAGACGCCGTCCTCGTCCTTCTCGATCGTGAAGCCGGTGTCGTCCACGGCGCGCGGGCGGATCACGACCCGGGTCGCCTCCTCCACCGGCTTGGCCGCCCGGGTCTCGGCGACCAGGGCCGCCAGCGCGTAGTTGAACTCCTTGAGACCCTCGCGGGTCACCGCGCTCACCTCGAACACCCGGTAGCCGCGGGCCTCCAGATCGGGGCGGACGATGTCGGCCAGATCCCGCCCGTCCGGAATGTCGATCTTGTTGAGCACGACCATGCGCGGCCGGTCCTCCAAGCCGCCGTACGCGTTCAGCTCGGCCTCGATCGCGTCCAGGTCGGCCAGCGGGTCCCGGTCGATCTCGGGCGTCGCCGCGTCCAGCACGTGCACCAGCACCGAGGTGCGCTCGATGTGCCGCAGGAACTGCATGCCGAGGCCCTTGCCGGTGGCCGCGCCCGGGATCAGCCCGGGCACGTCGGCGATGACGAACGTCTCCTCGCCGGCCTGCACCACACCCAGATTCGGCACCAGCGTGGTGAACGGGTAGTCGGCGATCTTCGGCTTGGCCGCGGACAGCACCGAGATCAGCGACGACTTGCCGGCCGACGGGAAACCCACCAGACCGACGTCGGCCACGCTCTTCAGCTCGAGCACCACGTCCAGCTGGTCGCCCGGCTCACCCAGCTCGGCGAAGCCGGGCACCTTGCGGCGGGTGTTGGCCAGCGCCCGGTTGCCGCGACCGCCGCGACCACCGCGGGCCACCTCGAACTCGGTTCCGGCGCCGACCAGGTCGGCCAGCACCTCGCCGTCCGTGGTCATCACGACCGTGCCGTCCGGCACCTTCAGGACCAGGCCCTTGCCGTTCGCGCCGTCCCGGTTCGCACCGGCGCCACCGCCACCGTTGGTCGCCTTGACGTGCGGGTGGAAGTGGAAGTCCAGCAACGTGTGCTGCTGCGGGTCGACGACCAGCGTGATGCTGCCGCCGTGCCCGCCGTCACCGCCGTCCGGCCCGCCGAGCGGCTTGAACTTCTCCCGGAGCACGGAGACACAGCCGTGCCCGCCGTCACCCGCCTGCAGGTGCAGCACGACCCGGTCGACGAACGTGGTCACGACTCAACTCCTAGAAACGCTTCTTCTGTCCCGGTTGCCCGGTGGGCTCGCGCCCCTCATGCTCTGCCGAACTGTGCTCCGCGGGCCGCCGTGCCGGATGGACGCCCTGTCCGGTGGCCGTTTTGTCCCCACGCCACCCAACGCCCACCGCCGCGCCGCTGTTCCCCGCCGTGCTCCCGCGCCGCCGCCCTACTGCCGCGCCGCCGCCCTACTGCCGCGCCGCCGCCCTACTGCCGCGCCGCCGCCCTACTGCCGCGCCGCCGCCCTACTGCCGCGCCGCCGTCCCACTGCCGCGCCGCCGTCCCACTGCCGCGCCGCCGTCCCACTGCCGCGCCGCCGTCCCACTGCCGCGCCGCCGTCCCACTGCCGCGCCGCCGTGCTCCCGCCCTGCCGCCGCGATGCGCCTGCGCCGTGCCGGGCTCCCGCGCCGCCGGGCGGCGCCGGGCTTCCGGCTGGTGCTCAGAAGGCGCCTCGAACTCCTTGAAGCACCCTCGGTTCCAACCGGCCCCAGCGACCGGTCAGCGCCGCGGTTGCGGTCTCCGGCTGGCTTCCAGGGTGGTCATTCGTGCTTCCTGACCACCCTGGAAGCCAGCCGGCTTGCCGCGCCGGGTGGGCCGGCAACGGCGCCGGGCCGAGCGAGCGCGCAAAACAAAAGCGGGCCGTGGACCCCGAGAGGTCCGCGGCCCGCTTCAGCAGTATTACTCCGCGACCGGCACGATGCTGACGGTCTTGCGGCCACGGCTGGTGCCGAAGAGCACGTTGCCCGCGGAGAGCGCGAACAGCGTGTCGTCGCCGCCACGGCCGACCAGGTCGCCCGGGTGGAACTTCGTGCCACGCTGGCGGATCAGGATCTCGCCGGCGTTCACGAGCTGGCCGCCGAAACGCTTGACACCGAGCCGCTGGGCGGCGGAGTCACGGCCGTTGCGCGAGCTGGATGCACCCTTTTTGTGAGCCATGTCTACGCCTACTTCCCGCTCTTGATGCCGGTCACCTTGACGCGGGTCAGCGGCTGGCGGTGACCCTGGCGCTTGTGGTAGCCGGTCTTGTTCTTGAACTTGTGGATCCGGATCTTCGGACCCTTGGTGTGCTCGGCGATCTCGCCGGACACCGTAACGTTGGCAAGCTTGGCCGCGTCGGTCACCAGGTTGTCACCGTCGACGAGGAGGACCGCGGCGAGCGTCAGAGCGTCGCCGGGCTCGCCCACGAGCTTCTCGACCTCGATCACGTCGCCCTCGGCAACCTTGTACTGCTTGCCGCCGGTCTTGACGATCGCGTACATAGGACGCGGACTCCCTGAGACTTACGCAGCCAAAAACATAAGCTGCTGGCGGATACTGCTGGGGCCTCGGCGCGACCGGGCCGTTGAATGACCAAGCCGGGCGCACGAGACAGGCGCCGAAAAAGCGCCGTCGGCAAGCCTACTTCATCGGCGCGCCGACACCAAAACGGGGTTAACTCTTTCCGCAGGCCGCATCCAGTGTCGCATGCAGGTCGGCGAGCTTCTTGTCGTCGATCTTGGCAAGATCACCCTTGAGCGTGGTCACCTGTGCACCCATCGTGGCGAGCGCCTTCTTCACGGCCGGGTCGGCGGCCAGCTTCGACATGTCCAGTAGCGCGTAGGAGAAGCTCTCCACGTCCCGGGACGCCTTCTCCTTGGCCTGCGCCTTGGCCGCGTCCCCCTGGGCCGCGGCGTCGATCAGCAGCTTGTAGTCGGCGGCGAAGGTACTGCCGAAGCTCGTGCTGGTCCGGGCGGCCTGATCACAGATGGCTCTGGTGTCGGCGGAGAGCGCCGCATCGGCGGAAGCGGCCACCGCGGGGTCGGCCGCGGCAGTGGTGGTGGAGTTCGCAGCCACACCCGCAGCCGGGGTACCGGCGGCCGGCGTCGCGGTCGTGCCCGCGTCAGCGGAGCAACCGGCCGCGAGCAGGGCGAAGGAGAGCGCGGTCAGGGCCGCGAGGGGGCGTCGCATGGGATCTCCTCGGGGGAACGGGGATCGATCCCGCCGAGGGTAACGGAAAACCCGCCCCGACAGTTAGCTTTGTTTACAGCTAACTGTCGGGGCGGGTTCACTCAGCTCAGGGACGGGTGCGGCGGCGTGCTCCGCTGCGACGCGAGCGGCGACGGCCGGGACCGGCACCCACCGCGTCCTCGTCCTCGTCCTCCTCGGCCGCGTCCGGGTCGTCCGCCCCGACCAGCCGCATCGGCTCGCTGTCGTCGTCCTCGTCCTCGTCCTCGTCCTCGAACCCCGCGCTGCTGACGGCGGAGGTCTCGTACCGGGAGAGGTCGTAACCGCTGATGTCGTAGTCGTCCTCGGCGTCCGTGGTGGTCACCGCCGACTTCGCGGCGCGGACGATCCCGGAACCGATCACGCCCGACCCGGCGACCGGAGCCGCCGGAGCCTGAGCCACCGGAGCCGGAACCGCCGGGGCCTGAGCCACCGGGGCCGGAACCACGGGCGTCTCGGCGACCGGCACCTCGGCCACCTCCGCCGCCGGACCGGCCTCGACCGGCTCGGCCTCGACGACCGGGGCCTCGAGCGCCTCGACCTCCACCGGCTGCTCGACCACCGGGGCGTCACCGCCGCGCCGCCGCCGCGACCGGCCACCGGCCGGAGCCTGCTGAACCGGAGCCGGCTGGACCGGAGCCTCGGTCCGCGCCGCCGCCGCGACCGCCTTCACCTGCGTCACCGCACCAGCGCCGCTGCCGTTCCCACCGCCGTTGCCGTTGGACCGTTTCTCCGGCACCGGCTCGTGGTGGATGATCACGCCGCGACCCTTGCAGTGGTCGCAGGTCTCGCTGAACGCCTCGAGCAGCCCGGCGCCGATGCGCTTACGGGTCATCTGCACCAGGCCCAGCGAGGTGATCTCGGTGACCTGGTGCTTGGTCCGGTCCCGGCCCAGGCACTCGGTCAGCCGGCGCAGCACCAGTTCGCGGTTGCTCTCCAGCACCATGTCGATGAAGTCGATCACCACGATGCCACCGAGGTCACGCAGCCGCAGCTGGCGCACGATCTCCTCGGCCGCCTCCAGGTTGTTACGGGTGACCGTCTCCTCCAGGTTGCCGCCGGCGCCGGTGTACTTACCGGTGTTGACGTCGACCACGGTCATCGCCTCGGTCCGGTCGATCACCAGGTGACCGCCGGACGGGAGGAAGACCTTGCGGTCCAGGCCCTTGAGGATCTGCTCGTCGATCCGGTGCTCGGCGAAGACGTCGCCGACGCCGGTGTGCCGGTGCAGCCGCTCGACCAGATCCGGCGAGACCGAGTGCAGGTAGCCCTCCACCTCGCCGTACGCCTGCTCGCCCTGCACGATCAGCTCGCGGAAGTCCTCGTTGAACAGGTCGCGGACCACGCGGATGACCAGGTCGGGCTCCTCGGAGAGGGCGCGCGGGGCGTTGCCCTCGGCCGCCCGCGCCTGGATGTCCTCCCACTGGGCCTGCAGCCGCTTGACGTCGCGGGCCAGTTCGTCCTCGCTGGCGCCCTCGGCGGCGGTGCGCACGATCACGCCCGCGCCGTCCGGCACCAGCTTCTTCAGGATGTCCCGGAGACGCTTGCGCTCGTTGTCCGGCAGCTTGCGGCTGATCCCGGAGGCGTTGCCGTTCGGCACGTAGACCAGGTGCCGGCCGGAGAGCGCGATGTGGCTGGTCAGCCGCGCGCCCTTGTGCCCGATCGGGTCCTTGGTCACCTGGACCAGCACCGAGTCGCCGGAGCGCAGCGCCTGCTCGATCGAGCGGGCCCGGCCCTCCAGCCCGGTGGCGTCCCAGTTGACCTCACCGGCGTAGAGCACCGCGTTGCGGCCCCGGCCGACGTCGACGAAGGCCGCCTCCATGCTGGGCAGCACGTTCTGCACCTTGCCGAGGTACACGTTGCCGACCATGGTGCCGGAGGTGGCCCGGGCGACGTAGTGCTCGACCAGGACGCCGTCCTCCAGGACCGCGATCTGGGTGCGGTCGGACTTCTGCCGGACGACCATGACCCGGTCCACCGCCTCGCGGCGGGCCAGGAACTCCGACTCGCTCAGGATCGGCGGACGGGTACGCCGCTGCTCGCGACCGTCCCGGCGGCGCTGACGCTTGGCCTCGAGCCGGGTGGAGCCGGAGACGCCCTGCACCTCGTCGGTGCGGCGCGGCTCGCGGACCCGGACGACGGTGTGCACGCCGTCCTCGATGCCACCGGTCTCGGCGTCCCCGCCGGAGCCCTTGCGGCGGCGGCGACGGCGCCGGCGGGTGACTCCGCCCTCGCCCTCCTCGCCCTCTTCGTCCTCGGCCTCGTCGTCGTGGGACGCCTCGGCGTCACCCTCCGGCTCCTCGCCCTCGGGATCGTTCTCGTCCGCCTCGTCCGACGGGCCCTTGCCGCGGCCACGGCCACGACGGCCCCGGCGGCGACGGCGGCGGCCACCGGCCTCGTCGTCCTCGGACTCGTCGTCGACGCCGTCCTCGACGTCGTCGGCGCTCTCGTCCACCTCGTCGACCACCAGCGCCTCGGCCTCGGCGACGACCGGATCGGCGGCCGGCTGCTCCTCGGCGGTGCCCCGGCGACGGCGGCGGCTGCGGCGGGTGCCCTCGGCGGGCTCCTCCGTGACCTCCGCGATCGGCGCGGACGCGGTCTCGGCGGGCTCGGCGGCAGCGGCCTCGACCGGCTCCGGCGCGGGGGCCGGGGCCAGCGGGTCGGTGACCGGGCGACGGCGCCGGCTCACCGGAGCGGGCTCGGCCTCGGTCGCCTCCGGCGGCATGAACAGGACGGGCGGGGGCATCGCGGCGCGGCGGGTCCGGGACCGGGAGGCCGGCTTCTCCTCGACGAAGTCGTCGTCCAGCGGGAGCACACCGACGACCGGCACATCGGCGACCGGGGTCGCTTCCTCGGCGGTTTCTTCCTCGGCGGTCTCGGCCGCCTCGGTGACCGCGGCCGGGGCGGGCACGTCCGGCTCGACCGGGGCCGGCGTGGCCTCGGCCGCGACGGGCGCGGGCTCGTCGGCGGGCTGCGGGATCTCCAGCTGCTCGGCGGAGGATTCCGGCGCAGCGGGAGCGGCGGCCTTGCGGCGGCTACGGGTGGCTTTCTTGACCGGCTTCACCGGCACCTCGGCCTCGGCAACAGCCTCGGGCGCGGGGGCGGGCTCAGGGCTCTCCGCGGCAGCGGCCGGAGCGGCCGCCTTGCGACGGCTGCGAGTGGCCTTTTTCACCGGCGCCGGGGTATCGGCAACCGGCGTTTCGGCAGCCGGGGTATCGGCAACCGGCGTTTCGGCAGCCGGAGTCCCGGCGGCCTCGGCGGAAACGTCCGCAGGGGTCGCTGACTCCTCCGCCGGAGGAGCGGCCGCCTTGCGACGCGGGGCACGCGTCCGGCGGGCCGGGGTAGCAGCGGCGGTTTCCGTGGGCGGCGAAACAGCACCGTCCCGCTCACCGCCCTGTTCTCCCAGATTGGCTGGGGGCTCGTTATCGAGCATGGGCGCTCTCCAGTTCTGGCGACCCCGGGCGCGGGTGAGCGCTGCCACGCAGGATCGCTGCAAGTATTTCGGGCCCGGCCGAGACGGACGGGCTGCCGAAGTCTGCCAATGAACGCCGACCGGATCCCGGTCAGTGTCCGCCGATGCCGACGCCCTCGCGATCCGCCTCCAACGGATCGACGATCTCCCCCTGCGCGGTGAGTGTGCCCTGGGCCAGCCGGGTCACCCTCGCAGGGACCGGCGGCTCCAGGCCGGCCACCACGCGCAGGCCGGAGAGGACGTCATCGGGCCGAACGGCGGGCGTTACCTGCCGTACGACAAGGTCGATTATCGCACACGGTACTCCACCGGCCCCGGAAGGTAGGTCCGGCTCTGTTACCACCATGCACCTGACGACCGCTGCGCGCGCGTCGAACGACCGTCGGCCCTGCTTGGTCATGCGCTCGACCAGCACCTCGTCGGCGGCCAGGAACGCCTCGACCGCCTCCTGAGCAGTGGCCGGAGTCACCTCGAACAGCTCCAGCCGCCAGAGAGAGGCGTCGATCCGGTCGGCGAGGCTGCCCGCACCGGCCGGGACCGCCTCCAGCACGTCCAGGCCCGGGGAGAGCGCGGCGTCCAGGGCGACCCGCAACTGCTCCGGGTCGGTCTCGGCCTGCAGACCGATCTCCAGGTACTCCGCCTCGCTGCCGACCCCGGTCGGGGCGGCACTCGCGTACGAGATCTTGGGGTGTGGGGTGAAGCCCTGCGAGAAGGCTATCGGGACGCCGGCCCGTCGCAGCGCACGCTCGAAGGCGCGGGCGAAGTCCCGGTGGGAGGTGAAGCGCAGCGGCCCGCGCTTCGCATAGCGAAGGCGGATCCGCTGCACGACCGGGGCCTGACCGCCCACGGGCTGGTTCTTCGGGGGAATCGTCGCACTCCTAAACGGGGACCCGCAGGCCGTTCACCGGGGTCAGGGGAAGCAGCTTCTTACCGGTCGGACCGATCTGGATCTCGGTGTCCATCGACGGGCACACGCCGCAGTCGAAGCACGGGGTCCAGCGGCAGTCGTCCTGCTCGAACTCGGACATCGAGTCCTGCCAGTCCTGCCAGAGCCAGTCCTTGTCGAGGCCGGAGTCCAGGTGGTCCCAGGGCAGGACCTCGGTCTCCTCGCGCTCGCGGGTCGTGTACCAGTCGAGGTCGACGCCCAGGTCCGGGAGCACCTCGGTGCAGGCCTCGACCCAGCGGGCGTAGGAGAAGTGCTCGGACCAGCCGTCGAACCGGCCGCCCTTCTCCCAGACCCGGCGGATGACCTGGCCGACCCGGCGGTCGCCGCGGGACAGCAGGCCCTCGATCAGCGACGGCTCGCCGTCGTGATAGCGGAAACCGATCGCCCGGCCCAGCGAGCGGTCACTGTTGATGGCCTGCTTGAGCATCTTGAGGCGGCCGTCGATCACCTCGGGCGTGTCCATCTTCGCCCACTGGAACGGGGTGTGCGGCTTCGGCACGAAACCGCCGATCGAGACGGTGCAGCGGATGTCCTTGGTGCCGGCGGCCTCGCGGCCGGCCCGGATCACCTCGTGCGCCATCTCGGCGATCTCCAGCACGTCCTCGTCGGTCTCGCTGGGCAGACCGCACATGAAGTACAGCTTGACCTGGCGCCAGCCGTTGGAGTAGGCCGTGACGACGGTCCGGATCAGGTCCTCCTTGGTCACCATCTTGTTGATGACCTTGCGGATCCGTTCCGAGCCGCCCTCGGGCGCGAAGGTGAGGCCGGTGCGCCGCCCGTTGCGGGACAGTTCCTGGGCCAGGTCGATGTTGAACGCGTCGACCCGGGTGGACGGCAGCGACAGCGAGACGTTGGTGTCCTTGTACTGCTCGGCCAGGCCGGAGCACATGTCACCGATCTCGGAGTGGTCGGCGCTGGAGAGCGAGAGCAGGCCGACCTCGCTGTAGCCGGAGAACTCCAGCCCCTCCTTGACCATCTGGCCGACCGTGGTGATCGACCGCTCCCGCACCGGGCGGGTGATCATGCCGGCCTGGCAGAACCGGCAACCCCGGGTGCAGCCGCGGAAGATCTCCACCGCGTACCGCTCGTGGACCGTCTCGGCCAGAGGAACCAGGGGCTTCTTCGGGTACGGCCACGCGTCGAGATCCATCGTGGTGCGCTTGGCCACCCGGAACGGGACGTCCGGACGGTTCGGCACGACGCGCTGGATGCGCCCGTCCGGCAGGTAGTCGACGTCGTAGAACCGCGGGACGTAGATGCTCTCGGTCCGCGCGAGGCGCAGCAGGATCTCGTCCCGCCCGCCGGGGCGCCCCTCGGCCTTCCACTCCCGGATGATCCCGGTGATCTCCAGGACCGCTTCCTCGCCGTCACCGAGCACGGCGGCGTCGATGAAGTCGGCGATCGGCTCCGGGTTGAAGCTGGCGTGACCGCCGGCCAGCACGATCGGGTCGTCGACCGTGCGGTCCTTGCTCTCCAGCGGGATCTGGGCCAGCTCCAGCGCGCTGAGCATGTTCGTGTAGCCCAGCTCGGTGGCGAACGACAGGCCGAGGACGTCGAACGCCCGGACCGGCCGGTGCGCGTCGACCGTGAACTGCGGGACGCCGTGCTCCTTCATCAGCGCCTCGAGGTCCGGCCAGACCGCGTACGTCCGCTCGGCCAGCACGTCCGGCTGCTCGTTGAGCACCTCGTAGAGGATCTGCACGCCCTGGTTGGGCAGGCCCACCTCGTACGCGTCCGGGTACATCAGCGCCCACCGGACGGTGGTGGCGTCCCAGTCCTTGACGACGGCGCCGAGCTCGCCGCCCACGTACTGGATCGGTTTACTGACCCGGGGCAGGAGCTGCTCGAGCTGCGGGAAGACGGAACTGACGCTCATGGGTGTCCAGCGTACGCGAGAGGCTAACGGCCCAGATCCTCAGCAGCATGGTCGAGGTCGATCGCGAACAGGTCGTTGCGGAACGCGCAGAGCTGCAGCGTCATCCGGGCCGCGCCGCGTTCGCCGACCACCAGCCGAATCGGTTTACCCCGCTCGTCGAGCTCGCCGACGATCAGGTCGAGCAGCCGCACCCCGGCGCTGTCCAGGAACGAGACCGCGGTCAGGTCGATCAGCACGGCATCGGCCGACGTGGTGCGGGCGACGATCGCCCGGCCGATGTCGTGCGCGTTCGCCAGGTCGATCTCACCCTTCAGGTGTACGGCCTCGGCCACCCCGCGCCTGGAGAACGTCACCCACTGGTCGGTCATGAACGTGCCTCTCCCCGATGGCGGCGCATGGTGACCGTGGTGCCGTCGCCCCGGTCCACCATCACGTCGTCCATGGCTTCCTCGATCAGCTGCATACCGCGGCCGCGGGAGTGCCCCGGGCCGCGCCAGGTGCCGTGGTCGGTGACCCGGATCTCCACCGCGTCGTCGGTGATCGTGGCGGACACGTCCACCACGCCGAACGGGTCGTCCCGGTAGGCGTGCTCGATCGCGTTCGCCACCGCCTCGGAGCAGCCCAGCAGCACCGCGTCCATGCACTCCTCGTCCACCGCGTGCGCGATCAGCCAGGCCCGCATGTCCGAGCGGAGCAGCGCGATCTGCAGCGGGTCGGCGCCGAGTGTGCGTTCCAGCCGTTCCTCCGCGCCCAGCGTGAGGCAGAGCAGGCAGACGTCGTCGCCGTGGTCGCGGCCCACCATGGTGTCGGAGAGCGCCTCGGTCAGGCCCTTGAGCGGCGCACCGCGCAACCGGCTGAACGCCCGGTTGAGCACCTCGAAACCGCGATCGATCGGCCGGTCCCGGCGTTCCACCAGCCCGTCGGTGTAGAGGAGCAGCCGGCTGCCCGGGTTCAAGCGCATCCGGTGCTCGGTCCGGCGGCGGTCACCGGCCCGCGTGCCGATCGGCCCGGAGCGGGCCTGCAGCAGGAACTCGGCCGAGCCGGCGGGCTGGTGCAGCAGCGGCGGCAGGTGCCCGGCACACGCGTAGACCAGCTCGCACGTGTCCAGGTCGACCTCGCCGTAGACGACCGTGGCCATCCGCGCCGACTCGACCCGCTGGCAGAACAGGTCCAGGCCCTCCAGCAGCCGGGCCGGTCCCCCGGCGGCGTTCGCCAGCGCCCGGATCGCGCTGCGCAGCTGCCCCATCGTGCTGGCCGCCTCCAGGCCCCGGCCGACCACGTCGCCGACCACCACGGCCAGCCGGTTCGGGGTGATCAGGAACGCGTCGAACCAGTCGCCGCCGACCTCCAGGTCACGCCCGGCTGCCTGGTAGTGGGTCTCCAGCGCGAACCGCGGGTCGCCCGAGGGCACGTCGGTGGCGAGCAGGCTGCGCTGCAGCGACCGGGCGATCGCGCGTTCCTGCTCGTAGAGGCGGGCGTTCTCCAGCGCCAGCCCGGCCCGATCGGCCAGGTCGACGAGGAACGCCCGCTCGGCCTCGGCGCCGCGCCGGTACGCGGCCATCCGCAGGGAGAGCGTGCCGAGCACACGTCCACGCGCGGTGATCGGCAGGACCGTGCAGCCGAGCCGGTCACCGTCGGTGGCGAAGACCGGTTTCACCGAGCGGGTCACCTCGGTGATGCGCTCGCTGAGCAGTTCCTCGTCCGGACCGGGACCGCCCGCGTCCTCGCGCAGCCCGGCCGAGCCGACGTGCAGCCGGACCGTCGCCCAGTCGGCGATCTCCGGCACCACCTGCTCGACCAGGCGGCGGCCGCGCTGCAGCAGCCGGTGCTCCTCGTCCAGGGCCCGCGTGGTGGCGGCCAGGAACGCGGCCCGTTCCTCGCGGCGGCGGGCGTCGTCGTAGAGCCGGGCCCGGTCCAGCGCCTGACCGGCCTGCTGGCCGAGCAGCCGGATCACGCGCAGCTCGCCGTCGGTCAGCTCCCGCTCGTCGGCGAAGCTGAACGCCAGCACACCGAGCACGGTCACCCCGGTCTGGTCCTCGGCCGGGCCGGTGGTCAGCGGCAGCAGCACCACGGTCCGGCGGCCGGAGGCGGTCATCGTGCGGGCCAGGTCCGGGAAGTGCTCGGTCGCCTCGGCGAGGTTGTGCACCACGTGCAGGTCACCGCGGCGGGCCACCTCGGCGACCGCCCGCTCGGACGAGCGCGGCATGTCGTCCCAGTTGCCGGTGGTCGGGTCGGTGGAGGCGACCGCGATCAGCTGGTCCCGCTCGACGTCGACCAGGTAGATACTGCTGCTGGTGGCCTGGAAGGCCGGCTCGGGCGCCCGCAGCACGGTCTCGGCCACCTCCGCCTCGGTCGGCGCGGCGGACAGCTCGGCCACTATCTGCTGCAGCACCCGGATCCGCTGCTCGGCAGCCTCGGCCACCTCGCGGGCGAGCAGCAGCTCGTTCTCGTAGCTGCGCCGCTCGGTGGCGTTGAAGACCATCGTGCGGATGACCCGGGGAGCGCCGCCCGGGCCGCGCTCCAGCGCCGAGTTGACCAGCACGGGCACCCGTGACCCGTCCGCGCAGAGCACGTCGAGCGCGATCTCGTGGACCTCACCCTGCATCGCCAGCAACGGTGCGTAGTGAGTCTCGTGGTAGATCTGGCCACCCGGCGCGAGCAGGTCACGGAACCGCCGGTGACCGACCAGCGCGGACCGTTCGTACCCGGTCCAGTCCAGGAACGTCTGGTTGACCCGGACGACCGTGCCGTCCGGGAGCATCGTCAGATAGCCGCACGGCGCATGCTCGTACAGGTCCTCGGGATCGTCGTCCCAGGGCAGTCGCAACTCACTCGTCACGTCCGGCCCACCAGATTCACTCACGCCTCTGCTCCGCCGATCATGCCCGCTGTTTACAACCAGGACTTGATCGCGTCAACCGTCTCTTCCGGGGCGCTCAGATTCGGACAGTGGCCGGTCGCGTTCAGCGTCGCGAACGTGCTCTGCGGGGTGTGCTTGTGAACGTACTCACCGACCACGGCGGGCGCGATGACGTCGTCCGAGCACTGCAGGACCAGCGAGGGCACCCGCATCCGGGGCAGATCGGCCCGGTTGTCGGAGAGGAACGTGACCCGGGCGAACTTCTTGGCGATCGCCGGATCGGTGCGGCAGAACGAGTTCGTCAGCTCCTCGCCGAGCTCCGGACGCTCCGGATTGCCCATGATCACCGGTGCCATCGCGCTGGACCAGCCCAAGTAGTTGCTGTCCAGCGCGACCAGCATCTGCTCGATGTCGGACCGGCCGAAGCCACCGACGTAACCGTCGGTCTCGTCGTTGATGTAGCGCGGCGACGGGCCGATCATCACCACGCCGGCGAACCGCTCGGGCTGCCGGACGGCGGCGAGCAGGCCGATCATCGCGCTCACCGAGTGGCCGACGAAGAGCACGTCGCGCAGGTCCTGCTCCTCGATGATCTCCAGGACGTCGGTGGCGTACCCGTCGAGCGTGGAGTACTTGGCGTCGTCGTACGCCGCCAGGTCGGACCGGCCGTTGCCGACGTGGTCGAAGAGCACGATCCGGTGCGTGTCGGCGAACGCGGGCGTGACGAACCGCCACATGTTCTGGTCGCACCCGTAGCCGTGCGCGAAGAGCATCGGCTGGCCGGACTCCCGGCCGTGCACAGTGACGGCGTTTCTCTGTGTGGTGCCCATACGGTACGAACCCTCCCGGAGGCAGTGAGAGGTGTCACCCCAGTGACGGGATGTGAAGTAGGGGTAACCATACGACTCCGGAGCGTTTCGCACATCGCCCCCGTTGTCCGCCATTCGTGTCCGTCGGCCGGAATCTGCTCGGCCGTCCCTCTGGCGCACCGTGCCTAACCTGGTGGAAGACGCGCGCTGCCGGCCCGGAGAAGGAGATCGACGACAATGGCTGACACGGAGTCGGGAGTACACACCCCGGCCACCGGAATGCCCGATCCGACCCGCGTGGCCGGTTCCTCCGACGAGCCGCCGACGGGCGTGCTGCCACCGCGGTGGCTCGGGGCGGCGGCGGTTCCGGAGGGCGGACCCCGGCGGTCGCTGTGGGGGCGGCTCGTCGACCGGGTCGGCGGGCACCCCGAGCCCGAGCCGGACGACTACTGGGCGACGATGCCGGCCGTCGATCCGTGGGCCGGGCAGGACACTCCGGTCTGGACGACCGAGAACCTCTTCGCGGCCACCGAGATGCCGCCGACACGCTTCGACATGCCGCCCGTGACCATGCCGCCGACCCGCCTCGACGCTCCGGTCGCGCCCACCGCCACGGCACCACCCACCGCCGCGGGTCCCACCGCCGCCGGTCCAACCGCCGCAGGTCCAACCGCCGCAGGTCCGGCCCACGCAGGGCCGGCCGCCGCGGAGAAGGTGGACCTTCCGGCGAAGGTGAAGGCGCTCCTCGACGACCTAGGAGTGAAAGCAGCCGAGGTCGCGCAGGCACGGAATGCCAAGGCGGGCGGCAAGGGCAGCGCGGGCGCTCCTGCCGCCGTACCCCCGCAATCGTCTTCCGGGGGTGGGCAAGCGCAATCTCGCGGCTGGTTCCGCAAGCCGGCCGCGGGCCCGGCGCCGACTCGGATCCCGGTGCAGCCGAGACCACCGGCGAGCCGGCCCGGGGCGAACCGTCCGTCGTGGGCTCCGCCGCGTCCGCGCCGCAAGCGCCGGCGTCTGCGGCGGCTCATGCCGGCTGTCGCGGTCCTGGCGGCGCTGTGGTTCGGCGCCCCTTACGCCTACGAGCAGTGGCCCGTCCTGGGCCAGTTCCCGGTCACCGCCCAGTTGCCGGACCGCGTCGGTGACCTGCGGCTACGCGTCGACGACGCCAGTCGGCAGGCCGTCGACAAGCTGGCCGACCAGCTGGCCGCGGCGGGTTCCGAGGGGCAGGCGTTCGCCGGCGTCTACGGCGACGCCGGCGGCAAGCGGGTGACCCTCTACGGCGTCACCGGCTGGCGCTTCACCCCGCAGGCGGACGTGAACGGGCAGCTGGTGCGGCTCACCGGTGACGTGAAGCTGACCGGCGTGCAGGATTTCGACATGAACGAGTTCGGTGCGTTCGAGACCTGCGGCACCGGCCGGGTGAACGGCACGTCGACGGTGATCTGCACGTGGGCCGACCACGGCAGCATGGCCACCGTGCTGCTGACCCGTCGCTCGGTGTCCGAGAGCGCCGAACTCGTGGCCGACCTGCGCGGGGAGGTGCTGACGCCGAAATTCGGGGCCTAGTCCTCGCGTTTCGGCGGGGCGTAACGCGGCACGTACTCCTGGCCGGTGAGCTTCTGGATCTCGCCCATCACCTGGTCGGTGAGCTCGCGCAGCGATGTCCGGTCCTCGGAGCGGCCGATTGTCTCGATCGGCTTGCCGAACTTGACCGTGACGTGCCCGCGCATCAGCTTCGGGTACATCTGGCCGATCGGCTGGACCTCCTCGGTGCCGATCACGCCGACCGGGATGATCGGGACACCGGCCGCGGTCGCCAGCCGGGCCACGCCGGTGCGGCCGCGGTAGAGCCGGCCGTCCGGCGAGCGGGTGCCCTC
Source organism: Actinoplanes sp. NPDC020271 (assembly GCF_044388125.1). Classification (NCBI taxonomy): domain Bacteria; kingdom Bacillati; phylum Actinomycetota; class Actinomycetes; order Micromonosporales; family Micromonosporaceae; genus Actinoplanes; species Actinoplanes sp. NPDC020271. Next base: position 845,934 of record NZ_JBIRWQ010000001.1, read on the forward strand.
CGGGTAGACGGCGACCAGATCGCCGCCCTTGAGCGCGGGGATCGCGGCGTCGAACGCGGTGAGCGCGGCCCGGCCACCGGCGCGCTCGACCCGGATGGCGCCGAGGCCCTCCATCAGTTTCCGGGAGAGGAAACCCTTCACGCCCTTGCCCACGAAGTAGTCCGACTTGGCCCAGAAGGCCAGGTGGCGCGGCACGGCGGCACCGAGGAACAGCTCGTCGGCGACGGAGAGGTGGTTCCCGGCGAAGATCGCGCCGCCGGTCTTCGGTATGTGCTCGAGGCCCTCGATGCGCGGCTTCCAGCCGACCATCAGCGCATTGCCGACGGTGAGCTTGCCGATCGAGTAGATCAGGGGCAACTCGTCCTCCGATGACCAGTGCAAAAACGAAGTTGAGGGGTGAGGAGAGGTTATCGGACGCAGGCCCGCCGTGGACTATTGATCTTGCGCCAGGCCCGGACATTCGCCGCGTCAGGCGAACATCCGGGCCAGTCGGTTATCTCACACGGGTGTGACGGTAACGGTGATCTGTTCCCCGTCGCCGACCTCACCGGCGAATCCCGCGGCGCCGCCGAACGTCAGCGCGGTGGCCAACGTCTCACCGGCGACGAACTCCCGGTGCGCCTCGACCGCCGCCCGGACCGCCGGCGAGGCGCCGACCACCAGCGCGATCCGGTCCGAGACGTCCAGGCCGGCGTCGCGCCGCGCCTGCTGCACGACCCGGATCACGTCCCGGGCCACCCCCTCGGCGGCCAGCTCGGGCGTGACCGCGGTGTCCAGCACGACGACGCCGGCACCGGCCGGCAGCGGGGCCGAGTTCTCCGCGTCCGCGGCGATCAGCCGCAGCTCGAACTCGCCCTCGGCCAGGGTCACGCCGGCCGCCACCGGAGCGCCGCCCACCAGCTCCCAGTCGCCCGACTTGACCGCCTTGATCACCTGCTGGACCTGCTTGCCGACCCGCGGGCCGAGCGCCCGGGGCACGACCGTCAGCACCTGCCGGCAGTACGCGGCGACGTCGTCGGTGAAGACCACGTCCTTGACGTTGACCTCGTCCTGGAGCAGGTCACCGAGGCCGGTCAGGGACTTGCCGCCGGCCGAGGCGACGGTCAGCGTGGCCAGCGGCAGGCGGACCCGCAGCCCCTTCGCCTTGCGCAGCGACAGCGCCGCCGACGCCACGTCGCGGATCGCGTCCATCGACGTGACCAGGTCGTGGTCGGCCGGGAACGCGCTTGCGTCCGGCCAGTCGGTCAGGTGCACCGACCGGTCGCCGGTGAGGCCGCGCCAGATCTCCTCGGCGGTGAGCGGGGCGAGCGGGGCGACCACTCGGCAGAGCGTCTCCAGGACGGTGGCCAGGGTGTCGAACGCGTCCGGGTCGCCGGCCCAGAAGCGGTCGCGGGAGCGGCGGACGTACCAGTTGGTCAGGGCGTCGAGGTAGGCGCGGACGTCGGCTGCCGCACCCGAGATGTCATATTGATCCATCTTTTTCGCGACATCGTCGACCAGCTCACCCGTCTTGGCGAGGATGTAGCGATCGAGAAGGTGCTCGGAGTCCGTTCGAAGTGTCGCGACATGCTCAGCAGCGTTGGCGTAGAGGCTGAAGAAGTACCAGACGTTCCACAGCGGCAACAGCACCTGCCGCACCGAGTCCCGGATCGCGGTCTCCGTCACCGGCATGTCGCCACCGCGGAGCACCGGCGACGACATCAACATCCACCGCATGGCGTCGGAGCCGTACGTATCGAAGACCCGATATACGTCCGGATAATTGCGCAAAGACTTGGACATCTTGCGCCCGTCCTCGCCCAGCAGGATGCCGTGACTCAGGCAGTTCCGGAACGCCGGCCGGTCGAACAACGCGGTGGCCAGCACATGCATGGTGTAGAACCAGCCCCGCGTCTGCCCGATGTACTCGACGATGAAGTCACCCGGGTAGTGGTGCTCGAACCAGTCCTTGTTCTCGAACGGGTAGTGCACCTGTGCGAACGGCATCGACCCGGACTCGAACCAGCAGTCCAGCACCTCGGGAACGCGGCGCATGACGGACCTCCCGGTCGGGTCGTCCGGGTTGGGCCGGGTCAGCTCGTCCACCCCCGGCCGGTGCAGGTCCGTCACGGTCACGCCGAAGTCGCGCGACAGCTCCTCGAACGACCCGTAGACGTCCACCCGCGGGTACTGCGGGTCGTCCGACTTCCACACCGGGATCGGCGAGCCCCAGAACCGGTTCCGGGAGATCGACCAGTCCCGCGCGTTCGCCAGCCACTTGCCGAACGAGCCGTCCTTGATGTGCGCCGGCGTCCAGGTGATCTCCTGGTTCAGCTCGACCATCCGGTCGCGGAACTTCGTCACCGCCACGAACCACGAGGACACGGCCTTGTAGACGAGCGGCGTGTCGCAGCGCCAGCAGTGCGGGTAGGAGTGTGTGTAGCCGTCGTGCCGGACGACCACGCCGCGCTCCTTGAGGCGGGCGATCACCGGCTTGTTGGCGTCGAAGACCTGCACGCCCTCGAAGTCCGGGACGAGCGAGGTGAAGCGGGTCCGTTCGTCGACGGTGACCACGGTCGGGATGCCGGCCGCGTTGCAGGTGTTCTGGTCGTCCTCGCCGAACGCCGGGGCCAGGTGGACGACGCCCGTACCGTCCTCGGTGGTCACGAAGTCGGCACCGAGCACCTGGAAGGCATTCTCCCCGGCGGGCTCCGCCAGGTAGTCGAAGAGTGGTGTGTAGCGGCGGCCGACCAGCTCACTGCCTTGCAGCGTGCCGACCTGCTCGTAGCCTTCGAGTTCCTTGGCGTAGGCACCCGCGCGCCCGGCACCCAGGATGAGCTTCTGTCCATCCTTGTCGGAAAAGACGCCATATTCGATGTCAGGCCCGACCGCCAGTGCCAGGTTCGACGGCAGCGTCCACGGCGTGGTGGTCCAGACCGCGATGTCCTCGCCCGTCTCCAGCCGGAATCTTACTGTCAGAGCCGGATCGGTCCGGTCCCGGTAGACGTCGTCCATCCGCGTCTCGGTGTTGGAGAGCGGCGTCTCACAGCGATAGCAGTAGGCGAGAACGCGGAAACCCTCGTACACCAGGCCCTTGTCGAAAAGGGTCTTGAACGCCCACATGACCGACTCCATGTAACTGGGGTCGAGCGTCTTGTAGTCGTTGCCGAAATCGACCCAGCGGGCCTGCCGCGTGACGTACTTCTGCCATTCGCCGGCATAGGCGAGCACGGATGTCCGGCAGGCCTCGTTGAACTTGTCGATACCGAGCTCGAGGATCTGCGCCTTGCTGGTGATGCCGAGCTGCTTCTCGGCCTCGATCTCGGCCGGCATGCCGTGCGTGTCCCAGCCGAAACGGCGCTCGACACGCTTTCCGCGCATCGTCCGAAAACGCGGGACGACATCCTTCACGTACCCGGTGAAGAGATGCCCGTAGTGCGGGAGACCATTGGCGAACGGCGGCCCGTCGTAGAAGACGTATTCATTGCCGCCGTTCTCCCCGGCCGATCGCGCCTGGACCGAGGCCTCGAAGGTCTGATCGGCCTCCCAGTGCGCCAGCACGGCCCGCTCGACCGCGGGCAGATCCGGAGAAGCCGGAACGCCCGTCGCATCGGTGTGTCTGGGATACATGGTGCTCCTCGAACAGTCATTGAAGATGACTGCGAGGACGAGCGTCAGCCCGCGGTACCACCTCGCTTGACGCCCCTTTCCGGGGACGCCCGCTCATTCACCGGCTCACGCGCGTGCCGAATCGCCCGGTTCTACTGAAGCCGAAGGCTCGTTCTTCCGGAGGCTCCCCGGTGATGGCCGGTTCGTCGCCTGCGTTCCGACAACGATACCGGCCACCCCGGGATTCCCTCACCCGCATTACCCCAAGATCAAGATCAAGAGCTATTTCCCGTACGCCGTGAGCGTCGTCGACCAGAGCGCGATTCCGTCCCGATCACGCAGGTGAACGGTCAGCGCCCCGGAGTGCCCGTCGATCTCCACCTCACCGAAATGCTGGTAGCCCAGCGCCGGCGAGGTGTTCGCCACCGGCGGGGCGTGCACGAAGACCGCCTCCGGCCCGAACGTCGGGTCCAGCGGGTTCGGCCCGAACGCGCCCGCGTGCGCCGGCCCGGAGACGAACTCCCAGAACGGCGTGAAGTCCCGCACCGCGGCCCGGGCAGGGTCGTAGTGGTGCGCCGCGGTGTAGTGCACGTCCGCGGTCAGGAACACGATGCCGCTCACATCGTGCCGGTGCGCTGCCCGCAGCACCTCGGCGAACTCCAGCTCACGTCCCGCAGGGGTACCCCCGTCGCCCTGCGCCACCCCCTCCTGACCGACCGGGGAGTCCGGCACGACCAGTCCGAGCGGCAGGTCGTTGGCGATCACCTTCCAGGTCGCCCGGCTGGTGCGGAGCCCGTCGATCAGCCACCGCCGCTGGGCCGCGCCGAGCAGGCCGCGCTTCGGGTCGGCGTACGTGTCGTCGGTGTTCGGGTCCTTGAACGTGCGCATGTCCAGCACGAAGACGTCGAGCAGCGGCCCGTACGAGATCTTGCGATACACCGGCCCGGACGACGCCGGCGTCGGCACCCACTCGTGGTACGCCCGGTGCGCCCGCGCCGCCAGCACGTCCACCCGCTTCTCGGTGTACCGGGCGTCGTCCAGGATCTCCCCCGGGTACCAGTTGTTCAGCACCTCATGGTCGTCCCACTGGTTGATCTGCGGGACCGCCGCGGTGAACCGCTTGTACGCGTCGTCGAGCAGGTTGTACGCGTACTGCCCGCGATATTCGTCGAGGCTCTCGGCGACCTTCAGCTTCGCGTCGGTCAGCCGGTTCCGCCAGATCCGCCCGTCGGGCAGCGTCACCGTCTCGGTCAGCGGCCCGTCGGCGTAGACGGTGTCCCCACTGTGCAGCAGGAAGTCCGGCTTGCGCAGTCGCGCCGACTCGAAGAGCTTCAGCCCGCCGAAGTTCGGGTCGATGCCCCAGCCCTGACCGACCACGTCACCGGTCCAGACGAACCGGATGTCGCTCCGGCGCGTCGGCGCGGTCCGGAACGTCCCGTCCACCGGCAGGCTGAACAGCCCGGGCCGATCCGCGCTCTCCACCCTCGCCCGGTAGTAGACCTTCTCCCCGGACGGCAGCCCGCGCAGCCGCACCTTGCCGGTGAAGTCGGTGTCCGGGGTGACCAGTGGGCCGCGGATCACCCGCGAGCCGCGGAAGTCGGGGCGGCGGCTGGCCTGCACCCAGAGCCGGCCGGGCCGGTCCGCCCGGGTCCAGACCACCGCCGAGTCCGCGGTGGCGTCACCGCTCTGCACGCCGTGGGTGAGCACCGGACGGCTGCCGGCACTCGAGAACGCCGGGGCCTCGAACAGCGCCCCGGCCACGCCGCCGGCCACCCCGGCACGCAACAGATTCCTACGCGAGATCGCAGTCATGCCTGATGCCTATCGATCCCATGTGGCCCCGAGGTGGCCGGGTTCTGAACTTCCCCCTGCTCTCGGCCCGCGCCGCTGATCAGCAGCGGTCAGGCCGGTCGATCAGAGGCCCGGGAACCAGAGCGCCAGCTCGCGCTTCGCACTGTCCGGCGAGTCGGAGGCGTGCACCAGGTTCTCCCGGTTGGACAGCGCGAAGTCGCCACGGATCGTGCCGGCCGCGGCCTTGCGGCCGTCGGTCGCGCCGATCATCGCACGGACCACCTCGATCACCTCGTCGCCGGAGAGCACCACCGCGGCCAGCGGGCCACTGGTCATGAACTCCTTGAGCGGCGGGTAGAACGCCTTCTCCACGTGCTCGGCGTAGTGCTGGTCGGCGAGCTCGGCGTCCATCGTGCGCAATTCCAGCGCCTCGACGACCAGGCCCTTACGCTCGAAACGCGACAGAATCTCGCCGAGCAGTCCGCGGCGGACGGCGTCAGGCTTGATGAGCACGAGCGAACGCTCGGTGTTGCTGGACACGTGGGTTCCCCTCCGGAGACGACAGGACTTGACGGGCAACGAGGCCGACACGCCTGAGGTTCAGCCTATCGGTACCTCCGGGACGGTGAGCGGCGATGTCCGTACTGCCGCACTTTCGCTCAGTGACCGCAGGGCCATAACCTGAGCGGGAACAACCGGGAGGTCCACAGTGGCGAACCAGACCGGCCGGCCCATCGCACCGGCACGCAAGTTGGTGGCGTTGGTCATGGGCACGATCGCGGTCTTTATGATCGTTTACGGTCTCGGGCTCTTGAGCTGGCCGGTGGCGATCCTCGGCTTCGTCGTGCTGGCGATAGCCATCGCCCTCGCGATGGTGAGCAACGTGCGCCGAGGCGGGCGGGCCACCGTGGCCGGCAACGCGGAGATCCTCAACATCAGCCCACCCCCGCTCGCCGGGGCGTACGGGCGGGCCGAGATCCAGGCCATCGTCGTCGCCCCCGGCCTCGGCACCTTCGACAAGGTGATCCGGGACGGCCGGGTGCCGGTCGCGAAATGGCCGGTGATCGGCTCGACCGTGCCGATCACCGTCGACGTCGACGACACCCGCCGGGTCCGCATCAACTGGAAGGACGCGCCGGACGTCGGCGCGGCCGGCGACCCGCCCCCGCCCGAGCAGCCCGACTACGGCGCCGACGCGGAGGACACCGAGGACGACGACGTGCTCGGCGCGGTCGCCCCCGGCCCGTGGGAGAGCCGGGACGACGACTGGACCACCGAGGAGCCCCCCACGGGGTACGAGGAGACGCGCGTCACCACCCCGGTGGTGGTCCGGGACACCCCGGACGGGCCGGTCCTCGAAGGCCAGCTGGTCGGTGACGAGGCGCCGTCGACACCGCTGCCGCGGCGGGCCGGGAACGGGCCGCGCTCGGAGGCGGGCGATTTCGCGGCGGCCGACACCGATCCGGTCGGCTTCGACCCGATCGACCTGGACTCACCGGAAGAGCCGACGGCCGCGGCCGACCCGCAGCCCGCTGACTCCCAGCCCGCTGACTCCCAGCCCGCTGACTCCCAGCCCGCTGACTCCCAGCCCGCTGACTCCCAGCCCGCTGACGAGCGCTCCACCGCCACCTCGGCTCAGGCCCCGGCGGCATCGCCCTCGGCGCCGTCTCCCGCGCCGGCCGCGCCGGCACCGTCTCCCGCGCCGGCCGCCTCCGACGCATCGCGCGCTGCTGCGTTCGCCGACCAGGCGGGGGCCGCTCCGGCCGCCTCCCGGCGTTCCAAGGCACCGTCCGGCAGCACCCGGCCCGGGTCAGGTGCGTCCTCCGACGCCTGGCCCTCGGCCAGCTACCCGCCGCCGCCCGGCCCCGGAGCGCCCAGCCGTCCCTCCGACGACTCGGACTCGATCGACTTCCCGCCACCGCCCGCCGCCGGCGCCAGGGCCGCGCGGGTCCCTCTCGGCGACGACTTCCCGCCGCCCCCGGCCCCGGGCTCACCCCGGCGCCGCGTCGACGACTCCGACTCGATCGACTTCCCGCCGCCACCCGGCCCCGGGCGAGGCCGGCCGGCACCGTCGACGCCGACCGGCTCGGACTATCCACCGCCGCCGCGTCCCGCCGCGTCACCGTCGTCACCAGCCCCGAGCGGAGCTGCCGCCCCCTCCAGCCCAGCGCCTTCGCGCCCGGCGCCCTCCGGTCCATCTTCCGCCAGCCCGGCCCCCTCCAGCCCAGCGCCTTCCAGCCCGGCCCCCTCCAGCCCAGCGCCTTCCAGCCCGGCCCCCTCCGGCCCAGCACCTTCCAGCCCGGCCCCCTCCGGCCCAGCACCTTCCAGCCCGGCCCCCTCCGGCCCAGCGGCCTCTGCCTCGAGCGGCCCGGCACCCGCCGCTTACCCAGCCCGCTCCGGCCCCGCCGCTTCCGCACCGAGCTCACCGGCTCCCGGTTACCAGTCGTCCGGCGGCGCCGCCACAGCCACCGCTTTCGCGGCCGGCGTGGCCACCGGAGCGACCAGCACCGCACCCCGAACCCCGTCCGCCCGCCCACCGGGTTCCCGGCCGAGCCCCAAGCCCCGCTCCAGCGCCGCAACCGCCACGGTCGAATCCCCGGCCACCAGGCCGCAGACCCCCGGCCGCCCACCCGCGCAGCGCACCTCGTCCGAGTCGAGCCCCGACACCGATCCCCTGATCGACCTGGACCTCGACGAACCCGCGCAGCCGGCCGCCACCCCCGCGCCCGCTCCGCGGTCCACCCATTCGGGCCGAACCCGCTTCGTCACCCAGCCCGGTGCCACGGACACCCCGGAGCCGACCCCCGGCACCGGGTCGCCCGAGGCCGCTTTCCCGGTGACCGATGAGCCCGACCATCCCCCGGTGGCCTTCCCCGCCAGCGCCTATCCCCCGGCCCCGGACGAACCGGCCACCCCGGCACCCCCGCACCGCTCCAGGCCCACCCCGGAGCCGACCGTAGCGACTGCGGCCCACACCCCGACCGCGGTGGCACCCCCACCGACCGCCCCGGCGCCGGATCGCCCTTTCCCCACCGCGCCGGAACCGTCCACCCGGCGCCCGACCGGCCCGATCCTCCCCGAGGACGAGGTCGACATCCCACTGGACGACAACCCGGAGCCGCCTCCGGAGTCCACCCCACAAGCCGCCTCCGCGGTCGCCGCCGGGGTGGTCGCTCCCCCCGCCGCCGAGCCTGCACCTCCTGTCCGGCCGACGTTCCCCGCCGCGGATACACCCACGACCGAACCGAAGGCCACGGAGGCACCTGCGACCGAACCGAAGGCCACGAAGGCACCTGCGACCGAGCCGAAGGCCGCGGAAACGTCCTCGACCGAGCCGAACGCCGCGGAAGCACCTCTGACCGAGCCACAGGCCGCGGAAGCACCCGCGACCGAGCCGAACGCCGCGGATGCCCCGCCCCCCGACGAGCCCGCGGTGTCCACGGCGTCCACGGCGTCCACGGCGTCCACGGTGTCCGAGGAGAAGGCGCCCCCCGCCAAGCCCACCGGAAGCCCTTGGGCCGATTTCTCCGGCCGCCAGGAACCCGACATCCACGCCGCCGAGGTGATCACCGCCTACCCCAGTGCCCGCCCGGGCCCGGCCGGCGCGATCCACGGCGTGGGCATCACGATCCTGGTCACGGACCTGGCCCGGTCGATCGTCTTCTACCGCGACACTCTCGGCTTCTTCGAGATCGACACCGGCGACGGCAGTTCGGTCCTGGCTTCCGGGGACACCCGCGTGGTCCTGCGCTCCGTCCCGAACCTGTCCGCGGAGGCCGGCCGCCTGATCTACCTGAACCTGGAGGTCGGCGACATCGAGGCGGTGCACGACGAATTGAAGGCGAAGGGCGTCAAGTTCGTCCACTCCCCGCGCCCGGTGAACCGCGGCGACAAGCTGGAGTTGTGGTCGGCCACGTTCCGTGACCCGGACAACCACAACATCGCCATCACGCAGTGGCGTGCCATCCGCCCCGAGTCCGAGGCCTGACACGAAAAAGGGGAGCCACCACGGTGGCTCCCCTTTTCACAAACCGAAGATCAAGAACTCAAGATCGATTTCCGTACGTACGACGCGTACACCCACGCCAACCCGAAGATCACGCCGAGCGCGCCGAGTGACCAGTGCACCACCAGTCCACTCGCCAGCAGGAGCACCTGAAGCGCCGACCCCGCGTTCCAGCCCCACGGCCGTCGCATGCACCCGGCGAGCACCGCCGCGATCACCGCCAGCCCGATCACCACGCCGATCTGCCAGCCGCTCAGGTTCACACCGAGGATGCGGATCGGCTGGATAGCCAGGAGCAGCACGATCGCCTCGAGTGCGAGTGTGCCCGCCCCCAACCCTCGTACGGCTGCTTCGGGGTTCTTCAACCCGGAACGCCGCGTCGCGGCGCCCGCCTCGCCCTCCACCGGCATCGCGTTCTCCTCCGGTTCGGTCATCGCTTGAGCAGTCTCCGCGCGTCGGCGACGGTGACCACCGAGCCGGTGATCAGCACTCCGACGCCGCTGAGCTCGCCGGACGCGTCCTCCTCGGCGAGCACCACCGCTTCCTCGATCGCGTCCGGCATGGTCTCGGCGATCGCCACCCGGTCCTCCCCGAACACGTTGATCGCCAGTTGCGCCAGCTCGGCCGCCGGCATCGACCGCGGCGAGCTGTTCTGCGTCACCACGATCCGCGCCGCGACCGGCTCCAGCAGGTCGAGCAGTCCGGTCGCGTCCTTGTCGCCGAGCACCGCGAGCACCACGACCAGGTGCCGGAAGCTGAACTCCTCCTCCAGCGCGGTGACCGTGGCCGCCATACCGTGCGGGTTGTGCGCACCGTCCAGCAGGATGGCCGGCGCGCTGCGCACCCGCTCCAGCCGGCCGGGCGAGTCGACCTGGGCGAAGCCCTCACGGATCAGCTCGATGTCGATCTGCTTGCCCGGGCCGGCCCCGAGGAACGCCTCGACCGCGGCCAGTGCGATCGCCGCGTTCTGGGCCTGGTGCGCGCCGAACAGTGGCAGGAAGATCTCCTCGTAGACGCCGCCCAGCCCTTGCAGGACGAGCACCTGCCCGCCGACCGCCTGGGTGCGCTGGACCACGCCGAACTCGTTGCCCTCGCGGGCCAGGGTCGCGCCCATCTCCGCGCAGCGCTCGAGGATCGGCCGCATGGCCTCCTCGGTCTGCAGCGCGGTGATCACCGTGGCGCCCTTGTGGATGATGCCGGCCTTGGCCCAGGCGATGTCCTCGATCGTGTCGCCGAGCCACTCGGTGTGGTCCAGCCCGATCGGGGTCATCACGCACACCCCCGCCTCGATGACGTTGGTGGCGTCTTCCTCGCCGCCGAGGCCGACCTCGACGACCGCGATGTCCACCGGCGCGTCAGCGAACGCCGCGTACGCCATGGCGGTGGTCATGTCGAAGTACGTGAGCGGCTCGGTGTTGCGCGCGTCGATCAGCTCGGCGAGCGGCGCGATCTCCTGGTACGTGGCGACGAGCCGCTCCTCGGAGACCGGCTCCCCGTCCAGGCTGATCCGCTCGCGGACCGTCTCCAGGTGCGGGCTGGTGTACCGCCCGGTGTGCAGGCCGCACGCCCGGAGCAGCGCGTCGATCATGCGCGCGGTGCTGGTCTTGCCGTTCGTGCCGGTCAGATGGATCGCCGGGTACGCCCGCTGCGGGCTGCCCAGCACGTCCATCAGATCCCGGATCTTCTGCATGTCGAAGACCATGCGGGTGAAACCGCGCTCGTTGAGCGCGGCCTCGACCTCGGTGTACTCGCTCATGTCCAGCTTTCCTCGGCTGGGGCCGCAGGCCGCGGCCCCACACAAAAAGTCACGCCGCCGGCAGCGCTTCCAGCGCGGCGGCGATCCGGACCAGATCGGCCTCGGCGGTCGCCAGCCGGTCCTTGATCTTCGCGACGACGGCCTCCGGCGCCTTGCCCACGAACGCCTCGTTGCCGAGTTTGCCCCGGCACTGCGCGGCCTCCTTCTCGGCGGCCGCCCGGTCCTTCTCCAGGCGCGCCCGCTCGGCGGCCACGTCGATCGCCCCGCGGGTGTCCAGGTCGACGGTGATCCCACCGGTCACCGCCAGCGTGGCGGTGGCGGTGAAGTCCGCGGCCGGCGCGTCGAGCCGGACCAGGGAGCGGATCAACGCCTCGTGCGTGTCGATCCCGACGTTGCCCAGCCCGGTCAGCGCGGCCGAGACCCGCTGGCTCGGCTTGAGCCCCTGGTCGGACCGGAACCGCCGGACCTCGGTGACCACCTTCTGCAGGGCGGCCAGTTCCTCCTCGGCGGCGTCGTCGACCAGCGCGTGGTCGATCGACGGCCAGGTCGCGAACGTGATCGTCTCGCCGCCGGTCAGTGCGATCCACAGTTCCTCGGTGACGAACGGGATGACCGGGTGCAGCAGGCGCAGCAGCTGGTCGAGCACGTGCCCGAGGACCCGCCGGCTGCGCGCCGCCTCCGGGGTGTCCTGCGCCAGCACCGGCTTGCTCAGCTCGACGTACCAGTCACACACGTCGTCCCACGCGAAGTGGTAGAGCGTGTCGCAGACCTTCGCGTACTCGTACGAGTCGAACTGCTCGTTGACCTCGGAGACGGTGTGCTGCAGGCGCGACAGGATCCACTTGTCGATCGTGCTGAGCTCGCTCGGCGCGGGCAGGTCGCCCTCGACCGTCGCGCCGTTCATCAGCGCGAAGCGGGTCGCGTTCCACAGCTTGTTGCAGAAGTTGCGCGAGCCCTGGCACCACTCCTCGCTGATCGGCACGTCGGAGCCGGGGTTGGCGCCGCGGGCCAGCGTGAAGCGGGTGGCGTCAGCACCGTAACGCTCGATCCAGTCCAGCGGGTCGACCACGTTGCCGAACGACTTCGACATCTTCTTGCCGAACTGGTCGCGCACCATGCCGTGCAGGTTCACCACGTCGAACGGCTGCTTGTCGTCCATCGCGTAGAGCCCGAACATCATCATCCGGGCAACCCAGAAGAAAAGGATGTCGTAGCCGGTGACCAGCACGCTGGTCGGGTAGAACTTCTCCAGCTCGGCGGTCCGGTCCGGCCAGCCCAGCGTGGAGAACGGCCACAGGCCCGAGGAGAACCAGGTGTCCAGCACGTCCTCGTCCTGGCGCCAGCCCTCACCGGTGGGCGGCTCCTCGTCCGGCCCGACGCAGACGACCTCGTCGTTCGGCCCGTACCACACCGGGATGCGGTGACCCCACCACAGCTGACGCGAGATGCACCAGTCGTGCATGTTGTCGACCCAGGCGAAGTACCGCTTCGACAACTCCTCCGGCTCGATCCGGACCCGGCCGTCACGCACAGCGTCGCCGGCCGCCTTGGCCAGCGGCGTGGTGTTGACGAACCACTGCAGCGACAGCCGCGGCTCGACGGTCGTCTTGCAGCGCGAGCAGTGGCCGACCGAGTGCTCGTACGGCCGCTTCTCCGCCACGATCCGCCCCTGCTCCCGCAGAGCGGCGACGACGGCCGGCCGTGCCTCGTACCGGTCCAGCCCTTCGAACGGACCCGGCACCGTGATCACCGCACGCTCGTCCATGACGGTCAGGCTGGGCAGGTTGTGCCGCTGACCGATCTCGAAGTCGTTCGGGTCGTGCGCCGGGGTCACCTTGACCGCGCCGGTGCCGAACGCCGGGTCGACGTGCTCGTCCGCCACGATCGGGATGCGCCGCCCGGTCAGCGGCAGCTCGACCTCGGTGCCGACCAGGTGCTTGTACCGCTCGTCGTCAGGGTGCACGGCCACCGCCGTGTCGCCGAGCATCGTCTCCGCGCGCGTGGTGGCGACGACGATGCTGTTCTCCCCCTCGCCGTAGCGGATGGAGACGAGCTCGCCCTCGTCGTTGGTGTGCTCCACCTCGATGTCGCTGAGCGCGGTCAGGCAGCGCGGGCACCAGTTGATGATCCGGTTCGCCCGGTAGATCAGCCCGTCGTCGTACAGCCGCTTGAAGATCGTCTGGACGGCCCGGGACAGCCCCTCGTCCATGGTGAAGCGCTCACGGCTCCAGTCGACGGAGTCGCCCAGCCGCCGCATCTGCCCGAGGATCGCGCCACCGGACTCGGCCTTCCACTCCCACACCTTCTCCACGAACTTCTCGCGGCCCAGGTCGTGCCGGGACAGCTGCTGCTCGGCGAGCTTGCGCTCCACCACGTTCTGCGTGGCGATGCCGGCGTGGTCCATGCCGGGCAGCCAGAGCACCTCGAAGCCCTGCATGCGCTTGAGCCGGACCAAGGTGTCCTGGATCGTGTGGTCGAGGGCGTGGCCCACGTGCAGTGAACCGGTGACATTCGGCGGCGGGATGACGATCGTGAACGGGGGCTTGTCACTCTTCGGATCGGCCGTGAAATAGCCCTCCGATACCCACCGCTCGTATCGCGACTGCTCTACGTCGCCCGGCTGGTACTGAGCGGAGAGGCCACCGGTGGGCCGGCTGTCGGGAGTGCGGGTATCGGTCGTGTCGGTCACGCAGCAAGTCTACGGATTCCTGCTCGCGACCTGGAATTCGCACTGCCGACCTGTGGACAAGTGCTGCCTGTGGACAACGGTAGGCTCGCCTGATGTCCGAAACCGGCCCGCCCTCTCCCGGCTCTCCGAGCGATCCCGAGCCGGCGATCGAGATCCAGGAAACGCCGTTCAGCCTGGTGGATGACGACGAGGCTGACCGCGCCGAGCCGCTCAGCCCGGGTCGCCGCCGCACCCGCACGATCCTTCTGGCCTCGCTGCTGACCGTCGGCGTCGCCGGCGTGGCCGCGCTCGGCTGGTTCTACTGGCAGATCAACTCCGAGCGCGACGTCACGCTCAACCTGCCGGCCACGATCGGCGAGCTCAGTCTCGACAACTCGCCGGGCGCCCAGGACACCGCGGACTATCTGCAGACCGCGCTCTCCGCCGAGGTCGACTTGGACAAGACCGTCGGCGCGGTCTACAGCGGCGCCGCCGACAAGGACGTCCTTTTCCTCGGCGGGACCACACTGATCTGGAGCCCGGACAAAGACCTCAAGACCTCGTTCGATCTCTTTTCTGACGAGCAGGGCTCGGTCACCGGCGTGCACGACGTCGACGCCGGTCCGCTCGGCGGCTCGATGAAGTGCGGAACCACCGTCAGCGACGGCAAGGACCTGCCCATCTGCGGCTGGGCCGATCACGGAAGTCTCGCCCTGGCAATGTTCCCGGGCCGCTCCGAATCCGAAGCAGCCCCCCTCATGCTCCAAATTCGAAAATCAATTCAGACCCGCAATTGACGTACGCCCCACAAGCCGCAACCAAACGCAAAAACGCCCCGCGCCCGGGTTTCCGGGTGCGGGACGTTTTCACAAGCACTGCTCAGCCGGCACGCCTTGGAGGCAGGCAAAAAGAAACGCCCACCCGTTACCCGGGTGGGCGTTTCTCGAAGTTGAGTCCGGCGGCGTCCTACTCTCCCACACCCTCCCGAGTGCAGTACCATCGGCGCTGGAGGGCTTAGCTACCGGGTTCGGAATGTAACCGGGCGTTTCCCCTCCGCTATGACCACCGAAACAGCCATCAGCGAAACACAACCAGCAACCCGTCCTGAAGACCGGGGTGGTTGTTCGTTTGCTGTGAATCACACAGTGGACGCAGAACACAAAGTATTAGATGGTTAAGCCCTCGGCCTATTAGTACCGGTCAACTCAA
>NZ_JBIRWQ010000002.1:0-53362 GCF_044388125.1 Actinoplanes sp. NPDC020271
CAATCTCGCCCGCCGGCTGACGGACGAAAACACCCCAACCTGGCGAGACCCTCAAATCGCATAACACCACAAAATACGTTAATCAGACGTCCTCTTAGGGAAGCGGCTCACGAGAAGCCTTGGGCCCGCCTGGGAAGCGATTGGTCCGAGGGGCCAGGTGGCCCTCGGATCATCTTCGACCAGGGGACTCAGGGTTCATGCGGCGACCGGTGCGTGTGCAGACCGCTTTGCCTGCGTCAATGACTGCCGGTATTCCAGGGCTTCCGGAACTTCCTCGTACTGCAGCAGGTTCCCGGTCAGTTCCGCGAGCAGTTGCTTGGCCTCCGCCGGAGTCGCGTAGAAGAATTCCCGGCGCTGGTTGATGAGATTGACCCGTTTGTCGGCCAGGCGGGAATGCATCTGGGCCTCGATACCTACGGCGTCATCGGAGAAGAACAGTGCGTGGACGTCAAAGTTGAACGGAACCGAAGCGTCGCTCAGCTCCTTGACCCGGTCCATCGGATCAAGTCGGCGTGTCAGACCCACCTTGATCATTGACTCGCCGAACGCGCCGATGTTCGAGATGACGTAGACGTAGCCGGCCCGGATGTTCGCCGCCCGATAGTCGACGTCGTTGAGCGCCGCATCGATCGCGGCCAGGCGTTCCTGCAATTGGCCAGCGCCTTCGGCGTCCCCTTTGGCCTGGAGAGCGGCCAAGGCGTTCTGGTAGTGACTACGTTCTTTGTCGAGACGGGCTCGTTCTCGTTCGATCTCCTGCTGGACCTTCCGCTCCTCGCGCAGGCGGGCTTTCTCCTCCCGTTCGCGCTCCTTCTCCTCCGCAACCTTCTGCACGTAGTCGGCGGTGAGAGCCAATTCCTGAACACGCAGCCGGTGATATGCATCGGTTATGCGGATGTCCATCGTCTTGCCGAGCCGGGCGATCGTCGTCGCTACCTTGCCGAGACGGTCAATCGCGGCGTCCAGCTTGTAGGGCTTCAATCCGCGGACCAGGTTGTCGGCTTCGGCGTTGTATGCCCTCAGCATCAGCTTCGAGTAGTCACGGAGCATCGTGCGGCCTTGCGCCTCTGATCCGTTGACGGTCCAGCCCCGAGCGGCCTGCACCGCGCCGCCGTCGACCTTGACCATTTGCTTGATCTGAGCCTGCATCTCAGCCAGCGCCGCCTGGTAGGCGACCGCGTCCGAAAGGGGATGCTGGTACTGGTAGATGCCGGCCTCCTGAAGCAGGGCCGTCTCCTCCGTGACAACGATCTTCTGCCGAGTCTGCGCCAGCGCGGCCTCGGCCGCCGACTCTTGGCGTGTCAGGTCGGCCAGGCGAATTTGCGCCTGGGCCAGGTGGTCGGCAGTCTCCCGCCGAACCCGCTCGCGGTATTGCTCAAGTTCCAGCGCCGAGGACAAACCGAGCCGCTGTACGTCGGCCCGCAGCGTATTCACTTCGGCGGTCAGGCGTTCGACTTCGCCGGCCAGCTCCCGTGCCTTCCCTCGCGCGCCGAAAAAACCGATCTCCGCACCACCTCCGGTAAGCGGAACAGCAGATGGGGCGGACTGCGGGGAAGCGAGCGCAGCACTCGGCGGGATGACCACGGGTGGAGGGTTCGTGGGCGGGGCAGGCTGTACCGGTGTCGCGGGCGCCGGGGTGTCGTCCACCCAGAATTGCCAACCGTGTGGAGCCGGTCCCCATGACGGGTCCGGT
Organism: Actinoplanes sp. NPDC020271; assembly: GCF_044388125.1. Classification (NCBI taxonomy): domain Bacteria; kingdom Bacillati; phylum Actinomycetota; class Actinomycetes; order Micromonosporales; family Micromonosporaceae; genus Actinoplanes; species Actinoplanes sp. NPDC020271. The sequence continues at coordinate 1,691 of NZ_JBIRWQ010000002.1, forward strand.
TGCCAGCCTTCTGGAGGCGTCCAGCCTGCAGGCGGCTTAGGCCAGTTCGGCGGAGGTCGGAAAATGAAGCCCACGATTCTTCTTTCGTTGGATCAACCGATACTCCGACGCTATCCGTCTCGAGGGAGAGGGCTGTTCACCTGTTCAGGTGGACCGGGCGCCCAGAGATCTGATCCGTGTTCGGCCTCCGATCTCGACGTTCACGACTGTCGGATCTCGTTGCCCGGGCGACGCGGGAGTCAGGTGGCGGTGCGCAGGGTTTCGGCGACGGCTTCGGCGGCGGCGGGAGCGTCCTCACCGGACGCCCGCACGGTCACCGTCGCACCCGCCGCGGCACCCAGCGACATCAGCTTCAGTGCGCTACGAGCCGACGCGGCGCGCTCCCCGTGCCGTACCTCGACGGTTGCCTGGAAGCGGGCCGCGGCCCGCACCACTTCCCCCGCCGGCCGGGCGTGCAACGCCGCCGGAAGCACCACGCTGACCTCAGAACTTGGGGACATCGCGCGCCTCCCCGGCCGCCGCCACGACATCGTCGAGTCCGGCCCCGGTCGAGGCGGTGACCGCGGCCGCGACCGCCCCTTCCACGAACGGCGCGTCGACCAGCACCGGCCCGGGCGCATCGTCGAGGACGGCGCGCGCGGTCAGCACCGCGCTGCCCAGGTCGGCCAGGACGACGACGCCCGCGCCGTTGTCGGCGGAGGCGAGCGCGGCCGAGATCCGGTCGTAGCTGGTGCCCAGTCCACCGTCGTCGGTGCCGCCCGCGGCGACGATCGGCACGGCCGGCGCGACCTGGCTCACCAGGTCGCGCAGGCCTGACGCCAACTGCTCGGAGTGCGAAACCAGCACGATTCCCACGAGCCCCATGGATCTCGACTCTAGACCGCGCGAGGATGCAGTGGGTGATGGCGAGAACTGCGGAGAGGAACCGGCCGTGAAGAAGTTCATCAACGATCCTGCCGACGTGGTGGCCCAGTCCCTGCGGGGGCTCGCCGCCGCCCATCCGGAGCTGCGGGTGGAGGTCGACGAGCAGTACATCGTCCGGGCCGACGCGCCCCGGCCGGGCAAGGTGGGCCTGGTCTCCGGGGGCGGGTCGGGGCACGAGCCGCTGCACGGCGGGTTCGTCGGGCCGGGCATGCTCGACGCGGCCTGCCCGGGCGAGGTCTTCACCTCACCGGTGCCGGATCAGATCCTGGCCGCGACGAAAGCCGTCGACTCCGGCGCCGGGGTGGTGCACATCGTCAAGAACTACACCGGTGACGTGATGAATTTTCAGCTCGCCGCCGAGCTCGCCGACGACGAGGGGATCAGCGTCGAGTCGGTGCTGGTCGACGACGACGTGGCGGTGGAGGACTCGACGTGGACGGCCGGCCGCCGGGGGACCGGGGCGACACTGCTCGTCGAGAAGATCACGGGGGCGCGCGCCGAGGAGGGCGGCAAGCTCGGCGAGATCGCCGCTCTGGGGCGCGAGGTCAACGCAGCCTCCGGCTCCTTCGCGTACGCGTTGACGGCCGGTACGACTCCGGCCGCCGGCCGCCCCGGGTTCGACCTGCCGGCGGACGAGATCGAGGCCGGTGTCGGCATTCACGGCGAGCCGGGCCGTCGCCGGGAGAAGCTGCGTCCCGCGAAGGAGCTCGTGGCGTCGGCGCTGGACGCGATCCTGACCGCGAAGTCGTTCTCCGGCCCGGTGATCGTCCTGGTCAACGGCCTGGGTGGGACACCGCTGATCGAGCTGTACCTGATCTACGGCGAGGTCGCCGCCTACCTGGGGGAGCGTGGCGTGCGGATCGCCCGGCAGCTCGTCGGCAACTACGTGACCAGTCTGGACATGGCCGGCATGTCGGTGACGCTGTGCCAGGCGACCGACGAGATGATCCGCCTGTGGGACGCGCCGGTGCGTACCCCCGGCCTGCGGTGGGGTGCCTGAGCATGGATGCCACGCTCGCCCGCAAGTGGATGGAGGCGGCCGCAGCGGCGATCGCGGCCGGTGCCGACCGGCTCACCCGGCTCGATTCCGCGATCGGCGACGGCGATCACGGGGCGAACCTGAACCGTGGGTTCACCGCCGTGGTCGCCACGCTGGAGAAGGCGCCACCCGAGTCGGTGTCCGAGGTGCTGGTCAAGGCCGGCACCACGTTGATCTCCCGGGTGGGCGGGGCGTCCGGCCCGCTCTACGGCAGTGCGCTGCGCGCGGCCGGCAAGGCGCTGCCGGCGACCTCCGAGGTGCAGCCGCCGGACCTGGCGGTCGCGTTGCGGGCGGGGCTGGAGGCGGTCCGCAAGCTCGGTGGTGCCGCTCCGGGAGACAAGACCCTCGTCGACGCGTACGCCCCGGCTCTGGACGCCTTCGAGGAAGCGGTCGCCGGGGGAGCCGATCTGTCCGGGGCGGCGGGGGCGGCGGCCCGCGCGGCCCGGGTCGGGGCGGAGGCGACCGTGCCTCTGCAGGCTCGAAAAGGCCGCGCCTCCTACCTGGGGGAACGTAGCATCGGTCATCAGGACCCGGGGGCCGTCTCCACGAGTCTGATCTTCGAAGCGCTCGCGGAGGTTGCTTAACCGGCAGCGAACCGTGCCGATTCAGCGGGTGTCAGACACTGTTGAGGAGAGGTACGGCCATGGGCTTGAGTGGAGCGTTCGACAACCGTTCCCTGCGGACGAAGATCGGCGCGGCGGCCCTGACCGCGACGATCGGTGGCGTGATCGTCGGTGGCATGGCCATCTACCGGGTGCACGACCTCAACGAGAAGGCGGCGGCCGCCCAGCACCGGTCGCTGGCGATCGGCTCGTCGGTCACCGACTTCAGCCAGAACATCGAGGCGTTCGCCGGCAACGCGTCGGCGGTCAAGCTCTACCCGGCGATCGCCAAGCAGATCACCGAGGGGATGAACGCCAACAAGCAGGCGGTCGACGACGCGCTGAGCGCCCTGGGCCAGACGCTGCCGGGGGATGCCACGGTCACCAAGGCGCAGGCCGACTGGACGGCGTATCTCGCGTTCATGGCCAAGGATCTGAGCAAGGCCACGCAGGCCGAGTTGAACCAGGCACTCCTCGACTACAACTCGCTGCACGGCGCGCTCGGTGACGACGCGAACGCCCTGCAGGCCCGGGCCGCGTCGCTGGCCGAGGCGCAGATCTCCGACGCCAGTGCGGCGGCCACCCGGGCGACCTGGCTGATCAGCCTGGTCCTCGCCGCGGGTGTCCTGCTCAGCCTGCTGATCGGGTTCCGGGTGGCCGGCAATGTGCGCCGCTCCGTCCGGGGTGTCTCGAAGCTGGCCGAGGGGCTGGCCGAGGGCGACCTGACCCGGACGTCCGGGGTCACCAGCCAGGACGAGGTCGGCCAGATGGCCGCCGCCCTGGACAAGGGCATCGCCCGGCTCCGCGAGGACGTCGTGCAGCTGGCCGGCAGCGCGTCCACGCTGCAGCACGCGGCCGGTGAGCTCTCCTCGGTCTCCACCGCCGTCGACGCCGCCGCGAACGAGGCGTCGATGCAGGCCGGAACGGTTTCCGCGGCCGCCGACACCGTCTCCAACAACCTGCAGTTCGTCTCGGCCGGTGCGCAGGAGATGGGTTCGGCGATCCGCGACATCAGCGTCTCCACGTCCGAGGCGACCCAGGTGGTGGTGCAGGCGGTGCAGGCCGCGGCGGCCACCAACCAGATCGTCGCCCGGCTCGGCGAGTCGTCGGCGGAGATCGCCACCGTGGTCAAGGTGATCACCAGCATCGCCGAGCAGACCAACCTGCTTGCCCTGAACGCCACGATCGAGGCGGCCCGCGCCGGTGAGCTCGGCAAGGGCTTCGCGGTGGTGGCCGGCGAGGTCAAGGACCTGGCCCAGGAGACCGCGAAGGCGACCGAGGACATCTCCCGCCGGGTACAGTCGATCCAGGCCGACACCAGCGGCGCGGTCAGCGCGATCGAGGAGATCAGCGAGATCATCGAGCGGATCAACGGCCTGCAGCTGACGATCGCCTCGGCGGTCGAGGAGCAGACCGCGACCACCCAGGAGATGAACCGGACGCTGACCGAGGCGGCCGGCGGCGCCGGGAACATCGCGGCGACCATCACCGGGGTCTCCGAGGCCACCCAGCGGACCACCGGCGCGGTCGGCAACACCCGGCGCGCGGCCGAGGAGGTCAACGAGACCTCCGCCCAGCTCCAGAGCGTGGTGTCCCGCTTCCGTTACTGACGCATCGATGCCAGTCTTAGGGCATGTACCCGCCCGAACCCTGGCACCTGCGCGGACAGATGTACCTGTCGGTCTTCCTCGTCCCGATGCGCGCCGTCCCGCCGCTGCCCGAGGTCCTGGGCGCGGCGGTGCGGCCGTTGTCGTTCGGCGGCCGGGCCGCGATCGGCGCGGCCTGGGTCGACTACCAGCCCGGGGGCGTCCTGCACTACCGGGAACTGCTCAGTGCGGTGCTGACCCACGAGCACGGCCGGCCGCGGGTCAGCATCACCGACATCTGGGTGGACAGCGTCGCTTCCCGGGAGGGTGGCCGCCGGCTCTGGGGCATCCCGAAGGAGCTGGCCGGGTTCACCCTCGACGCCGACGAGGATCTGGTCGACGCGACCGCCGCGACACCTGAGGGTGCCCCGATCGCCTCGGCGCTGGTCCGGCTCAAACGCCGGGTTCCGGGCCGCTTCCCGCTGGGATTCACGGTGGCGCAGGCCCTCGACGGAAAGGTCAAGCGGACCCCGGTCAGGGGCAGGAGCAATGTGCGTACGGCGTCGGCGGCCTGGCGCCCCGACCCGGAGGGCGCCCTGGGTCACCTGGCCGGTCGCCGTCCCGTGCTGACCCTGGCGATCACCGACTTCTGGCTGGTCTTCGGCCGTACCGCCGAGGACCGCGCCGCCGCCCGCACCCGTCACCCGTAGCCGCGCCGGTTAGGGTTCGGCAATGCCCGAACCGCACAGCCACAGCCACGCGCACGGCACCGACCTGCTCCCGAAGGCCCGCCGCCTCACGCTGATGCTGCTGATCCCGGCGGTGCTGCTGACCGCGCTCGGCATGCTGCTGCTGTGGCCCCGCGACACCCTGCGGGCGGATGCCTCCGCGGACGGGCCGGCGCAGGCCAAGGGCGTGGTCCAGTCGCTCACCCACAGCGAGTGCGCGCCCGTCCCGGCCGGTGAGGAGCAACCCACCGGCTGCGGCACGGCCACGGTGAAGCTGGAGTCCGGCGAGGTGGTGACGACCGAACTGCCGTACGGCCCGGGCGCCCCGGAGATCGAGAACGGTGACCGGGTCGTGCTGATGGGCCTGGAGAACCAGGAGGGCGGGCTCAGCTGGTCTATCTCCGACCATCAGCGCTCGCGGGAACTGTGGCTGCTCGGCGTCGCGTTCGCGCTGGCCGTGGTCGCGTTCGGCCGGTGGCGGGGGGTGACCGCCCTGGCCGGGCTCGCGGTCACGTTCGGCGTGCTGCTGCTCTTCATCGTGCCGGCGATCCTCGACGGCCGGTCACCGACCCTCGTCGCGGTGGTCGGCTCGGCCGCGATCATGCTGACCGTGCTCTACCTGACGCACGGCCTGACCATCACCACCACGATCGCGGTGGCCGGGACCCTGGCCAGTCTGGTCATCACGACCGTCCTGGCCGAGATCAGCGTCGCCGCGGTGCACCTGACCGGTGTCGCCGACGACACCTCGAACTTCCTGTCGATCAGCCAGGGCGAGGTCAACATGCAGGGCCTGCTGCTGGCCAGCATCGTGATCGGCTCGCTCGGCGTGCTCGACGACGTCACGGTGACCCAGTCGGCGACCGTCACCGAGCTGGCGATCGCCAATCCGGCGTACGGGTTCCGCCCTCTGTACGGCGCCGCGACGCGCATCGGCCGGGCGCACATCGCCTCCGTCATCAACACGATCGTGCTCGCCTACGCGGGGGCGTCGCTGCCGCTGATGCTGCTCTTCGCGACCGGTGGCACCCCGGTGGGGGAGTTGCTCACCGGCCCGCTGATCGCGCAGGAGCTGGTCCGCAGCGCCGTCGGCACGATCGGCCTGATCACCGCGGTGCCGATCACCACCGCGCTGGCCGCGTTCTTCGCCCACCGCTCCCTGCAGGCCCCCGCCACGCCGGCGCCACCCGCCGAGGAGACGACCGGCCGCCACCGCCCACCCGCCGAGAGCCCCTGGGCCGCCTTCGACAAGTAGCGCTCCCCCCGGTGCGGCACGCATTGCGCCCGCCGACGCCGGGAGGCCCGGAAAACGACTGGCGAAGCGTGGTCGTTTCCGGGCCTCCCGGCGTCGGCCGCCAAGGGCGCAATGCCCGCGAGCCGGAGGCGACGCCGGTCAGCACGGTCCGCGGGCCGGAGGCGACGCCGTCAGCAGTGCCGCCAGGCGACGTGGTAGACGGTGTTGATCGCGGCGTCGGTGGAGTCCATCGAGATGAAGCTGGTGTCCTTGCGGGAGTCCGAGGTGCCCCGGTTCACCCGCAGGTCGGTGTTGATGTTGAGGTACCGGCGCTCACCGCACGGCAGGTAGCTCAGCGACGCGATCCCGACCTCGTCCCGGCGCTGCCAGTCGTCGCTGAACGGCCCGGTGAAATTGTGCTCGAAGCGCGTGTTCGTGGCGTGCCCCTGGAAATAGTAGTTCGCCGATTCCGTGGCCCGTGCGCCGCGCGCCAGGCTCGCATATCCGCGGTAATCCGCGCTGGCGATCGCGAACGTGAAACCGGTCGGCACTTTCACGTCCAGGGCCAGTTGGCAATTCTTCCGGAAATCGAGCGGCGAGGCGTCCGGGCCGACCTGGGCCAGGTAGTCCGAGTAGGTGATGGTGAACGCCGTGTTGTCCGGCGAGACCGCGATCCGCGTGGTCTTGTCCGGGCAGCCCGAGCCGTTCGCGTTCACCACGCCGATCGTCATCCGCTGGTCCGGGACGTCCACCGGCCGGGCCTGAGCCGGGGTCGGAGCGGCGACGGCGACGGCGGCGAGCGCGGCGGCGCCGGCGGTCAGAATGCGGAACATGTGAGAAACCCCCGTTGGTTCTCGATGTGGAACTGGGATGGGGAAAGACTATTTCGCGATCCCGTGGCTTCCATTGTTTTCCGGGTCGGCGTGTTTACCGATTTCGGATGTCCGAGTGTCGGATAAATGCTGTCTGTTCGGCCCGTAACCTCGGCGTTCCGTCACGCGTTCGCCGTTTCACTGCTATTCGGCCCCGGCCCGGCAGCCTGCCGCGGCTTGCCGTCGAGGAGATCCGGATCGGCGCCGGGTCCGCGTCCGGCCGGCGTGCGGCCTGGCCGTCGGTCAGCGCGGTCGTGAACCTCCTGCATCTCGACGAGTTCTTCGCGGCCGGCGTGCGGCCTGGCCGTCGGTCAGCGCGGTCGTGAACCTCCTGCACCCCGACGAGTTCTTCGCGGCCGGCACCCTGATCCGGGAGGCGCCGAAGGGCAGGATCTCCGGCTTCAGCGCCGCCGAGCTGGAACGCCGGCTGCACGGTCTGTGCGTGGCCGGCACCGCTCTGGCCGCGACCGCGGTTCCGGAGCCCGAGGCGAGCGCCGGGACGATCACCGAGCCGGCGGTCGGCTGAGGCGTTCGGTCAGCCGAGGCGTTCGGTCAGGGCGGTGTGCCGCCGACCGGCGCTGACCGTGCGGACCGCCGCGGCGAGTGCCCGGCGGGAGCCGACCAGCACGACGAGCTTCTTGGCGCGGGTGATCGCGGTGTAGAGCAGATTGCGCTGCAGCATCATCCATGCGCTGGTGGTGAGCGGGATGACGACCGCCGGGTACTCCGAGCCCTGCGACCGGTGGATGGTGATCGCGTACGCGTGCGCCAGCTCGTCCAGCTCGTCGAAGTCGTACTCGATCAGTTCGTCCTCGTCCGTCCGTACCGTCAAGTTCTGTTCTTCGGGGTTGAGCGCGGTGACGACGCCGACCGTTCCGTTGAAGACGCCCGCCGCACCCTTGTCGTAGTTGTTGCGGACCTGGGTGACCTTGTCGCCGACCCGGAACACCCGCCCACCGGCCCGGCGTTCCGGCAGCCCCTCGCGGGCCGGGGTGAGTTCCTGCTGCAGCAGCGTGTTGAGCGCGCCGGCGCCGGCCGGGCCGCGGTGCATCGGGGTGAGGATCTGCACGTCGCGGCGCGGGTCGAGGCCGAACTTGCGGGCGATCCGGGTGCACGCGACGTCGACGGTGAGCCCGGCGGTCGCCTCGGTGTCGTCGCACGGGAACAGGAAGAAGTCCTTCATGCCGTCGAGCAGCGGCGGGCGGCCCTGGTTGACCCGGTGCGCGTTGGTGACGACGCCGCTCTCCGCGGCCTGCCGGAAGATCTGGGTGAGCCGGACCCGCGGGATCACGTCGGCGGCGAGCAGGTCGCGCAGCACCTCGCCGGCGCCGACCGACGGCAGCTGGTCGACGTCGCCGACCAGGAGCAGGTGCGCGCCCGGCGGGATCGCCTTGACCAGCTTGTTCGCCAGGATCAGGTCGAGCATGGACGACTCGTCGACGACCAACAGGTCCGCGTCCAGAGGGTTGTCCCGGTCGTAGCTGGCGTCGCCGCCGGGCTGGAGCTTGAGCAGGCGGTGGACCGTGGCGGCGGGGTGGCCGGTCAGCTCGGCGAGGCGTTTCGCGGCCCGGCCGGTCGGCGCGACCAGCTGGATCTTGGCTTTCTTGGCGGCGGCGAGTTCCACGATCGAGCGGACGGTGAAGCTCTTGCCGCAGCCGGGGCCGCCGGTGAGGACCGCGACCTTCTCCGTCAGGGCCAGTTTGACCGCGGCCTCCTGCTCGGGGGCGAGGGTGGAGCCGGTGCGCTGGTGCAGCCAGCCGAGCGCTTTCGACCAGTCCACGTCGTGGAAGTGCGGCATCCGGTCCGACTTGTCGCGCAACAGACTGACAAGCGTGTTGGCGAGCGACATCTCGGCACGGTGGAACGGCACGAGGTAGACGTTGTCCCCTTCGCGGACGACGCCCTCTTCCTCGACGAGTTCGGCCAGACAGGCCGGGACGAGCCCGGCCGGCACGTCGAGGATCTTGGCGGCGTCCTCGGTCAACTCGTCCACGGGCAGGAAGCAGTGACCGTTGTCGGTCGCCTGCGACAGCGTGTACTGCAGGCCGGCCTTCACCCGCTCGGGGCTGTCGTGCGGGATCCCGACCGCCTGCGCGATCGTGTCGGCGGTCTTGAACCCGATGCCCCACACGTCCGACGCCAGCTTGTACGGGCTGTTCTTCACCACCGAGATGGACGCGTCACCGTACTTCTTGTAGATCCGCACCGCGATCGACGTGGAGACGCCGACCCCCTGCAGGAACAGCATCACCTCCTTGATCGCCTTCTGCTCGGCCCACGCCGCGGTGATCTTCGCGGTGCGTTTCGGGCCGAGGCCGGTGACCTCGATCAACCGGCCCGGCGACTCCTCGATGATCTCCAGCGTCTCCAGGCCGAAGTGGTCCACGATCCGCTCGGCGAAGACCGGGCCGATGCCCTTGACAAGCCCCGACCCCAGGTAGCGGCGGATGCCCTGCACGGTCGCGGGCAACACCGTGGTGTACGAGACCACCTCGAACTGCTTCCCGTACTGCGGGTGCGAGGTCCACCAGCCCGACATCCGCAGACTCTCGCCGGGCTGCGCGCCGAGCAGCGCGCCGACCACGGTGAGCAGATCGGTGCTGCTCTTGTACGCGACCCGGGCAACGGTGTAGCCGGTCTCCTCGTTCTGATAGGTCAGCCGTTCCAGCACCGCTTCCAGGACGTGCGGCGCCGGGCGGGAGGTCTGTGGCGCGGCGGGCATGGCGACCATCGTCCACGCCGTGGTGGATTCCGCAAACTTTCCCCCTTAGCGTGTCGGTCATGGCGCATTTTGATCTCCCACTGGCGGACCTGCGGACGTACCGTTCGAGCACCCCCGAGCCGGACGGTCTCGGCGACTTCTGGACCCGCACGCTCGCCGAGGCGCGCGCCGCCGCCAAGCCCGCCGACCTGGTCGAGACCGGGACCCCGTTACGCGGCGTCACCACCTACGACGTGACCTTCACAGGCTTCGCCGGCCAGCCGGTCAAGGCGTGGCTCAACGTCCCGGCCGGCGCTTCCGGTCCGCTTCCGATCGCGGTGGAGTTCATCGGGTACGGCGGTGGCCGCGGCCTGCCGGTCGACTGGCTGCTCTGGAGCGCCGCCGGCTACGCGCACCTGGTGATGGACACCCGCGGCCAGGGCGGCGGCTGGCGCGGCGGCGACACGCCCGACCAGGACACCGCCGGGGCCGGCCCGTCCACCCCGGGACAGATGACCCGCGGAGTGCGGTCCCCGGAGACGCACTACTACCGGCGGCTGTTCACCGACGCCGCGCGGGCCGTCGAAACCGCCGCCGAACTGCCCGGCGTCGACGCGTCCCGGCTGGTCACCACCGGCAAGAGCCAGGGCGGGGCACTGTCGATCGCGGCCGCCGGCCTGGTCCCCGACCGGGTTGCCGCCGTGGTCGCGGGCGTCCCGTTCCTCTGCGACATCCGCCGTGCGGTCACCGTCTCGGACAGCTTCCCGTTCCAGGAGATCGTCCAGTTCCTGCGGGCCAACCCGTCCCGGGCCGAGCAGACGTTCGCGACGCTGGACCACTTCGACGTGGTCCACCTGGCCCGCCGCATCACCGCCCCGGCCCTGTTCTCCACCGCGCTGATGGACACGGTCTGCCCGCCGTCGGGCGTGTTCGCCGCGTACAACGAGGTGACCACGAGCAAGGAGATCGAGGTCTACGAGTGGGACGGGCACGACGGCGGTCGCTCCTACTTCGACGTCCGGGCCCTGGAGTTCGCCGCCGCCCGGCTGCGCTGACATCGACGTACGGGAAACCGGTTTTGACCCTCGGTGTGAAGGGTGCCTACCGTGGGCGCATGGTGGAGCCGGTGCGGGCGACGCCCGCGGTGAGCCGGGTGCTGGCCGTGTTCCTGGAGGACCCGGCCGCCGACCGGTACGGGCTGGACCTCATGCGCGTCAGCGGGTATCCGAGCGGCACCCTCTACCCGATCCTGGCGCGCCTCGAACGGGCCGGGTGGATCGAGGCGCGCTGGGAGCGCCTCGACCCGGCGGTGGCCGGGCGGCCCGCCCGCAAGTACTACCGGCTGACCCCGGACGGAGCGGAAGCGGCCCGCCGGGGGTAGGCGCGGCGTCGAGGCCCGGCCGCAGCCGGACCTCGGCCTCCGGCGAGTGCTGACCGATGCACAGTTCCTCGTCGGTTGCGCTCCGGTTCGGGCCGGCCGATTCCTCAAGCGGACCCCTCCGGGACCGACGGACTCTTCGCGAAATGTCGTACCGGAGGGAACCCCCATGCAGCCGACCCCCCGTCGTGCCCTGCGGCTCACCGCCGTCCTCGCCTCGGCGTGCGCGCTCACCGGATGTGCCGCGTTCGCGTCGACGACCGCGACGGTGCCGCCCACGTCGGCCGCCACACCCGGTCCGGTCAGCACGTTCGTCCGGACCGCGCCGCCGGCCAACAGCATCGCGCCCGGACTGGCGAACACCGGCAGCACGCTGCCCACGGTCGTCGCCTCACTGATCAAGTACGGACAGTGGCTGATCGCGAACCCGGACCCGGACAAAGTCGGCAACGTCGCGGCGCCCGGCTGCGCGGCCAGCAACGACCTGATCCGGCAGACGACGTCCCTGGTCGACCAGGGCGCCTACGTCACCACTGTCACCCCGACCGTGACCGCCGTGCAGTGGCCGTCACCGGTGCCGTCGGTCAGCTCGGCGCCGCTCGGCGACGAGGCGGTGGTGACCATCCGGGCGAGCCGGCCGGCCGAGGCGCTGACCATGCGGACCGAGGGCAAGGAGACGCAGGTGCTGTCGTATCTGCCGGCGCTGAACGCGACGACCGTGCGGATCTCGCTGTTCCGGGGGACGGACAAGAAGTGGCGGTTCTGCGAGGTGACCACGCCGACGGACCCGGCGGCGGACTCGGTCACCGCGCTGCTCTGACCCCGGACCCAGCCCGCCCGACCCGGCCTCAGCCGGGACTCGAGCCGGCGTCGCCCCGGCTTCAGCCCGGCCCGGACCCGGTCTCAGCCCGGCGTGGCTTCAAGTCGGCTGGGCTTCGGGCCGGCTGGGCTTACGGGCCGGCTGGGCTTCGGGCCGGCTGGGCTTACGGGTCGGCTGGACTTCAATGCTGGTTCAGACTGGCCGGGCTGAAATAGTCGCGGAGGCTTGCGATCCGGCCCTCGTGCAGGCGGAAGATCTGCACGAGAGCGATCGGCGACCCGTCGACCACCGCGTCCATCTCCGCGATGAACACGTCCGGGTCGGCGGTCTCGTGCAGCACACAACCGCTGCGCCGCGGATCGACCTCACCCGGCTCACCCTGCTGGAACGCCCCGATGCCGGCCCGGATCGCCGCCCGCCCGGCCAGCCGCCTCGGCAGCGGCCCGCCCTCGGGGAGCAGCGGCGCCTCGTAGACCCCGTCCTCGGTGAACAACTCGGCGAAGGCATCCGGATCCCGGCTGATCGCCCCGGCATGGAGATAGCGCCCATAGATGTCGGTGTGCGAATCCGTCACCTCGTCCACTCTATGCACGAAAGGGCCGCGCACCCAGAGGTGCGCGGCCCTTTGCCGGCAGTCGGTCAGATGAACGAGCGGAGGATGACCACCGCGAAGAAGACCAGCATGAACGACAGGTCGATCGACATGCCGCCCGCGCGCAGCGGCGGAACCAGCCGCCGGACCGGCGCCAGGATCGGCTCGGTCACCGCGAACACGCCCCCGGACACCCGCGAACGGACCGACCCGGGCATCGCCGGGCCGGCCAGCACCACACTCCAGTCCAGCACCGCCCGGGCGATCAGCAGGAACTGCACGATCAGCAGGGCCAGGTCGACGATTCCGAGAAGACCCATCACTTACCTCCAGGTGTGCCGGGGGATGCGTACCTACTGTGACGCGCCACCTTGTGAGGTTGCTGAGGGCCGTCTGTGAGCTGACGGGGTCCTCCGCGGCCGGGGCGTCACGGCGGTCGCCCCCTGATCGGCGGCGTCCCGTCCGTCCCTCGAAGATGTGGCCCGACACACCTGCGCCGCGAGCTGCGATCCGTGCCCGAGCAACCTGCGCGACCCACCCTGTTGGTCCTCACCGTGGTTGTTCGGGTCTGATGACCACGGTGAGAACCAGTCGGGACCCGGCCGCGACCCTGCCCCGGCGCCGGGTCGCGAACCGTCATCGCCGGCGTGCACGAAGATCGGTGAACTGCCACCGCGGACCGGCCAGACCGCCGCACCGGGCTGCGAGAAGCGGCCCGCGCGGCGGTCAGTTGAAGAAGCGGCGGTCAGTTGAAGAAGCGGCGGTCAGTTGAAGAAGCGGCGGTCAGTCGAAGAAGCGGCGGTCAGTCGAAGAAGCAGCGGTCAGTCGAAGAAGCAGCGGTCAGTCGAAGAAGCGGCGGTCAGTTGAAGAAGTCGGGGTGCGGGCCGGTGCGCCCGTCACTCTCCAGCGCGTCGATCGCCGCCAGCTGCTCCGCCGACAGCTCGAAGTCGAACAGCGCCAGGTTCTCCCGGATCCGGGACGGCGTGACCGACTTCGGGATGATCACCCGGCCCTGCTGGACGTGCCACCGGAGCACGACCTGCGCGGGGGTCCGCCCGACGGCGTCGGCAATCCGGGTGACGGCCGGGTTGTCGAGGACGCCGGCCTGGGCGAGCGGGCTCCACGCCTCGGTGACCACGCCCAGCTCCCGGTCGGCGTCCTGGGCGTCGCGCTGCTGCAGGGCCGGGTGAACTTCGATCTGGTTGACCGCGGGGATCACCCCGCCCAGTTCGGCGACGGCGCGCAGGTGGTGCGGCAGGAAGTTGGAGACGCCGATCGCGCGGACCCGCCCCTCCTCGTGGATCTTCTGCAGGGCACGCCAGGTGTCCAGGTACTTCTCGTGCTTCGGGGTCGGCCAGTGGATCAGGTAGAGGTCGAGCTGGTCGAGGCCGAGCCGGCCGAGGCTGGCGTCGAAGGCGCGCAGCGTGCTGTCGTACCCCTGGTCGCTGTTCCACAGCTTGGTCGTGATGAACAGTTCGTCGCGGGCGATCCCGGAGGCCTTCAGCGCGGCGCCGACGCCGGACTCGTTGCCGTAGGCGGCGGCCGTGTCGATGCTGCGGTAGCCGGCCTCCAGCGCGTGTGTCACCGCCTGCGCGGTCTCGGCCTCCGGGATCTGGAACACGCCGTAGCCGACCTGCGGCATGGCGATCCCGTTGTTCAGCTCGATCGTGGGTATTGCGGGCATGGGTCCCCCTGTGGTCGGCGTTTGCTCCAGCCTTTACCCGCCGGCGTCACTTCGCCAACCAAGGTCGATCTTGATTACGCGTTGATCGATCGAGGTGGTGGCCGGGCCGCGGCCTCGACCGTGGTGGTGGGCGGCAGGGCGGCGCGGGGCGGGCGTCCGGCCGGGCGGGGCAGGCGCGGCGCCGGGTGGCTGCCGCCGCTTGCGGCTTCGTGATCGACTTCGCTGGTACGTCGTATGCCCGGTCCCGCCGGCGGGCCGGAACGCGGGGCGGCAGAGGGCTCCGGCGCGACGGCGTCGACGGGGGTTTCCCGGGCGCGGGCCGGAGGCGGAACGTCGCGGGGCGGGGCGGTTGACGCCGGCGCCGAGCGCGGTACGGGAAGCGTTCTGCGGCCCGAGGGGCGGGCTCGATCGGTGCGGTTTCTCGGGCCGGGCTGGGGGTTCCGGCGTGTGCGGGGCAATCTTGTCGAGGTCTCTGGGTGGGCCACCGTCATGGTGACACCTCCGCTGCGCTCCGGCGCCACCATGATTTCACGACTGAACTCGATGGTTCGCGCGCAAGCTCGCTCACGGCATCACCCGCTCGGCTGGGGTCGGTGGGCTTGTCTCGTCGGGTGGGCGGGGCTGCGCAGCCGGGTGTGACTCCGTGCCGCGGGCTCCGCTCTCGGCTCCTCTCATGGCGCTCATTATTGATGAGTGTGCATGGATGGCAAGCTTTCTGGACGGATGGTAACGAGCCCGAAACCACCTTCTCAGCGCCGTCGGCCGGTTCCGCTGTATATCTGACTATCCCTGATCGACTTGTCCTCCTGACCCGGCGGTAACCTGCGCCGGTGACGCACGAGATCCAGATCACCGAGCCGGTCGACCTGTGCCTGCCCGACGGCCGGCTCAACCCGGCTGCCGTCGGCTGGAGTCGCAAGCCGCTGCACCGTGCCAACCTGCGCGGATGGGGTCGCAACAAGCGCTGGGAGTACTGGGGCGTCGTCACCCCCGCGCACATCGTCGGCGTCGTCGCGTCCAGCCTGGACTACGCCGGCGTGCACGGCCTCTACCTGCTGGACCGGGTCAGTGGGCGGGAGATCGTCGTCGATGCGACAGTCCCGCTGGCGCGCGGCGCGACCTTCCCGGACCGCAGCGGATCGGGTCGCGTGACGGCCTCCGGCGGCGGCCTCGACATCGAGATCCAACAGCAATACGACGGTACGACCGTGAAGGCGCGCAGCCGTGACGTCACACTCGACCTGACGATGCCGGTCGTCGAGGGCCGTGACTCGCTCGGTGTCGTGGTCGCGTGGGGGCGGACCCGCTTCCAGTACACGGTGAAGGACGTCGGCCGCCCCGTCCACGGCACGATCACGGCGGGCGGGGTCGAGCACGTGGTGCCGGCCGGGTCGTACGCGACGCTCGACCACGGGCGCGGCCGGTGGCCGTACTCGGTGACCTGGAACTGGGCCGCCGGCGCCGGTGAGGGACGAGCGATCCAGCTCGGCGGCAAATGGACCGACGGCACCGGCACCACGGAGAACGCGGTCTTCGAGGACGGCCGGCTCCACAAGATCGGCGCCGACCTGCGCTGGGAGTACGACCGCACCGACTGGCTCAAGCCGTGGCGCATCACCGGCCCGGGCGTGGACGTGACGTTCGAGCCGTTCCACGAGCGGGTCGCGAGGACGAACCTCGGTATCCTGGCGGGGGAGACACACCAGTGCTTCGGGCGTTTCTCCGGCTGGGCCCGCGGCGCCGACGGTCAGAAGATCGACCTGGAGGGCCTCACCGGCTGGGCGGAGGAGGCCAGGAACCGCTGGTGAGCGCCGCCTCGATGCGAGCCCGGTGCGCGGCCTCCCAGTCGTCGAGCGACTCCGCCTGCTCCTTGGCCAGCTTCACCGTCGCGGCGGCCAGCACCTCGTCGTGGCGGCCGGCCGGGACCACGACCACGCCCTCCTCGTCAGCGACGACCACGTCCCCGGCGACGACCGTGACCCCACCGCAGCGGACCGGCTCGCCGTGCGAACCGACCTTGCTCTTCGTCCCCGGGATCGGGATGACGCCCCGCGCGAAGACCGGGAAGCCCCGCTCCCGCACCTCGCCCAGATCCCGGATCAGCCCGTCCAGCACGAACGCGGCCACCCCACGCCGGTGCGCGACCGCGCACACGTTCCCGCCGGCGAGCGCATAGTCCAGGTCACCGGACTCGACGACGATCACCGACCCGGGCTCGGCCCGATAGATCGCGGCGTGCAGCATCAGGTTGTCACCCGGCTCGCAGCGGACCGTGAACGCCGGCCCGGCCACCCGCGGCACCGGCCCCCAGAGCGGCCGGATCCCGATGTCCATCACCTGATCGCGGCCCAGGACGTCGGCCAGCGTGGTCGGGGAAACCTCCCGGAAGGCGCTCATGGCCGCCGATCTTATCGGTCCCAGGGCGGGGGCACCCGCACGCAGGCCATCCCGGCCGCCTCGGCGGCCTGCACCCCGAGCTCGGTGTCCTCGAAGACCAGGCACTTCGCCGGGTCGGCACCGAGCAGCCGGGCGGCCTTCACGTAGCCCTCCGGGTCGGGCTTCGGGCGCGCGTAGTCCTCCGCGCAGACCAGCACCGGGAAACGGTCGAGAAGGCCGAGCGCGGTCAGCGACGCGGTCACCGAATCGCGCGTGCTGCCCGAGACGACCGCGAACGGCACCCGCCCGTACGCCTCGAGGATGTGTTCCAGCACGCCGGGGACCGCCTGCACGGTGGCGAGCCCGGACTGGAAGCGCGTCTCCCGGTGCTCGTTCACGGCGTCGACCGGCATGGCCAGCCCGTTCCGCTCGTTCAGGTCGACGATGATGTCCGCCGCCGGGCGGCCGCCCCACGCGTAGAACAGATCCTCCGGGAATTCGCACTCCCACCCGGCCAGCGCATCCTGCCAGGCCCGGTAGTGCACCGGCATGGAGTCGGTGATGGTGCCGTCGCAGTCGAAGAGATAGGCCTGGAAGTCGCCCGGGGGAAGCGGTAGAAGCACGCCCGAACGTTACCCGGCACGCCCCTGACCCGGGACAATGCTGTTATGCAGATCGCTTCGGAGACCGGCGGCTGGCTGTCGATGCGGCCCCTGCGCTACGAGTTCGAGGACGAGCCGGACGGCCCGCTCGACGACTGGCTGGTGGTGTCGGTCGCGGTGTCCGACCACCAGGGGCACACCTGGCAGGCCGAAACCCCGTGCCTGACCGTGGCCGAGGCGATCACGCTCGCCGACTGGCTCGGGCGCCGGGACGTCGCCGCCGAGCTGGAGTTCATCGAGCCGAACGTGGCGTTCCGCCAGCTGCCCGGGCATCTGCTGGAGGTGGCGTTCTCCCACGAGACGTTGCCGCCGTGGCTGACCGGGACCGGCCCCGGCCGCGTCCACAAGATCCGCCTCGAGGTCACCCCGGACATGCTGACCCGCGCCGCCGCCGACTGGACGGCCGAGATCGCGGCCTTCCCACCACGGGCGGATCTGGCAGATTGGTGAGATGGATTTCCGTCGCACCTACCGGTCCGCCGCGATCGCGTACGCCGGGCTCGTCGCCGCCGTCCCGTCCGAGCGCCTGGACGACCCCGGCCTCGGCGAATGGACCCTGCGGGAACTGCTCGGCCACACGGTCAGCTCGGCCCTGCGTCAGGTGCCGGTCGTGCTCGCCACCCGGGCACCGGTCATCGAGGTCGCGACACCCGAAGGCTATTTCGCGTACGCCCGGTCAGCGCCCCCGGACCTGGTCGCCGCCGCGCACACCGCCTCGACCGAGGACGCCCGCGCCGCCGCCGACCAGCTCGGCGACAAGCCGGCCGACGAGGTCAGCACCCTGATCGGCCGCGCCACCGAAGCGTTGTCCCAGGTCAACGACGACGACGTGATCACCAGCGCGGCCGGGGGCATGCGCGTCCGCGACTGGATCCCGACCCGCACGTTCGAACTGGTCGTCCACGGCCTCGATGCGGCCACGGCCATCGGCGTCGACTACGACCTGCCGGTGGAGACCCTCGCCGAGTCCCTCACCCTGGCCTCCCGCACCGCCCTGGGCGTCGGCGCCGGCGTCCCGTTGCTGATGGCCCTCACCGGCCGCACCCCCCTGCCACCCCACTTCTCGATCCTCACCCCCGCCCCCCACTGATTCCCCCGGCCACCCACCGGCCCTGCCCCGCCGCCGGTCCCTCACTCACCCCGTGAGCGGCGATCGTGTCTACAGAACCTCGGCCGCCATCGGGAGCGGGTTCCCGAAGCGATGCGCCGTGATGCTGACCGCCTGTTCCCGCAGGAACGGCAGCAGTTCCACCTTCCCGGCCTCGACCACCGGCCCGGCCCAGATCGCCAGGTCGGGCCGCCCACCGGTGGCCGCGGCCAGTTCTGCCGCCGAGCCGCCGATCAGACGTACCCGGTTCACCCCGGTGAGGCCGGCCGCGAACTCGGCGTCGGATTCGACGACCGCCTCCGGGTACAGGCCGTCGGGCAGGGCGTCGGCCGTCGACACCCGCAGCGGGGCACCGGCGAGCAGGCCGGCCGCGAGGACCCGGACGAGGCCGGCGAGCGGCGCACCCGCGGACAGCCGGACGGTCACCGGGGTGGGCAGGTAACGCAGGACGTTGCGTTCGACGCCGAGCGCGGAGACGTCCTCGGCGCGGCCGAACCCGGCGGCCCACGCGGCGGCGTCACTGCCGGCGGCGCGTGTGACCGATTCCGACCACTCCGGGGTCAGGTGGGGGGCGGCGGTCGCGAGCAATGACCGTACGCGCGAATCGGTGATTTCCTCGTGGGCGGCCGCCGCAGCCGGCGCCCAACCGCTCAGCCCGACCAGGTAGTTCGGGCCGCCGGCCTTGGTGCCGGCGCCGACGGCGGAGCGCTTCCAGCCGCCGAACGGCTGGCGGCGGACGATCGCGCCGGTGATGCCCCGGTTGACGTAGAGGTTGCCGGCCTGGACCCGGTCGAGCCAGGTGCGCACCTCGCCGGCGTCGAGCGAGTGCAGACCCGAGGTGAGTCCGAAGTCGACGTCGTTGACCAGGTCGATCGCGTCGTCGAGGGTGTCCGCGGTCATGATCCCGAGGATCGGGCCGAAGTACTCGGTCTTGTGGTACGCCGAGCCGCGCCGGACGCCGTCACGGATGCCGGGGCGCCACAGCTGACCGTTCTCGTCCAGTTTCTCGGGCCGCAGCAGCCAGCGTTCGCCGGCGCCGAGCGTGGTCAGGCCCTCGAGGAGCTTGCCGGTGGCCGGCTCGACGAGCGGGCCGACCTGGGTGCGCGGCTCGGTCGGGAGGCCGACCTCCAGCGACGACACCGCGTCCAGCAGCTGTGTCCGGAAACGTTCGGACCGTGCGACCGAGCCGACGAGCACGACCAGGGACGCGGCCGAGCACTTCTGGCCGGCGTGCCCGAAGGCGGAGGAGACCACGTCCTTGACGGCGAGGTCGAGGTCGGCGCTCGGGGTCACGATGATGGCGTTCTTGCCGCTGGTCTCGGCGAGCAGCGGAAGGTCCGGGCGGAACGAGCGGAACAGTTCGGCGGTCTCGTAGGCGCCGGTGAGGATCACCCGGTCGACCAGCGGGTGCGCGATCAGCTGCCGTCCGAGGGTGCCCTCGTCGACCTGGAGCAACGTGACCAGGTTCGGGTCGGCGCCGGCCGCGGCGACAGCGTCGCGGACGATGCCGGCGAGCACGGTTCCGCAGCGTTCGGCCGGGGCGGCCGGCTTGATCACGACGGCGGAGCCGGCGGCGAGGGCGGCCAGCATGGAGCCGGCCGGGATCGCGACCGGGAAGTTCCACGGCGGCGTGACCAGGGTGAGCCGGGCCGGAACGGGCGTGGCGCCGTCCATCGCCTCGAAGGAGGCCGACAGTTCGGCGTAGTAGTGGGCGAAGTCGATCGCCTCGGAGACCTCGGGGTCGGCCTGGTCGACCGTCTTGCCGGCCTCGGCCGCCATCACTTCGAGGAGGATGTCGCGGTTCTCCTCCAGGGCCTCGCCGACCTTGTGCAGGACGGTGCGGCGGTCGGCGCCGCCCCAGTTCGCGGCGGCGGCCTTGCCCAGCGTCTCGTCGAGCTGCTTCTCATCCGTTATGCGCGGAAGATCGAGTCCGAGCTGCGACGTCGTCACTCGGCCCAGGATCGCGCGGGCCCAGGTGCGGTTCTCGGCGACGGCCGGGTCGGTGTCGGGCGTATTTGCAAAATATCCGTTTTCCGACTTCTTTGTCGCGGCAAAACGGTCAACCACTCTGTGCGGCCGGGGAACGTCGTCGTCCAGGTCGCGCAGAGAAGCGAGGAACCGCTCCTTCTCCCGCTCGAACAACTGGCTGTTCTGATGCAGCTCGAACACCGCCGACATGAAGTTGTCCGAGCTCGCGCCCTCTTCCAGGCGCCGGATCAGGTAAGCGATGGCCACGTCGAACTGTTCGGGCCGCACCACCGGCGTGTAGAGCAGCAGGCCCCCGACCTCACGACGGACCGCCTCGGCCTGCCCCTCGGCCATGCCCAGCAGCATCTCGAACTCGATGCCGTCGCGCACCCCGCGCTGCCCGGCGAGGGTCCACGCGTAGGCGACGTCGAACAGGTTGTGCCCGGCCACGCCGAGCCGCACGTTGCGGATCCGGTCCGGGTGCAGCGCGTAGTTCAGCACCCGCTTGTAGTTGGTGTCGGTCGCCTGCTTGCTGTCGCAGGTCGCGACCGGCCAGCCGTGCAGCGCCGACTCGACCCGCTCCATCGGCAGGTTCGCGCCTTTGACCAGGCGCACCTTGATCCCGGCGCCACCGCGCTCGCGCCGCGCCGCGGACCAGGACTGCAGCCGCATCATCGCGCTCAGCGCGTCCGGCAGGTAGGCCTGCAGCACGATGCCGGCCTCCAGGCCGAGCAGGTCGGGCCGGTCCAGCAGCCGGGTGAAGACCGCGATGGTGAGGTCGAGATCCTTGTACTCCTCCATGTCGAGGTTCACGAACTTGCCGGTCCTCGCGGCCAGCTGGAAGAGGGGGAGCAGCTTCTCGGTGATGTCGTCGACGGCCTCGTCGAACGCCCACGGGTTGTGCGGCGCGACGGTCGACGACACCTTGATCGACACGTAGTCGACGTCGGCGCGGGCCAGCAGCCGCTCGGTGTCGCCGAGCCGCCGGGACGCCTCGCCGCGACCGAGGACGGCTTCGCCGAGGAGGTTGACGTTCAGGCGTACGCCACGCTTCTTGATTTTGCGAATGGCGCGACCGAGACGGGCGTCGGTCGCGTCGACGATCAGGTGACCCACCATGTGCCGCAGCGCGCGCCGGGCGACCGGGACGACCACACCGGGCATGATCGGGGCGAGCGCGCCGCCGACCTTGACCGCGGCCTTGAGGTGCCGGGGCAGGAAGCTCGGCACATCGCCGGCCAGCGCGTTCAGGGCACGGGCGCTGACCTTGCGGTCCTCGGGGCGGACCACGCCGTCGACGAAACCGACCGCGAACGCCAGCCCCTTCGGGTCGCGCAGCAGGCCGGCCAGCTGGGCGGCGGAACCGCCGACCGGGACCGTCGACGCCTCGCTCAGCCAGCGACGCACGAGAGCGATCGTCTCGTCGGCGATCTCAGACATCGGGATGCTCCTTCCGTTATGAGCGCCAGTCTGCGACCGGTTGTCGGGTAAGGAAAAGCGATGCTTTGTGACCGGTAATCTTCAGTTCGGCTAACGTATGCGGATGTTGGAGATCCGCCGTCTGATCCTGCTCCGGGAACTCGCCGTCCGGGGCACACTCGCCGCGGTCGCCGAGGCCCTCAACTTCACCCCGTCCGCGGTCAGCCAGCAGCTCAGCCAGCTGGAACGCGAGACCGGCACGGTCCTGCTGCGCAAAGCCGGCCGGCGGGTCCAGCTCACCCCGCAGGCCGAGGTGCTGGTCGCCTCGGTCGACGAGGTCCTCGACACGCTCGAGCGAGCCGAGACGCGCCTGAAAGCGGCCGCGACCCGGGTCAGCGGGACCGTCCGGCTCGCCGTCTTCCAATCCGCGGCGCTCGCTTTCATGCCGGCCGCTCTGCGCCTCACGGCCGCTCGATTTCCCGACGTACGCGTGGAAATGGTCCAGCGGGAGCCGGAGGAGGCCCTGCGGGAGACGTGGGCGCGGGACTTCGACATGGTTATCGCAGAGCAGTACCCGGCCCACGCCGCGCCACACCACCCGGGCCTGGATCGGCGTGACCTGACGACGGACGCGATCCGGCTGGCCCTGCCGGCCGAGCCGGAGTCCCTGCACCCGGTCGACTCGCTCGACTCGGCCCGCCACATGCCCTGGGTGATGGAACCGCGCGGCGCCGCCTCCCGCCACTTCGCCGAGCAGTTGTGCCGCCGCGCCGGGTTCGAGCCGGACGTCCGTTACGAGACGGCCGACCTGCAGGCGCACATCCGCCTGGTCGAGACGGGCAACGCGGTCGCCCTGATCCCGGACCTGGTGTGGGCCGGCCGTTCCACGTCCTGCCGCCTGCTGGACCTGGAGGAAGCCCCACGGCGCACGATCTTCACCGCCCAGCGCCTCGCCGGCGAGGCATCCCCGGCCGCCCGTGCCCTGCGCGAGATCCTCGCGGAGGTCGTCTGACTACATGCGGGGCGGAGCCGGGGGTGCCGTCGTCTTCGCGGGGCAGGGGGAGGCGACGTAGCCGGGGTGGGCGCCGTCGGTGAACCGGCACCCGAACGACTCGTCCGCCACTGCCCGGCTGTTCAGGATCGCGTCCCCGGCCGGGCGACGGCCGGTGCGGACCCAGGCGGTCAGGTCGTCGAACGCGGTGACCAGCTCGGACTGGGTGAAGTCGCAGTGCCCGACGCCGCGGATGGCGCGGGACACGAACAGGTTCGCGCGGCCGTTGCGCAGGGCGCGGCGGGCGTACTCCTGTTCCATCGAGAACGGGACGAACAGGTCTCCGACGTCGTGCAGGGACAGCACCGGGATCCTCGGGGTGCCGTTGACGCGCGGGATGCCGGCCAGGCCGGGGTCGGCGGTCGCGGTGTGCTGCACCCGCAGCACCTCGGCGTTGAGCTTGAGCTCGGCGAAGGTCGGCAGCGGGCTGTCGGCGAGCCGGTAGTACGTGTACTGGTTGTCGGTCACGTTGCCGGACGCGATCCCGCCGGTGCCGCCGCTCAGCCCGGGATAGAGGCCGAACAGGAACGGCAGGTCGTTGAGGGGCGCGAGGGACGGCGCCGCGTTCCAGTAGGCGAACGCCGAGTCGAACCCGGGCCGTTCCCCGCCGCTGCGCCGCTCGACCGCGTTCGACCAGTTCTTCCCGGCCCGGGTGAGGACCGGCAGGGTGCCCGCCTTGACGCCGAGCGCGGCGGTGATCCGGCCGGCCTGCTCGCGCCACTGCGCCTGGTAGTCGGCGCCGGGTGCGAGCGGGAAGTCGATCCGCTCGTCGGTGAGGGCGGCGGCGGTCACGTTCGCGTCGAGGAAGTAGTCGTAGAGCTCGGTGTCGCCGAGGACCCCGCAGTACGGCATGGCCGCGTCGAACGCCCGCGGGAACCGTTCGATCGCCACGGCGGTGACCTGCCCGCCCATCGACGCGCCGGTCATGATGACCGACCGGGCCGGGCGACCGGTCACCTGCCGGAAGATGTCGATCAGCGCGTGCGAGTCGCGCACGCCCTGCCCGACGTCGTAGCCGTTGGTCGCGTAGCTGGAGGCGGCCCACGCGTACCCGGTCTCGAGGTAGTGCGCGCGCAGCGCCGGGTTGTCGACGTAGACGACGTTGCCGGTGCCCCGGTAGCCGTGCGCGTAGACGACCAGTTTGCCGTTCCACTGCTGCGGCACCTCGAACCGGAAGGCGGCGCCGTCCCGGATCCCGGTCCAGATGTGTGCGCCGGTCAGCGGGGTGAACGCGGCGCCGGAGACGTCACAGGCCGGGTCGAGGACCAGGTAGCCGGGGTGCGTCGTGCTGGGCGCGGGCGCGGCGCAGGCGACCGGGGCCGCGGAGGCCGGCGCGCTCAGCATGGTGACCAGCGCGAGTGCTGCGGCGAACACGGCGAGGCACTTCCGGCGCATGGTCATGTGTTACCTCCCGGACACATGAAATGGCCGGGCATCGACGTTTGTCAAGGAGAACTCAACTTTATGGACAGCGCCGGGGCCCGATCACCGGCCCCGGCGTCCACGATCACAAGCCGATCAGACGGTACGGAGGCGAATCGTCACCGTGTCCCCGGAGGTCACCAGGTCCGCCCGGTAGCCCGGGGTCCCCACGACCACCCCGGCGAACTTTCCGCGCAGGCGACGGGCCTCGAGCACGGTGATCCGCTCGTCGCAGTGGCCCCTGCGGGCCGCGTCCACCGTGATCGCCAGCGTCACGTTCGCACCCAGGGTGGCCTCGTCCTCGACGGTCAGGGCGGTCTTGCCCTTCGGGTCGACGGTCACGGCCAGCGTGCCCGCGCTCTGGCGGAAGTCGCCACGGATCCTCACGCCGTCGACGGCCAGGCGCAGCGTCCCGCCGGTCACCGTCACGTCGCCGTGCCCGAGCGCCGCCGCCGACTCCGCGACCAGGGTGCCCTGCGCGACCCTGGTGCCGCCGCGGTAGTCGTTGTCACCGGACAGGGTCAGCGTGCCCGAGCCGAGCTTGACCAGGCCGCCACGGCCACCGATGTCGTTGCGCCACGCGTCGGCGGCGTGGAACCCGCCCTGCGCGGCGTCGAACGTGACGGCGACGGTCTCGTCGAACGCGCCGTAGCCGTCGGCGGCCGCGAACAGGTTGAGCCGGCCCCACTGCTCGGGACCGTCCAGGATCGGGTGGCCCGAGGTCAGCCCGGTGGTACGCAGCACCTCACGGCGCTGCGCGGCGTCCAGGTACGGCAGGCGGGTCTCCAGCAGCACCTCGGCCCCGACCGGCACCGTCACCGGGACGCGCTTGCCGTGCGCCGGGAGGCCGTAGGTGTGCTTGTGCCGGACGATCGCGGCGTTGACCTTGCGGTCGGCGGGATTGTGGGCGTACGCGAAAAGGTCCTTGGTCCCGATCTTGTCCTGGAAGTAGGCGAGCGCCTGGGCCCGGGCGCCGGCCTTGACCGCCGCGTTCGCCGGGTCACGCAGGATCGCCGCGGCGAGCGCGGTCGCCAGGATCCGGCCGCCGATCACGTCGGCGGGGGAGTGCATGCCGGCCACGATCCGGGTGTGGGCCAGGTCGTAGGCGGTGGTGATCATCTCCTGGAAGCGCTCCGGGACCGCGTAGGCGTAGGCGAGCGAGGCCAGGAACAGCGCGTTCGTGTGCCCGCTGACGTAACCGGCGTCGTCGGTGGCGCTGGTGCCACGCTGACGCAGCAGCGCCGGGGCGACCACCACGCCGGAGTCGTAGACCGGGAAGCCGAACTCGTCGACCGTGCCGGTGTCGACGACCCTGCTGTTCCCGGTGAGGCGCCACGGGCGGGGGTACTGGAACGCGTACTTCGCCGGGTTGCCCGACGAGTAGTTGCCGCGCAGCGTGTTGACCAGCGTGGCGACCTTGCCCAGCGCGGAGGTGGTGGAGCCGGCGCCGGTGGCCGCGCCGGCGGGCGAACCGGCCGGGACGGAGTCGCTGATCGTGGTCGCCGGGGTCGTCGCCGGCGCCGAGGTGATCGCGGTGACGGCGAGCGCGCCCGTCCGGTAGAGGTCGGCGAGCGGGCCCAGCCCGGCGATCACCGAGTAGCTCTGGTGCTGGCGGTCGACGATGAACGCCTTGGCCGCCTCGGCGTCGGTGCGGTGGGTGGTGACCTCGACCACGTACGTGATGTTGGCGCGCAGGAATGCCTGGTCGAGGACGGTGCCGGTGTTCCAGGCGGTGCCGGTGGCCCAGACCTTCTGGAAGCCGGAGAGGACGCGGACCGCGGCGTTGGTCTCCGGGGTCAGGTTCGCGATGACGTTCGTCTGATACGCGTCGACGAAGTCGGGGGTCGCGCGCGTGGCGGCCAGTGCAGGCACCGCCCGGAACTGGGTGGCGACGAGACCGGCGGCGGACGCCTTCAGAACCGTCCGGCGGGAGATCGGGGACATGGGGACTCCGCGATGCAGTCGGGGCAAGATCGCGGATCAGCCTTCGTGCGGCTTTCCAACTTCTCGTCAACACCCGCGGATGTGAGCGTGAACATTATGCTACTTACCAGTAGCCAAGGTTCCGTTCCGACCGTTCACCGGCCTAGCGTCCCGATCGTGCGCATCCCCTTCGCGATCGCGGCCCTGGCCGCCACGCTGATCGCCGTCCCCGCGTCCCCCGCCACGGCCGCCGTCGCCACCGGCGGAACCCTGAAGGTTCTTTCCTACAACATTGCCGGACTCCCCGACATCCTGTCCAGTGCCGACACCGACCGGGCCACCTCCACCACCGCGATCGGGCAGCGGATCAGCGGATACGACCTGATCCAGGTGCAGGAGGACTTCAATTACCACGCCTACCTCTACGCGGCCGACGACCACGCCTACCGCACCCCGACCAGCGGGGGCGCCGGCATCGGCTCCGGACTCAACACCCTTTCCGCGTACGCCTACGACACCGACGACTTCGAGCGCGTGCGCTGGAACTCGTGCCAGGTGGACTCCGGCGACTGCCTGACCCCCAAGGGCTTCACGTTCATGCGGGTCCGGCTGGCCGAGGGTGTCTACGTCGACTACTACAACCTGCACACCAACGCCGGCACGAACGCCGGTGACCTGGCGTCCCGGGCCGACAACCTGAACCAGCTGACCACGTTCATCGGCAGCCACTCGAACGGCAACGCGGTGGTCGTCATGGGCGACACCAACACCCGGTACACCCGCAGCGGCGACACGATCGCCGACTTCGTCGCGGCCAACGGGCTCACCGACGCGTGGGTCCAGCTCGAACGCGGTGGCGTGCCGCCGGCGAAGGGCAGCGACCCGTTGCTCTGCTCCGACGACACGTGCGAGGTCGTCGACAAGGTGCTCTACCGCAGCAGCCGGTTCGTCACGCTGAACGCCACGTCGTACCACAACGAGCACGCGTCGTTCCTGAACAGCGACGGGCTGATGCTCAGCGACCACGACCCGGTCAGCGCCGGGCTCACCTGGACGGCCAACCCGGCGTACCGGTTCAGTGAGCAGTTCGGCGGCCCGCACGGCGACTACTACAACGACATCGACACGGTCACCACGCCGACTTCGTTCAGCCTGCGCGCCGGCACCCGGGTGGACCGGGTCGGCACGCACGGCGGCACCGGAGGCACGCTCAAGACGCTGACGCTGGGCGGCGGCGAGTACGTGATCAGCGCCTATCTGTGCCAGGGGAGCTACAACTCGCACACCCGGATCTTCTACGCCAAGTTCACCACCAATCTCGGCAACACCCTGGCCGGAGGCACCACCACCTCGGACTGTGTGACCCGGACCGCCCCGGCCGGCTGGCAGATCGCCGGCTTCCACGGGCGCGCGGGAGACGCAGTGGACAAGCTCGGGTTCCTTTACACCGAGCGCTGACCGTCACAGTGTGGACGGGGCCGGGAAAGGGGTACCCCGGTGCCGTCCACATCGGCGCGGGAGGCGCGACATGCACGAGGCAGCAGCGACATCCACATCCCGGAGGCGCACCTGGCTACGGGTCTTCCTCACCGGGCTCCTCCTCTGGATCCTGACCGTGGTGGTCACCCTCTTCACCGGGAACCCCAACCTGATCCCGACCCTCGTGCTGCTCGGCAGCTTCCTGGTCCCGGTCACGTTCGTGCTCTGGGCGTTCGGCCGCCGGCACACCGGTGAGGTGACCGCGGAACTGCTGTTCGGCACGTTCGTCACCGGCGGCATCCTGGGGGTGCTCGCCGCGTCGCTGCTCGAGACGTACCTCCTGCACCCGTCGCCCGGCTTCTTCCTCGGGGTCGGCCTCATCGAGGAAGCCGCGAAACTGTCCGCGCTCGCGTTCCTGACCCGCAGACTCAGCCACAAGTACGCCGTGGACGGCCTCGTGCTGGGCGCGTCCGTCGGCTTCGGCTTCGCCGCCTTCGAATCCGCCGGGTACGCGTTCACCGCGCTCTTCACCGAACACGGCCTCTCGCTGATGCAACTGGTCCAGACCGAACTCCTGCGCGGCCTGCTCGCCCCGCTCGGCCACGGCCTGTGGACGGCCATCCTCGGCGGAGTGCTCTTCTCCGCCAGCGGACGCAAGCACTTCGCGCTGACCAGGCGGCTGCTCTTCTCGTACCTCGGGGTCGCCGTCCTCCACGCCCTCTGGGACAGCATGCACAGCATCGCGCTGCTGCTCACGCTCGTCCTGACCGGTACGCCCTACCAGTACTCCCTCCTGGAGAGGGGCTACCAGCCGACGCCGACCGCCGACCAGACGCACCTGTTCACCGTCCTCTCCTGGGGCGGCCTGATCGTGATCTCGCTGATCGCGCTCCTCTGGCTGCGCTCGGTCGCCCGCCACGCCGACCGCGAGCAGCGCCCACTCTGGCGGATTCCCCTCGCCCACTGACCCCCGTCGTTCACCGGCCGGACGGGCCAACTTCTCGGGCCGGCGTCCGGGGGGCTGCGCCGACGGCGCAGCCGGGTTACTGTCCGTGTCGGACTTGCGAGGTGGGCGCATGAGTGACCAGACCGAGAAAGACCAAGCGGGCATCGCGTACGGCTTCGGCCGGCACCGTGGGCTCCTCGTCGACCGCAACGGCATCGAGGAGATCGTCTACGGCCGTGTCCTGCTCTACCTGGAGAAACCCGACACTGACCTGATCCGCGGGCTGGCCCCGCGCCTGTCCGGGGTGATCGTCGAGGAACCGGTCACCCCCTACGCGCCCGAGGCGCGGGCGCTCTGGTCGCTCCCGGTGCCGGTGCTCACCGGCGTCCGCGTCGACGACAGCTGGCTCGGCCACGAAGTGATCGTCGACTTCGACGCGGCGACCACCGCCCCACCACCGCCGGCCGCCACCGAAGTGCGGCTGCACGCCGAGGTCTCCACGCTCGCCGAAGCGCACGAAGCCGGGCACCTCGCCGACGGCTGGTCCCCGCTGCGCGCCGAGGACCTGCGCGCCCTGCCCGCCGCGGAACGCGCCGACCTGTGGAACTTCCTCGCCGAATCCGGCCGGCCGCTCCCGGCCGTCCGCTACTTCGACGAACCGGCCGGCGGCCCGCCCGCCGCCTCCTTCGGCCGGCGCGGCGTCCGCGTCCTGCTCCCGGACGCGATCGACCATTTCCGTACCCTCGTGGCCGAGGCCCCCGGCGACGACCCGCTCGTCGTCCTGCCGATGGTCTCGGTGCGCGCCGAGATCGCCGCCTTCGCCGCCGCCACCGGTGCCCGGTGGCGCCTGGGCCTGGACATCGCCACCCCGGCCGCCGCCCTCGGCATCGCCGACCTGGTCGACGACTGCCACCTGCTGCACGTCAGCACCGGCGACCTGGCCCAGCACATCCTGGTGTGGGACCGCACCGTCCGCAACGACCTGCTCCTGCCGCCGGACCGGCTGCCGCACGTCGTCACCCAGCTCGTCGAATGGTCGGCGTCCGTCGCCGCCGCCCGCTCGATCCCGTGCCGGGTCGCCGTCGACCTGCGCCCCAGCGCCCAGCTCCACGAGCAGCTGGTCGCCGCCGGTGTCCGCGAGATCTCCTGCCCCGCTCCGCTGATCCGTCACTGGCGCCACCTCCTCGACCGCGCCCAGTGATCGAACCGGCGGGCGGGAACGGGCGGCTGACGACGTACGCGCGAAGGGTTTGCCCGAAGCCGCCGCCGGTCAGCCTCGCTGAGCCCGGTCGACCAGCTCGGCGGCAACGTCGCGCAATTTGCGGTTCGACTCCTGGGACGCGCGGGACAGGATCGTGAACGCCTCGTCCGCCGAGCAGTGCCGCTGCCCCATGATGATTCCCTTGGCCTGCTCGATCACGGCCCGGCTCTCCATCGCCGTCTGCATGTGCCCGGCGAGGGTGACGGTGGTGTCGTAGAGGTGCGCGTTGGCGAGGGCGACCGCGGCGTAGCCGGCGAACGTCTCGGTGAGCCGCACCGCGTCGTCGTCGAAGTTGTTGATCGAGGTGGCGTAGACGTTGAGGGCGCCGGCGACGTGTTCGCGGATGGGCAGGCCGACGCTGAGGGTGCTGCCGACGCCGACCGATCCGGCGACGGCCTCCCAGCCGGGCCAGCGGCGTTCCGCGCTGACGTCGTCGACCATCAGGGTGCTGCCCTGGCGGCAGGCGTCCAGGCAGGGCCCGGAGCTACGTTCGTACTGCCATTTGTCGATGTGGTCGGCGGCGGTGCCGGTGCTGGCGACGGTGTGCGGGCCACGGTCGCGGATGAGGGTGACGGAGACTTCGTAGGCACCGGGGACGGTTCGTTTGGCGAGGCCGGCGACGGTGGCGAGGACACCTTCCAGGTCGGTTTCCCCGAGATTGATCCGGCCCAGCTCACGGAAGGCGGCGGTGGGATCCATCGGTTCGGGTGTCATACGGCCTGCATACCCCGGAATCGGCCGGGCAACGCGCAGGGTGACGGCGGGTCGAGCCATGCGCCCGGATCTCGCTTGCCGACGGTTGAGGATTGCTGTGCCTGCCGACCCGCCGCTGACCGTCTACTTCCGGCAGCTCACGCCCGAGTCCGCGATCGTCGGCGTGTGCGGCGAGGTGGCTGCCGACACGACGAGTGTGCTGGCCACCGCGCTGGAGCATGCGATTCTGGCGTACCCGCGGGTCACCTGCGATCTGAGCGGGGTGACGTTCTTCGGTGCGGCCGGGGCGAACGCGACCACGCTCACCCGGGCGCGGGGCCGGGCGCGGGGCCACCGGCTGGAGCTCGCCGGGGTGCGCGGCACCGCCCGGGACGTTCTGCTGATCGTCGGTCTGGGCCCCATGCTGCGAATCTCCGGCTTACTCCGGGTATCATCGACGTCCTGCGGCCGATGTCGGAATGACAGCGGCCTGCCAGCGTCAAGCAGCGGCGCGGGTCCGAGAGCCGTCCGGCGGTTCTCCGGGCAGCACCACCGGCTAACCACGCGCGAGTCGCCTGCGGCGGCCCGCGCACCGCTGCGGGGAATCTACTGACGTTGATGGCGCACGACCCAGCCGACTCTGCCGCCGCGTTCGCGGAGCTCGGCCGCATCAAGCTCGGCGAGACCGATCTCAACGGCGTCCTGGACCGGGTCGCCGACCTGGCGCAGCGGACCCTTCCGGGTGCCGCACAGGTCTCCATCACCCTGATCCGGGACGGTGCTGCCCACACCCCGGCGCACACCGGCGAGATGGCGTTGCGGCTCGACGCATGGCAGTACGAACAGGATCACGGCCCGTCCCTGGAGGCCGCCGCGCAGAAGACCACGGTCTATGTCGCGGATGCCGCCGGCGACGACCGCTGGGGCGACTGGCCGACCCGGGCCGCGATGTGCGGGGCGGGCAGCATGCTGTCGGTGGGACTGCCGATCGTGGAGAACGTGAGCGGGGCGCTCAACATCTACTCCAAGTCGGCGCGCGCGTTCGACGAGGAGGCGATCGCGATGGCGCAGACGTTCGTGCGGTACGCCGCGGTCGCGCTCGCCAACGCCCACCTCTACGACACGACGGCCGCGCTGGCCGGTCACATGCAGGCGGCGATGGAGAGCCGTGCGGTGATCGAGCAGGCCAAGGGCATCATCATGGGCGAGCGCCGGTGCACCGCGGACGAGGCGTTCGCGATCCTGACGAAGGTCTCGCAGGACACCAACCGCAAACTGCGAGACGTCGCCGCCACCCTGGTCGAGCGCACCCAGCGGGGTTAGGCCGTCACGTCGAGGCGGTTCCCGTCGCCGCGCTGGGACAGGTAGCGCAGGGCCGGTTCGAGGTAGCCGGCCACCGGGTTGCGTCCCGGCGCGGCCTGCTCCCAGCGCCGGGAGAGATCTTTGAGGTACGCCGGCGTCACCTCCTGCCCGGGTGCGAGCCGCCCGGCGGTCCGGTCGGCCGCGATCGCCGCCGCGAGTGAGTTGATCCATCCCGCGTTCGGCTGTCCCTCGCCGATCTGCTGACCGGTGGCCTGGTAGATCAGTTCGCGGTCCCGCTGGGAGAGCGAGGCGGCGTCGTCCCGGGCATGCTGGTGACGCTCGCGTGCGGACGGCCGGGCCGGTGTCACCGAGTACGCCTGCTGGGCGCGATTCAACCGGGAAACGGACATCGGGCGTGAACCTCCTGGAACTCGTCCTACTCCCGATCGGCTACCGGTGGAAGCAACTGAGGGCCGGTGCGAGCCCGCGTACCGTGGACTGCGTCTCCCCGGACTGCACGCCCCCACCTGGCCGGCAGAAAGGGATGCACGTGACCACCTGGACCACAACGGAACGCATCGAACGGGGCGAGACGCGCCTGGCGGGCGACCTCACTCTCACCGGGCACGCCACCGGCGTGGTCCTGTTCGCGCACGGCAGCGGAAGTTCCCGTCACAGCCCGCGCAACCAGGCCGTGGCCCGGGAACTGAACCGGCGCGGGTTCGCCACGATGCTGGCCGACCTGCTCGCGCCGGGCGAGGACGACCGCGAGCACCGGTTCGACGTCGGGCTGCTCGCCGACCGGCTCGTCGGGGTCGTCGACTGGTTGCGCGCCCATCCGGCGACGACGGGACTGCCGCTCGGGTTGTTCGGCGCGAGCACGGGCGGTGCGGCGGCTCTCGTGGCGGCGGTGGCCCGGCCCGATGGCGTACGGACGGTGGTGTCCCGCGGCGGCCGCCCCGACCTCGCCGGTCCGGCCCTGATCGACGTGCGCGTCCCCACCCTGCTGATCGTCGGGGAACGCGACGACGCGGTGCTCGCATTGAACGAGGAGGCCCGTAACACCATGCGGGTCCACGCCGAGCTGCGGATCATCCCGGACGCCACGCACCTGTTCGAGGAACCGGGCGCCCTGGAAACGGTGGCCGAGCAGGCGGGGGAGTGGTTCCAGGCGTTCCTGACGCCGGTCCCGTTCAAGCGGCACCCGGCCCTGGATCACCTGGCCACCGCCCGCCTCTGGGGGTGAAACAGGGTGATCTTCCGCGATCGGACGGAGGCGGGGCATCTTCTGGCCGACCGGCTTGCCGAGGCCGCCCAGGACAGTGACCTGGTCCTGGCCCTGCCCCGGGGTGGTCTGCCGGTCGCCGAGCCGATCGCCGTCCGGCTCGGCGCGACCTTGGACATCGTGGTCGCCCGGAAACTGGGAGCGCCCGGGCATCCCGAGTTCGGCGTCGGCGCGATCGCGGAGGACGGTCCGCCCGTCTACGACCGGGACAACCTGAGACATGCGGGCGTCACCGAGGAGAGCATGGCGGCGACCCTCGCGGCCGAGCGCGAGGAACTGGGCCGCCGGGTCCGCCGCTATCGGGGCGACCGCCCCACCCCACCGGTCACCGGCCGGGCCGTCGTCCTCGTCGACGACGGCCTGGCCACCGGGGTGACCGCGCACGCCGCCCTGCGCTGGATCCACGGGCGGAACCCGGCGCGGGTGCTGCTGGCCGTCCCGGTCGGCGCGCCGCAGGCTCGTGACCTGCTCGCGCGGGAGGCCGACGGCGTGATCTGCCTGAGCGCGCCTCCGGACTTCCGGGCGGTGGGCCGCTGGTACGAGAACTTCGAGCAGCTCACCGACGAGGACGTGGACGCCGTACTGCGCCGATTTCATCATGCGTTGAAATAGGCTCTCGACCGCGCTCCGGAATTCATCTAGCGTTGAGTTCAACACTTGATGAGTTCCGGGGAGGAATCATGGACACCGCGATCGAGGTCACCGGCCTCGTCGTCCGGCGCGGGAAGCAAGCCGTGCTCGACGGCTTCACCTGCGCCGTCCCGCGCGGCCACGTCACCGGGCTGCTCGGCCCGAGCGGCAGCGGCAAGACCACCCTCATGCGCACCGTCGTCGGCGTGCAGGTCGTCGCGGCCGGCACGGTCACCGTGCTCGGCCGCCCGGCCGGCTCACCGGCGCTGCGCAGCAAGATCGGATACCTGACCCAGGCGCCCAGCATCTACGCCGACCTGACCGTCCGGGAGAACGCGCGCTACTTCGCCTCCCTCTACCGCCTCGGCAAGGGCGCCGCCGACGAGGCGATCGAAACCGTCGGCCTCACCCGCGCGGCCGGCCAGCTCGTCACGAACCTCTCCGGCGGGCAGCGCAGCCGCGCGTCGCTGGCCTGCGCGATCGTCAGCCGGCCGGAGATCCTCGTGCTCGACGAGCCGACCGTCGGGCAGGATCCGCTGCTGCGCGACGAGCTGTGGGCGCACTTCCGGCGGATGGCCGCGGACGGCGCGACCGTGCTGGTGTCCAGCCACGTCATGGACGAGGCGAACCGCTGCGACCGGCTGCTGCTGATCCGGGAGGGCGTGCTGATCGCCGACGACACCCCGGCCGCGGTCAAGAAGTCCGCCGGCTCGGACGACCTCGACCAGGCGTTCCTCAATCTGATCCGCGCCAACGAGAAGGTAGTGGCATGACCGCCGGCACCGAGCGGCACCTCGCCGCGCTCACCAGCGACCTCGCAGGCGAGGGCCGGAAGAGCATGCCGAAGGAGGGCACAGAATGATCCTGTTGAGCACGATCAAGCGGATCCTCACTCAACTGCGCCATGACCCGCGGACCATCGCACTGATCGTGGTGGTGCCGACGCTCCTGATCGCGCTGATCTATTTCATGTACGACGGTCAGCCCCGCGTCTTCGACCGGGTCGCCCTGACCATGCTCGGCATCTTCCCGTTCATCGTGATGTTCCTGATCACCTCGATCGCCATGCTGCGGGAACGCACCACCGGCACCCTCGAGCGCCTGTTCACGACGCCGGTCGGCAAGCTCGACCTCCTTTTCGGATACGGGCTGGCGTTCGGCGCCGCGGCGGCCGTGCAGGCGGCGGTCGCGGCCGGTTTCGCCTACTGGGCCCTCGACATGCACGCCGCCGGGGGTCTCGGCCTGGTCGTGCTGATCGCGGTCGCCAACGCCGTGCTCGGGGTCGCGCTCGGGCTGCTGTGCAGCGCGTTCGCGCGTACCGAGTTCCAGGCCGTGCAGTTCATGCCGCTCGTCGTCGCACCGCAGTTGCTGCTCTGCGGGCTCTTCGTGCCGCGCGACCGCATGGTCGGCTGGCTGCAAGGGATCAGCGACGTGCTGCCGATGTCCTACTCGGTGCAGGCGCTCACCGAGGTCGGCGCGCATCCCGACCCGACCGGCACGATGTGGCGTGACCTGGGCATCGTCCTCGGCGCGATCATCATCGCGCTCGCGGTGGGTGCCGCGACACTCCGCCGTCGCACGCGATGACGATTTTTTCGTACGGCCGATAGCGTTCCCTGCGTGACGTGTCGCCCGGGGCGGGCCACGTCCGTACGCGGAAAGGGGTTTGTGCATGGCACGACGGACCGGCAGGCGACCCGGCAACCCGGAGACCCGGGAAGCGATCCTCGCCGCCGCGCGTGAGGCGTTCGCCGACAAGGGTTACGACGGCGCCTCGATCCGTGCCATCGCCACCGGCGCCGGGGTCGACCCGGCGCTGGTGCACCACTATTTCGGCACCAAGGACAAGCTGTTCCTGGCCGCGATGCAGGCCCCGATGGACCCGGCCGAGATCATCGACGCGCTCGTCGAGGGCGACCGGGACGATGTGGGCACCCGGTTCGTCCGGCTGTTCCTGCGCATCTGGGACGGGCCGGGCGGCGCGGCCGGGGTGGCGCTGCTGCGCTCGGCGGTCGGCACGGAGTGGACGGCCCGGCTGTTCCGGGAGTTCGTGGTCACCCAGATCCTGCGGCGGGCGGTGCCGAAACTCGGCCTCGACGACGACGAGCAGGGCCCGCTGCGGGTCACGCTCGCGGCCAGTCACATGGTCGGCGTCGCCCTGGCGCGGTACGTGATCAAGGTCGAACCGCTGGCGTCGGTGCCCGCCGAGGTGATCGTCGCGGCGGTCGGCCCGTCGGTGCAGCGCTACCTCACCGGTGACCTGGACCCACCGGCGGCGTAGCTCCGGCCGGCTCACTCACCGGGGGCCGAGCCGAGCCGGGTCAGGTAGGTGTCGATCTGGTTCCGGGTGACCGTCGGCAAGTCCTGGAACTGCAGCCCCAGCTCGATGAGACCGTCCCGCGCGGTCCGGCGCATCACCTTCGCGTCCGCGGTCCCGCCCAGCCCGTCGAACATGAACTCGGTCCGGATCAGATCACCGATCGCGACCGGCACCGCGGCCGGGATCGTGCAGCCCATGCCGTCCGAGCTCAGGTCCACGATCTGCGCGGTGATCGGCTGGGGACGGCCCGGTACCCGCACCGTCACCGTGCCGTCGAGGGCCAGCCGGTCGCTGCGGCGGCGCTCCAGCCGTTCGGCCACGTCGGACAGGTCGCCGATCTGGACCATCGTCGCGTCCACACTGCGGTGCAGTTGCTGCACGATGTCGTGCTGCCGGTCCGCGATCCCCCCGAGCTGGCGCATCGCGTCCTCGATGTCCCCGACGTCGTGGATGATCGCGTCGAGCGTCTGCCCCATCTGCACCACGTCCGACTCCAGCGCCGCGATCGTGCTGGTGATCTGCTCGGTCGAGTCCGCGGTGGTGTCGGCCAGGCCCTTCACCTCGTCGGCGACCACCGCGAAGCCGCTCCCGGCCTCGCCGGCCCGGACCGCCTCGATCGTCGCGTTCAGCGCCAGCAGCCGGGTCTGCGACGCGATCCCGGAGATCACGCTGGCGATCCCGGCGACCTGATGCAGGCTGGTGTTCAGCGCGGTGGCCGCCTCACCGGCCATGTGCGCCCGTTCGACCAGCGCTTCGGCCGCGTGATTGGTGACGGTGACCCGCTCGTGGGTCGCCGCCGCTGCCTCCCGGGCCGCGCCGACGTGGACCACGACGTCCTCCAGCTTGCCGCCGATCACCGCGGCGGTGCTGTCGATCGCCTCCTTGGCCCGGCGCCGCAACGTCTGCTGCTGCTGTTTCTGCTGGAGGGCGGTCGCCTGCACCTGGGCGTCGCGATCGGACTGGAGGCGGTCCAGCTCGGCGTCC
This sequence comes from Actinoplanes sp. NPDC020271, assembly GCF_044388125.1. NCBI lineage: Bacteria > Bacillati > Actinomycetota > Actinomycetes > Micromonosporales > Micromonosporaceae > Actinoplanes > Actinoplanes sp. NPDC020271. Next base: position 38,680 of record NZ_JBIRWQ010000002.1, read on the forward strand.
CGCTCCCGCAGCGCCTCGCTCAACTCGGCGATGACACGCCGCGCCTCGGCCAGGCTTCCGGGCTCGCCGTCCGCGGAACCCGGCCCGTGCCTGCGCCGGCGGAAGGCCGCGAACCCGGCGCCGACCAGGGCCAGGACACCGACCAGGGCGAACCACACGGAGATCACATCGCGAAGGTCAGCGCTGCGAGGGGCGCACCTGACTCATGGCCCCTCCCCGCAGTCTCGATATCACCAGATGAGCCGACATTACTCGACAAACCATTCCCGCGTACGGCCTTCTCCCCGCCCTGTGTTCGCCCGCGCAGCGCCGCAGGGTGGGCGGCCACACTCGCCGTGCCCTGTGCCCTGTGCCCTGTGCCCTGTGCCCTGTGCCCTGTGCCCTCGTGCCTCGTGCCCTCGTGCCTCGTGCCCTCGTGCCTCGTGCCTCGTGCCTCGTGCCCGACCCGGGACTGCCTCGCGGACCCGGCCCGGCGCCACGGCGTCCCTCCGGGTCGAGCCGGCGCGGCGTCGGCCGGGGGTTGCGGGACCGGAGCGGAAACTTGTGTGGCGAAGTCCTCAGCTTGGCGATCGACGGCCGATGGTCGGGGCCCTCACGAAGATCAAGGAGACGAGAATGAGCATCAGCATCGGCACGTCGACCCCGTCCTCGGCCTGGGAGACGCACGCCGCCTGGCTGCGCCTGCGCGGCGACTGCCGGCAGCTCTTCGACCACGTCCTGGAAGGCGCGGACCACCGGGCTCTGGAAGGCGACAAGGCCGCCGTCCTGGAGAGCCGCGACGCGATCGCCCGGATGGCTCAGAGCAGTGGCGTCAACATCCTGGTGTGAGGCCCGGTCGGACCGGAGCGAGCCGCGGATGATCCGCCGTCGCGGCCGGCAGCGTGAACGTGAAGCACGACCCGCCGCCCGGGTCGTCGGCCGCCGAGATGTCCCCGCCGTGACGTTCCACGATGCGTTTGCAGATGGCCAGCCCCAGGCCGGTCCCCAGGTAGGCGCTCCCGCTGTGCGCCCGGTGGAAGTTCCCGAAGATCGCGTCGTGCTGCCCCTCCGGGATGCCGATGCCGTTGTCGACGATGCGCACCGTGACCATCCCGCCGGACGTGTCCGCGCTGATGGCCAGCCGCGGCACCACCCCCGGCGCCGTGTACTTGATCGCGTTCCCGACAAGATTGTCGACCAGTTGCCGGACCAGCACCGGGTCGGCCTGCACCGGCGGCAGCGCGCCGATCGTGAACCCCGGCTCGGGTTTGCCGGCCGCGACCGCCGCCTCCGCCCGGGCCTGCGCGATGTCCGCGACCACCTCGGCCAGGTCGACCGGTGACGGCGCGACCGTCGCCTCCCGCGCCGTCGTGTACGCGAGCAGCCCGTCGATCAGCCCGCGCATCCGGGCCGAGGCCCTGGTCAGCCGGGCCAGGTCGGCGTGCGCCTGATCCAGGTTCGGATGCTCCGGTACGCCGTCCAGCGCGTCGAGCGCCGCAGCCGTCCACCCTTCGACGCTGGCGAGCGGGTTGAGCAGGTCGTGCGCGACCACCCCGGCGAAGTTGGTCAGCTCGTCGCGGTGCCGGCGTTCCGCGGTCACGTCGTGGAACAGCACCACGGCGCTGTACGTGCCGTCCGGGTGCGGCAGGGGGGTGGCGGTCACCCGGACCACCCGGCCGTCGGGCATCCCGGGGTGGCGGACCAGCATGTCGACGCCGCGGACCTCCTGGCCGGCGAGCGCCCGCAGGTAGGCCAGCTCGTCGTCGGCGTGCCGGGTCCCGTCCGCGCGGTAGAGGCCGTACCACTCGGATCCGGCGAGCATGTCGTCCGGGCTGCGCCGGCCGCCGAGCAGGTCGGTCACCGCCGGGTTCCGCATCGTGACCCGCCCGTCGGCGCCGATCACCGCCAGCCCGTCGGCCATCGAGTCGATCACCGCGGTGAGCAGGTTCTTCTGCGTGTCCAGCTCGGTCTTCTCCTCGGCCAGTGCGGTCAGCAGCGTGGTCCGCTCGTCGCGGCCGAGCGCCAGGGACAGCCCGACCAGTGCGACCAGGATGCCGAAGAGCTGCACGATCACAGCCCGCTGGCCGACGTCGGCCACCTGCGCGAACGGGCCCCGCCCCCGCAGCGTGCACTGCAGCGCGATCGTGCCGACCACGACGTCGTGCAGCAGGATCCACGGGGTGCGCAGCCGCGTGCCGGCCAGGACCGTCAGCCCCAGCAGCGCGAACGAGAGCGGGAGGCCGTGCTCGTAGGCGAATGCGCCGATGTGCCCGGTGATGCTCAACGCGAAGATCCCGGCGATCTCGGCGAGGCGCCACGGCGAGGGCCGCTCCGGCGGTGGCCGCTCCGGCGGTGGCCGGTCCCGGCGGCGGCTCAGCCAGGCGCCGAGGTGGATCCCGGCCGCCCCGATGATCAGGATGCTGGCGATGTGCCGGGCCAGCGACATCACCGAGAGCGCCACCGGCAGCGAACCGGTGACCAGGCCCCGTCCGAGCAGGCCGGCCAGGTTGGTCCCGACGCAGGTGAGCACGGTGACGGCGAGCAGGGCCCACAGGTCCCGCGGGGAGCGCAGCGGATCCCGGCCGCCGGCGCCCCACAGGTTCGGTCGCCATCGGCGCAGCGCCCACCGGAAGATCCACACCTGGATCAGGCCGACGAACGCGGCGACGACGCTCACCTCACCCGGGGTGCCGGTCCGCCAGTTCCCGACACCCAGAATGACCGCGAGCAGGACGGTGTCGAGCCACCTCGTCGGCGCGTCGCGGTGCGCGCAGAACCAGACGACCGCGACGCCGGCCGCGGGCCAGATCAGGCTGACGCCGTCCGCGACCATCGCGGTGCACCGCCCGGCGTAGACGGCCGCGGCGTACAGGAGGGCGAACATCAGGGTCCGGGCCAGCGAGACCCGGTAGCCAGTCGTCGTCACCGCGACCTCCCGCCTGACGTCCGACTTACCCTTATCGGCCAGGCTCCGCCCGCGCTGAGCGCTGAGCATTGAAGAGCCGATTACGGCACGCCCACAGCCGTCCCGATCGAGGCGCTGACCGGCCCCGTCCGCAGGACGCCGTCGTCCAGCGGGACACACCGGACCCCGCCCCGGCCGCGCAGCGCCTTGAACGCCCCCGGCCCCACGGTCACGTCCATCCAGGCGCACGGATTCGCCCGCCGCCGGATGGCCAGCCGCACCGGCCCGTCCCCGGAGTCCAGGGTTAGCGTCTCCCCGACCAGGTCGTCGACCGTCCGCCCGTCGATCAGCAGCCCCGCGACCAGAATGTTCCGCCGCACCTGGGCCAGCCCCGCCCCGCCCGGAAGGGACTCCCGCGCGATCACCGTCACGGAGGCGTCCCGATGAGCCGGATGGTTGAAGTACCGATCCCCCACGATCCCCGAGCCGGCCCTGAACCGGACCTCCCGCACCAACTCGCCGTCCGGCGCCGTCCGCGGCCCGTCACTCGGCCGCCCCTCGAACCGATGCACCGCCGAAGCCAGCAGTTCCACGATCTCCACCCCGAAACCCTAGAACCACCTCACCCGCCGCCGGCGCCCGCCCGCAGCGTCCGTCGTGCCCGCGCGCCGGCGGTTCGGCTCGCCGAGGACGGGTGACTTCACGACAGATCTGTTGCCCTGACCGTGCCCCCTCATGGAGGCCGCCCTTGCGGTCTGAGCGTTCAGGGGCGCCCCGCGCCCCTGCTCGGACCGGAAGGGTCCCCGCGGGAGCGGCGGCGAAGGACCACGGCGGACGGAGGACCGGAAGATCTTGAAGTTGATCTTCTCAGTAGATGGTGGCGAGCGCCTCGGCCAGCACGTCCTTGGCGTCCTGCACGTCGACCTCGAGCTGCTGCAGCGGGCCGCCGGGCTCGGTCAGGCGCGCGGCCTCGGGACCGCCGGCGAAGAACGGCGCGAAGCCGAGCTCCTGGATGATGCGGCAGGCGGCCTCGCGGGCGTCGCGCTGGTCGGTGCAGAACCACTCGGCCAGCAGCGGGTCGTGGCCGCGGCGGCGGTCGAGGACGTCGGTGGTGATGGTGTTGAAGGCCTTCACCCAGTGGGCCTCGGGAGCCCAGTCGATCAGCTGCTCGAAGCCGCTCCGGCTGGAGACGGCCGGGTCGGGGCTGGTCCCGGGGGCGGCCGGGACGCGGACGAAGGACGGCACGTCCAGTGCGGACGGAAAGCCCGGCGCGAACGATCCGATCCCGGCGCTGAGCCCGCCCGGGCCGGGGCCGCTCGGACCGGGGCCGCTGGGACCGGGGCCGCCGGTGCCCGGGCCGCTGAGGGCCAGGCCACCGGGGCCGGGAGCGCCCGGCGTGGTGCCGTCCCGGGCCGGATTGGTGGCGTCGATGACGACCTTGCCGGCCATCGCGTCGTGCGCCAGGTCGATCGCCTCGCGGGCGGATTCCCAGTTCGGCGCGAAGAACAGCACCTCGCCGAAGGCCGCCGCCTCCGGGACGGCCAGCGCGCGGATGTGGCCGTCGCCGTGCTCGACCAGATCGGTCAGCCGATCCGGGTGCCGGGAGGTGACCGCGACCTCGTGTCCGCTCTCGGCACACCACGTCGCGAGAGTGCCGCCGAGCTGCCCTGCCCCAATGACACCGATACGCATGACCTCAGGGTGCCTGGCCGATCACCCGGCCGGGTGGGAACCGGGGAAATCGCCGTAGAGCATCCGCAACTCGACCGTGACCAGGTCGTCGACCAGGCCCGAGGGGTCGTCGGTGGCGGCGAACGCGGCGGTGCGCAGGTCGTCGATCAGCGCCGCGAGCACGCGCGGCGCGGGACCGCCGGGGGCGAGACCGGCCGCGCGGTCGCGGGTGATGCGGGCGGCGAGACGGTCGACGTGCGCCTCGCGCAGGGCGGCTCGCCACCGGGCGATCGGCGGGCAGCCGGGCGCCGCGGCGAGCGCCCCGGACAGGAGCCGGCCCTGCTCACGCCAGAGGAGGGCGAGGGCGGCGAGGGACTGACGCAGCGCCGGCACGTCCGGCCCGGTGCCGTCCAGCCAGGCCTCGGAGTCGCGGCCGAGCTCGCCGGAGAGCCCGTGCAGCAGCGCGACGACGACCGCGAGCTTGGAGTCGAAGTAGAAGTAGAAGCTGCTCCGGGAGATCTGGGCGCCGGCGGCCAGCTCGTCGATGGTGATCTCGGCGAGCGGCTTGCTGCCCAGCAGCGTGCGGGCGGTGTCGAGGATCGCCCGTTCGCGCCGGTCGCCCTTGCTCGGACCGCGTCGCCTCTGGCTCATGACCTGCACGGTAACGCGATCAGGACCGTATAGTCGACGCGGTGTCGAGTTTTTCGACATACTGTCGAGTAGCTGTTCCCATCGTGTCAGGAGCGTTGCCATGCAGGAGATCCGTCTCGCCAGCCGGCCGAAGGGCTGGCCGACCGCCGACAACTTCGAGCTGGTCGAGCTGCCCACGCCCGAGCCGGCGGAGGGGCAGGTGCTGGTGCGCAACCAGTTCATGTCGGTCGATCCTTACATGCGCGGGCGGATGAACGACACCGAGTCGTACGTCGCCCCGTTCGCGGTCGGCAAGGCACTCGACGGCGCGGCGATCGGCGAGGTCGTCGCGTCCAAGGCCTCCGGCGTGCCGGTCGGCGCGACCGTGCTGCACGGGCTCGGCTGGCGCGACCACTCGGTGCTCGACGCCAAGCACGCCCGCGTCGTCGACCCGGCCGCCGCGCCCACCCCGTCGGCGTACCTGGGGCTGCTCGGCATGACCGGCCTCACCGCGTACGTGGGGCTGCTCGACATCGCCCAGTTCCGCGAGGGTGACGTGGTGTTCGTCTCCGGGGCGGCCGGTGCCGTGGGCAGCGTCGCCGGGCAGATCGCCAAGCTGCGCGGGGCCAAGCGCGTGATCGGGAGCGCCGGTTCGGCCGAGAAGGTCCGGCACCTGGTCGACGATCTGGGCTTCGACGCGGCATTCAACTACAAGGATTCCCCCGTACGGGACCAGCTGCGCGCGGCGGCGCCGGACGGCATCGACGTCTACTTCGACAACGTCGGCGGCGATCACCTGGAAGCGGCGATCAAGTCGCTGCGCAAGTACGGCCGGGTCGCGATGTGCGGGGCGATCTCGCAGTACAACGAGACGTCCGCGCCCGCCGCGCCGCGTAACCTGGCGCTGGCCATCGGCAAGGAGCTGAACCTGCGCGGCTTCATCGTCAGCAACCACAACGACCGGATGCCCGACTTCGTCGCCGAGGTCGGCGGGTGGCTGCGCGAGGGGCGGATCTCCGCCGCGGAGACGGTCGTCGAGGGGCTCGCCAATGCGCCGGAGGCCTTCCTCGGGCTGATGCGCGGGGAGAACACCGGCAAGATGGTGATCAAGCTCGGGGAATAGGAGTCCGTCGGGCAAAAGCCCCGGAACGTTGCCGGGGCTTTTCCTGAACGCTGCTTAGTGTTGATCTTCCGGATACGGACCGTCCGGCCACCGGTACTCATCCGTACGGACGACGTGACTGACGGAAAGCAGACACTAACGTTCCCGTGTGGCAAATCGGTTCCAACTTTGGGGACAAGCGGGCTGGGCAAGCGCCGAAGTCGTCGGCGAGACGCACTACGCCAAGGCGATACGTGCGCTGTTCGGGAACGACTTCAACCCACAGGGAACCGACATAACCGTCCCGGTCCAGCTGATACCCGACCGCAGCAACCGCCACGACCGTAACGCCGTCGGGGTCTGGGCCGACAACGCGCTGCTCGGCCACCTGCCGCGACCCGAAGCCGCCCGTTACGTCGGGGTTCTCACCGCGCTCACCAAGCGGAACCTGATCCCCGAGGTCAACGCGCAGATCCACGGCCGGGAATGGGGAGAGTACGACGGGCGGCCGCCGGCCTTCGTCGGCACGATCCGCCTCGACCTGGCCGAGCCGCACATGCTGGTGCCGGCCAACGAACCGCCCCGGCACGAGCACCGGCTGCTGCCGACCGGCTCGGCGTTGCAGGTCACCGGGCAGGAGAAGCACCTCGACGCGCTCGCGCCGTTCCAGCGGCCGGAGGGCGAGTGCTGGGCGTACGTGACGCTCCACGAGATGGCCGACCATCTCGTCGAGGTCCGGCTCGGTGACGCCCGGGTCGGTGACCTGAGCCCGAAGATGAGCTTCGAGCTCACGCCCGTCCTGCGGTACCAGGCGGAGCGCGGCCTCGTCGTCGCCGCCCGTGCGGTCGTCAAGAGCAATGCCAACAAGACCGAAGTTCTGCTGTACGTCATCCGCGTGCAGGACCTGCCGGAGAGCTGGACCGGCTCGGCCGCCCGCAGCGCCGCCACCGGGCGGGTCGCGCCCGTGTCCCCGCCGCCGGCGACCACCCCGATCGTGCCGGCCGCGACCGGCCCCGACCTGCCGGCCGCCGGCACGTCCGCCGTCCCGAGCTGGATGGCCGGCAGCGACGCGGTGCCGAGCTGGGCCGCCACGCCCAGCGACGCCCAGCCCACCTGGATGGACCGCAGCGAACTGGTCCCGACGTGGGTCCAGTCGAGCGGTCCGGTCCCGGGCTGGGCGGCTTCGGTCAGCGGCCCGGTCCCGACGATCGCCGGGCGTCCGCAGCCCGACGACCTCACCGGCCCGGTTCGCGGCTCATCCGCCGGTGGAGCGCCCGGCTCGGCCTCCGGCGGGGCTCCCGGCACTCTCTCCGGCGCGGCTTCCGGGTCGGGGTCACCGGCCGCCTCGTCGTCCGGTCCGGCTTCCGGCTCGTCGTCCGGTCCGGTTCCCGGGTCGCCGGCCGGGGCCTTCCCGACCAGCGGGGTTCCGGTCCCCGGTGTTCCGGCGCACTCGATCCCGGGTGTGCCGACGGCCCCGCTCCCGGGCAGCGTCAGCGGTGTTCCGACCAGCCCCGCCCCGACCGCGGGCTCGGCGCCGCCCGGCCTGTTCGGCAGCCCGGTCTTCGACAACTCGCCGGCTTCGGGTGGCTCGTTCAACGGCGGTTCGTTCGACGGGTCGGATTCGTCGACGGGGTCGTTCCCCGCCGGTTCGTTCGACGGTCCCGGCTCGTCGTCCGGTTCGTTCGACGGTCCCGGTTCGTCGACCGGTTCGTTCGGCGGCGCCGGTTCGTCGACCGGTTCGTTCGGGGTCGCGGGCTCCTCGGCGGTCCCGTTCGACTCGGCCGGCTCGTCGCACTCGTCCGGTGCCACCGGCTCCCCGGTGACCTCGTTCGACGGCGCGGGCTCGGCGTCCGGCTCGTTCAGCAGTGTCAACTCGTCCGATGGGTTCGGCAGCGTGGGTTCCGCCGGCGGCTTCGGCGGCGTGGGTTCCGCCGGCAGGTTCGACGGCGCGGGTTCCGCAGGCGGCTTCGACGGCACCGGTTCGCCGTCGCGGTCGTTCGGTGGCGACAGCTCTGCGACCGGGACGCTCGGCAGCACCGGTTCGCCCGTCGGCCTGTTCGGCGGTGCCGGGGAGATCGCCGAGACCACGGTCATCCCGGCCCTCTCCGCCGTGGTGCTGAACAAGCACGCGTCCACCGTCACCGGCTCCGCCCCGGTCTCACCGGCCCCGGAGCCGAACCGCCACCCGGCGATCCCCCCGGCCCCGACCGGCATCAAGTTCGTCGTCCCGCCGGGCTGGCCGACCCCGCCGGACGGCTGGTACCCCCCGGAGGGCTGGCACCCGGACGCCGCCTGGCCCCTCGCCCCGGCCGGCTGGCAGTGGTGGGTCCCGACCTGGGACTGAGCTCGTCCTGTCGTGAACGGCCGCCCTCTCACGGGCGGCCGTTCCGCTTCACGGGCCTGCGCCGTCCACGCCCCGGGCGACGCTGGCTCGGCCCTCCGCCGCCGGGCCTCTTCCGCCCGCCCCGGGCCGCCGGGCGAACCTCCGGTGACACCTCTGGGGCTGTTGGTGCTGGTGGGATCCCCAACTGGCCCGATCCGTGCGGAACGTCGGATTAACCCGAAAAAACGCCACCATGCGGCCCGTCGCCTTGCTGGAATGGGAAAATGCGGTGGGATCAATCGGACGGGTTGACCGGGCGGCCTGATGCCCGTGTGCGGGCAACGCTGGAAGAGTGGCGGGACGGGCTGCTCGACCTCACAGGCGCCAATCCGCTGATCGACGTGCGGACCACGGCGCCCGGGGTGGTCGAGATCGTCAGCCCGTCGCCGCGCAGCGTCGTCGAGGCGCTCCAGCAGGGCCGGGAGTGCGGCTTCCTGGGCATCGAGGAGCAGGCGGAAGGCCCCCGGCCGCGCGCCTCCCACGTGTTCCAGACCGCGATGCCCGACGCCGAGATGGATGCCACGCTGCGGGCGTTGCGCCGGACCGCGCGCCGTGACCTGCTCGAACAGGGCGTCGCCACGCTGTACCTGGGCGTCGGCACGGTCCGCTGGACGGACAGCGGGAACGAGCACGTCAGCCCGATCCTGCTGATCCCGGTCGACCTGGTCACCCCGGACCCGCAGGACTACCCGCGGCTGCGCGCCCGCGCCGAGGACCCGATCGTCAACCCGGCCCTGGACATCTGCCTGCGCCGGCACAACATCGAGCTGCCTGCCGTGGACAGCCTGGCCGCGCTGGACGTCACCGTCTTCTGGGCCCGCCTGGACGCCGCACTCGGTGACCACCCGGACTGGCACTCCGACGAGGCGGTGATGCTCACCCGTTTCGCCGTGCACCGCGAGGTGATGTACACCGACCTGCTCGACCACGAGCGGCGGATCCTCGCCCACCCGGTGGTCCGCGCGCTGGCCACCGAGCCGGAGGCACAGTCGGACGCGTTCCGGTTCGAGGTGATCGCCGGCCGCCGGATCGACGAGGTGGCCGGCCCGGACGACGTCCCGCTGGTGCTGGACGCCGACGCCGCCCAGCGTGCCTGCATCACCGCGGCCCTGCACGGGCGCAGCTTCGTGATGCGCGGCGCGCCCGGCACCGGCAAGTCGCAGACCATCGCGAACATGATCGGCGTCCTTCTGCACGCCGGCCGCCGGGTGCTGCTGGTGGCCGAGAAGGCCGCCGCCCTGGACACCGTCCTGAACCGGCTGGAACCCACCGGACTGCACGATTACCTGCTGCAACTGCACAGTGGGCGGACCGGCCGGGACCAGGTCGCGGCCGCCCTGGCCGCCGCGCTCGACTTCATCCCGCTGCCGCCGCCGGACCTCTCCACCGACGAGCGGGAGTCGCTGCGCGAACACCGGCAGCGGCTCAACGCGTACGCCGAGGCGATGAACGAGGTCCGTGAACCGCTCGGCCACCGCCTGCACGACGTGCTGGGCATGTGCGCGCAGATGACCGACGTGGCGCAGGCGCCGGCCCCGGCCGAACTGCCGATCCCGCTGACCACGCAGTCGTTGCAGCGGGTCCGGGACGCCGCCGAGCGTCTGGGCCGGTCGTGGCGCCCGGCCCGGGAGGGCGACGACTTCCTGTGGCGCGACGTGATCGACCGCAACCGCCTCGACGCCCGGCTGCACCAGGCGCAGTCCGCCCTGGACCACCTGATCGAGGCGATCGAACGGGACCCGCTGGCCGAGGCGTTCCTGATCGGCTCGATCGGCGAGGCGATCACGCTGACCACGCTGGTCGGGCACGGCGCCCGGCGTCCGCCCGAGGCCGCCGACGAGTGGCTCACGATGCCCAGCCTGGAGCCGGTGGCCCGGGCCGCCGAGGGTCTGCTGCGCCACCTGAAGACGCTGCACCAGGCCGAGGACGCGGTCCGTGCGAAGGCCGGGGTGACCTGGAGCGCCCTGCCCTCCCCGAGCAAACTGCCGCTCATCCCGAGCCTGGCCCACCTGAAGCCGCCCGCGGTCGAGCTGTTGCCGCTGACCGCCGCGCAGGCCCGGGGCCTGGCCCGGCGATTCGCCGACGAGGCCGACCGGCTGGAGCAGCACCAGCACAGCCTGGACCGGGTCACCGCCCGGCTCGGCCTGCCCAACGTCGTGGCGTTCACCGACCTGCCCCGGCTGGCGGCCATCGTCGACCTGCTGTCGCGCCCGGACAAGCCGGAGCCGGCCTGGTTCGACACCATGGGCACGCATGCCGCGCGCGCCGCGATGCGCAACCTGCGCCGGGTCGTCAGCGTGGTGAAGGCCACCGAGGCCCGGGCCCGTGAACACTTCAGCGAGAACGCGCTGGCCGAGCCGGTGGACGAACTGGCCCAGCGGTTCGCCAGCCAGTACAAGGGGATCGGCAAGCTGCGGGCACCCTACCGCCGGGACAAGAAGGCAGCCGCGGAGATCGCCCGGCCGGGCGTGAAGAGCTCCCAGGCGGTCGCCAACCTGAGCGCGGCGGCGGCCTGGAAACGTGCCCTGGAGGAGTTGGACGACGCCGAGCGCGAGTACGCCGGCATCCTCGGCCGGCACTGGCAGCGGCTCGACACCGACTTCGACGGGATCGAGCGGGCGCTGAACACCGTTGAGGAGACCCTGAGGATCACCCCGCCGGAGGCACTGCCCACGCTGATCGAGCGGATCTGCGCGCCGACCCCGAACAGCGCGATCATCCGGATCGTGGGGGAGGCCGGCCGCGAGTTCGAGCGCTGGACGGCCGCGCTGCGCCCGTCGCCGGAACCCGCGCCCCGGCCGGCTCTCGCCGACGGGCCGATCCACGACGCGGTCACCTGGCTGCGCTCGCACGTCGAACCGTTCACCGCCGTCGCCGAGCTGGTGCAGGCCTACAGCGTGGCCGCCGCGCGGGACTTCACCCTGGCCGAGGCGGCCGCGGTCGGTCTGCTGCGGGAGAGTGCCTCGGAGGCCGCCGCGGCACTGACCTCCAACGCCAAGGATTACGCCAAGGTCCTGGGCGACGCCTACCGCGGCACCCAGACCGACGTGGAGGCGCTGGCCGCCGCCATGGCCTGGACCTCCGAGGCCCGCCGCATCCGCAACGGGGCGGACATCGCCTTCACCGCCGAGCAGGCCGAGATCCTGGGCCGCACCCGGCCCAGCGACACCCTGCCGGCCCGGGTCGCCGAGTGGCAGTCCGCCCGGGACTGGATCCTGCGGGCCTTCGCACCCAGCCGGCACCCCGCGCTCAGCGCTGCCCTGGACGAGCGGGAGACCGCCCGTGAGCTGCTCCGCGAGCTGCTCGACGACAACCGGGGCCAGCAGGAGTGGTTCGATCACCAGGCCGCCCGCACGGTGCTGGCCGAGCACGGCCTCGACCCCGTGGTCGACTTCTGCGCCCGCGAGGACCTGCCGGTCGAGCAAATCCTGCCGGTGCTCGGCCGGGCGCTCTTCCAGTCGTGGGCCGACGCGATCATCCGGGAGGACGACCGGCTCGCCCCGCTCGACGCCGCTTCCCGGGACCGCCTGGTCGCCGAGTTCCGCCTGTGGGACGCAGGTCTGCAGCGCGCCGCCGCGGCCGAGGTGATGAACGCGGTCGACGCGCTCCAGCCGGCCGAGGCCGCCGCGGGAGAGGCCGCCCTGCTCCGTGCGACCGCCGCGGCCCAGGGCCGCCGCCTGCCGGTCCGCGAGCTCTTCACCCGCACCGCCCATGCGGCGATGGCGGTCAAGCCGTGCCTGGTGATGTCCCCGGCCGACGTGAGCCGGCTGCTCCCCGAGGACCTGCACTTCGACGTGGTGATCATCGACGAGGCCTCGCGGGTGCCGGTGCCGGACGCGATCACCTGCGCCTACCGCGGCAACGCCCTGGTGATCTGCGGCGACGACCGTCAGCTGCCCGCCGTCCCGATCCCCGGCGGCGATCGATCGTCGATCCTCGACCTGGCCCTGAGCTGCGGCGCGTTCCGGGTCCTGGACCTGGCCACGCATTACCGCAGCCGGGACGAGTCGCTGATCGCCTTCGCCAACCACGCCTTCTACCAGGGGCGGCTCACCACGTTCCCGGCCGTGGCGGCGCCCGGCCCGGACGGAGGCGTGCAGCTCTACTCGGCCGGCGGCGAGATGACGATGGCCGGCATGGTCGCCACCCGCGTCGCCCACCACCTGGTCACCCGGCCGGAGCTCAGCCTCGGCGTGGTGGTCTGCACGGCGGCGGACGCCGACGACGTCGAGGCGGCGGTCGCCGACATGGTCGTCCCGCTGGAGGACGACCGCCTGCGCGGCTTCTTCATCAAGAACCTCGACGCGGTCCAGGGCGACGAACGCGACGTGGTGATCTTCGCGATCGGCAACGATCTGGGCCGGTTGGAGGGCCGTGACGGCTGGCGCCGGCTCAACGTGGCGACCACCCGCGCCCGCCGCCGCCTCGAAGTGATCTCCGCGGTCCGCGCCCGGGATCTGTCGGAGACCGACGAGAGCCTGCGTCACCTGGCACGCTTCCTCGATTACGCCGCCCACGGGATCCCTGCCCTCGGGCTGGAGGAGCCGGAGCACGCCGAGTCCCAGACCCCGTTCGAGGACTCGGTCCGCGACGTCATCCACGGCTGGGGTTACCGGGTGCAGAGCCGGGTCGGTGCCGGTGCCTTCCGGATCGACCTCGCCGTCCGCCGGTCGGCCCGCCGCAACGCCCCGTTCGTGCTCGGCATCGAGTGCGACGGCACCTCCTACGACTCGGCGCCGACCGCCCGTGACCGGGACCGGATCCGGGAGCAGGTACTCGACGCGCTCGGCTGGAAGCTGCACCGCGTCTGGGGCACCGCCTGGTACCTGGAACGGGAGCGCGAGGAGACCCGCCTGCGGGCCGCGATCGAGGCCGCGTTCGCGAACCTGCCCGAGGAGGAGACGCCCGAGCTCGCGGTCGCGCCGGCACCCCCGAGCAGCATCGAGCACCCGATCGGGGACGCCGCGGAGGGCTATGCCGCGGGCCATCGCGAGACGGTCGCGGAGACCACGGTCAAGACCCCTTCCCCGTACGACGTCGGCACCGCCGAAGCCGAGCAGGTCGAACGGGAGCCCCTCTCGGCGGACGAACTCGCGGCCGCGGTCGCGAACGGCCCTGTCCCGGCGTTCAGCACCGCGCCACCCGCATCCGGTGCTTTCGCCGGCGCGGCGTCCGCTCCCGAGGCATTCGCCGGGGCAGCCGGAGCGTCGTTCGAGACGGCCTCCGCCCCCGCCGGCGAACCGCCGCGGACTTTCGCGGATCCGGACGTCGTCGAGCGCGAGCACCTGGTCGCCTGGACGGACGCCGACGACATCGGACTGGCCGAGGTGGAGGCCGCCGCCGAGGCCGACCTCGCCGCCGCCCACGAGACCGATCTTCTCAGCCACGCGGTTGTGACCGATTCTGATCACGAGGAACTCTTCGCCGGGATCGTCGACGAGGAGATGACCGGGCAGACGGAACCGGCGGGGGAGCACACCGCCCTGGCCGGGATCGCCGCCCAGTTCGCCTTCGCCCAGGCGGGCGCCGAGGAACTCGCCGCCGCCGAGGCATATCTGGGCGCGAACCTCGAGACCGCGATGACCGCTGCCGTGGCCGGCCAGGCCCATGCGGAGTCGACGACCTGGCCCGCCACCGACGACCACCCGACCCGCGCTGAATGGCCTTTCGCCAGCCGCGCCGAGGTCGCCGAACGCGTCGAGTGGCCCACCGCAACCCGCGACGAGACCGGCGAGTGGGACGAGGAGGAAGACCTCACCGACTGGTCCGCCACCGCACCGCAGAAGTCGGTCGCCACCGTTCAATGGCCCACTGCCGCCCGCACCGAGCCGGTCGAACCGCCGGCCACCACGGGCCCCGGCGAGCGGCAGGTCTCCGCGGTGAAGTGGCCCTCGGTCGGCCGCACCGACCAGTCGGAACTCGCCAAGCGCCTGGTCACCCCGAACGAACGACAGACCGGCAAGCCCACCGAACGCCACGCCGCCTCGATCGAATGGCCCACCGCGAGCCGTGA